>CALAGR010000189.1 GCA_937891735.1 uncultured Pseudomonadota bacterium | reverse complement strand
GGCGCAGCTCCTTGTGCAGCCGGGCCTCCCGGGGGCCCCGCAGCGCGGCCTCCAGGGTCCTCGCCTGGGCCATCCATCGCAGCGCGGCGCCGGCGGGATCCGCCTGGGTCAGGGCGTGCAGGGCCGCTCCGGTCAGCTCCGGCGGGTCCACGGCGACGGCCAGGTCCATGTCTGCGGCGCGGCTCAGCGCGCAGGACAGCGCCCGCAGCGCCGCGCTCGCCGGTGGACGCCGAAGCTCCTCGGCGGCGGCCCGCAGCCGCTGCAGCCACTCCCACTGGGGCCCCGGCTCGGCGGGGGCGCCAGCGTGCACGATGCGCTCCCAGGCGGGGCCGCGCTTCCTCGTGGAGATCGCGGGCACCGCCGCGGTGGTGGTGTCGTCGTCGGCGGTCAGGGCCAGCCGGGCCCCCAGCAGCGCCTCCTCGGCATCGGTCACGGCCTCGCCGAGGCTGTCTTCGGGTCCCAGAAGCAGTCGCGACAAGGACGAGTCCTGGTGGGGGGGCGGCGGAGCGCGCTCCAGCAGGGTGTCGAGCAGCGCCGCGTCCTGCCGTCGCTTCGGGGACCGCAGGGCCTCCCCCACCGCGAGCAGCCAGCGGTCGGCGCCGGGGCGGAGCCGCGCGCGCTCGACGAGATCGTCTCGGAAGTGGCGCGCCCGCCCCAGATCGCCCAGGTCCTCGGCGACCCGCGCCCCCATCACGCACACCGAGAGCGAGTCCCAGCGCGCGTGCTCCTCGCGCAGCGAGGTGAGCAGGGCCTGATCCCGGGCCCCGGCCCCGAACCGCAGGTCGTTGTGGGTGATGCGCACCGCCAACTCCTCCGGGGCCAGGAGCAGGGCGCCGCGGGCCAGGACCTCGGCGCCGGTCCTGTCGCCCCGTCGCAGGCGTCGCAGGAGCACCATTCCGCGCACCCGACCAAGGCCCGCGGCGAGGGTGGTGGCGTGAGGCGGATCCGGGATCGCCAGCAGCTCGGCTTCGGCGGCGGTGGTCGGGGCGCCCGTGCTGTCCGCCAGCCACAGCTCGAGCAGCGCCACCCGCCAGCCCACGTGGGCGACCAGACGCAGCACGTCGGACTCCCGCAGCAGCCGGTGCAGCTCCAGCGAGTGCTGGCGCGTGGCCGTGAGCAGGTTGCGCATCGACCGGATCTGCCGCTCGAGCAACCACTTCGCGGTGATGGCGCCGTCCGGGCGGGCCACCACGATCTCGACGAAGGCCGCCTCCGCGGAGCAGCCCTGACTCATGGCGGCCGTCAACAGGCCGCTGATGGAGGTCTCGGCGGGCATGCCCAGCACCGTCGCCATGGCCTGGCGCACCTGTGTCAGGGCCGCGTGCAGCGCCTCCGGATCGCGCGGGATCCGCTCCTGGGGACCGAGCAGCCGGGCCGCGTCCCACCACCTCGCGTACACGGGCAGCCAGCGTGCGCCGGCCGCCACCACCACCCCTTCGAAGGCCAGCGCCTCGTGCTCGCCGATCTGCTCGGCGCACCGGCTCACGGTGTCGAGGAGCTCCCGCCACGGCGTGTCATCCAGCCGCGCGCGCTTGTGGCGCCAGGCGTCCAGGTCCGGATCCTGCAGGGCACGCACGGGATCGGGCAGCACCGGCCGGTGCGCCTTCTGCTCGTGGGCGAGCCATCCTCGGATCAGCAGCAGCGCCAGGGCCCCGCGGACCTCCGGCTCCATGTGCTGCTGGTCGGCGAAGCGGACGAGGCGCACGAACGGGTCCTGCGGATCCGACGGGTCGGGGCGGCCCGGCTCGGACAGGAGCCGGCCCACCAGGGCCGCGCGGGCGCCGGGGGTTGGCCAGGAGTGCAGCAGCAGCGAGCCCAGAGGTTCGGTCAGGGCGGGGTGCAGCGCTCCTTCGGGATCCACGTACGCGGGGGCCGGGTCGGGCAGCTGCGGCTCGAGGTCCACGCCGTGCCGCACCGCGAGCGCTCGAAGCCGCGTCGGGGACAACGCGGCCGGGGTCCAGGGCTCCAGCACGGTGCGAACGCTAACATCGCTGCATGGCGAACGTATCTGGAACAGGCTCGTGCAGCTGAGCCCCCTGGACCTTGGCCTGGTTCTGGGGTGGCTCGTGATCGCGCTGATCGCGGGGCTCGCCGCGTCCAGGAAGGCCGGCGGAAGCGGCGCGTCGTACTTCGTGGCGGACCGCAGCCTGCCGGGCTGGCTCGTCGGGATCTCCATCGTGGCCACGACCTTCGCCGCGGACACCCCGCTGGCCATCTCGGCGATGGTCGCCGGCAAGGGCATCGCCGCCAACTGGTTCTGGTGGTCGATGGGCATCGCCCATGTCGGCATGTTCCTGTTCTGGTCACGGCTGTGGCGACGCAGCGCCGTGGTGACCGACGCGGAGTTCGCGGAGCTGCGCTACGGAGGGCAGGGGGGCAGCGCGCTGCGATCCCTCAAGGCCGTGTTCTTCGCGCTGCTCTACAACGCTGTGGTGCTCGGGTGGGTGATCCGGGCGATGCAGAAGATCGCCGCGCCCTTCGCCCGCTGGGACCTGTGGACGCCGGGGCTGCACGGCTGGATCAGCGGCTGGTGGCCCGTCGGGGGCACCCTGGGCGGGGTCGACGAGTTCCTCACCATCGTGCTGCTGGTGGCCCTGGCCGCGGGCTACTCCATGCTCGGGGGCCTGCGGGGCGTGGTGTGGACCGATCTGGTGCAGCTGGCCCTCGCGCTGTTCGGGGCCGTCGCCCTGGCGGTGGCGGCGGTGCAGGCGGTGGGTGGGCTGGACGGCCTGGTGACGGGCCTGCACACCCGCTTCGGCCCCGAGCGGGCGGCCGAGATCCTGGCCTTCCACCCCGTGGGGCGGTCGCTGGGCTACCTGCCCCTGCAGGCGTTCGGCGTGTATCTGCTGATGCGCTGGTGGGCGCACCCCATGGGGGACGGGGGCGGCTACATCGCCCAGCGCCTGCTGGCGGCGCGGTCCCCGGACGAGGCGCGGCAGGCGGCGGGGATCTTCGTGGTCATGCACTACGTCGTGCGGCCGTGGCCCTGGATCCTGGTGGGTCTGGCGGGTCTGCTGCTGTTCCCGCCCGGCGCGGAGACCGAGCGGTTCGCGGCCGGCGCCCTGGTCGCCGCGGACCGGGAGATGGCCTACCCCGTCGCCGCGGCGGTGCTGCTGCGCCCGGGCATGCTGGGGATCCTCATCGCGTCGCTGCTCGCGGCGTTCATGTCCACCGTGGACACCCACCTGAACTGGGGGGTGAGCTACGTGGCGCACGACGTGTGGCCCCGGCTGATCCGGCCGGGCGCGTCGGCCCGGGAAGAGGTCCTGGTGGGCCGGATCTTCACGCTGGTCTTCGCCGTGGCCGCGGTGCTGGTGGCCACCCGCATCGACTCGGTGGAGCGGGCCTGGAAGTTCGTCGCCGCGCTGGGCTCGGGCATGGGCCTGCCGGTCCTGCTTCGCTGGCTGTGGTGGCGGATCAACGCGCCCGCGGAGATGGCCGGCGCCCTGGGCTCCCTGGTGGTGGCCAGCGGCGCGGCGGTCTTCGCGCCCCAGGCCCAGTGGGAGTACGTGCTGGGCGCGTCGGTCACCGCAGGGGTGGTGGGCTCGATGGCCGCGGTGGCCTGGTTCGGCCCGTCGGACATGGACACGCTCAAGGCGTTCTATAGCCGCGTGCGTCCCCCGGGGGCGTGGGGGCCGGTTCGCGCGGCCCTGGGGGAGGCAGATCCGGGGCCCGGCGGCGAGCTCGCGCGCATCGCGGTGGCCTGGCTGTGCGGCGCGGTGGCCCTGGTGGCGGCGATCTTCACGGTCGGCGCGGGGCTGCTGCAGGGACCCGCCTCGTGCATCGGCTGGGCGGTGGTGGCCGTGGTGGGGGCGGTGGCGGCGCGTCTGGTGCTGGGGCCCGAGCGCCGATCAGCCTGACGTCGGACCCGGCAGCGACGAGTTGGCCGCGGAGTGGTCCGGACGCAAGGACGCCCCGGTAGCCGAAGCCGCCGGGGCGTCCCCGCGTTTCCCCAGACCGCTGGGGGGATCAGCTGCAGCCGGTCGTGCCTCCGCAGCTCGTGCACTTCAGGCAGGAGCCGTTGCGCACCAGCGTCAGGGCCTGACAGGTCGGGCACGGATCGCCCGTGTAGCCCTGGGCTTGAGCCGTGCGGATCGCATGCACCACCGGCCGGCCCCCGCCGCCGTTGCTGGACGTGGCCGACGCGCCGGCGCTCTGCCCGCTCGCCCCCTGCGCCGCTTCGCGCTGCGGCGCCGCGGTGCGCACCGCAGCGACCGCCGGGAACGTGCCCGACAGGCTGCCTCGGCGGGAGAAGCCGGAGCTGCCCTCGGGGGCCTCATCGACATCCACCGGCTGCATGAACTCCAGCATGCGCTCCTGGGCCAGCTCCTCGTCGTTCCACTCCGGCTCGTCCCGCTGGGTGGACGTCGGCACGAGGTCCTCCTCCTGGATCTGGGCCAGCTCGTTGCGGCCGAGGTAGGAGACGGCGAGCTCCCGGAAGACGTAGTCGATGACCGAGGTGGACATCTTGATCCGGTCGTTGCCCATGACGATGCCGCTCGGCTCGAAGCGGCTGAACACGAACAGCTCGACGAACTTCTCCAGCGGCACGCCGTGCTGCATGCCCACCGACACGGCGATGGCGAAGCAGTTCATCAGGGAGCGGAACGCCGCGCCCTCCTTGTGCATGTCCACGAAGATCTCGCCCAGGGTGCCGTCCTCGTACTCACCGGTGCGCAGGAAGACCTTGTGGCCGCCCACGATGGCCTTCTGGGTGTAGCCCCGCCGACGATCCGGCAGCCGGCGACGCTTGGCCAGGTACCGGTACACCACCCGCTCCGAGATCGAGCGCGCGGCGGCGGCGGCGGGCAGGTCCACGAGGGCCTCGGCGTCGTCGCTGTCCTCTTCATCGAACAGGTCCTCGGCGTACAGGGCGGACAGCGGCTGGCTGAGCTTGCTGCCGTCCCGGTACAGGGCGTTGGCCTTGAGGCCGAGCCGCCAGCTCAGCTTGTAGGCGTTGCCGGCCTGGGCGACGGTGGCGTCGTTCGGCATGTTGATCGTCTTGCTGATCGCGCCGGAGATGAACGGCTGCACCGCCGCCATCATGTAGATGTGGGCCTCGGGGCGGATGTACCGCCTCCCGTCACGCCCGCACTTGTTGGCGCAGTCGAAGACCGCGAGGTGCTCGTCCCTGAGGTGGGGCGCGCCTTCCACGGTCATCGAGCCGCACGCGTACTTGTTCGCCGCTTCGATCTCCGCCTTGCTGAAGCCGATGGACTCCAACAGGCTGAATCCCGGACGGTTCATCGTCGCGGGGTCGATGCCCAGCACGTCGGTGCAGAAGGGCAGGCCCAGCGTGAACTGGTTGAACACGAAGCCGATCTCGAACGCGCTGTCGAGCTGGGCCTCCACCGCCGCCAGCAGCTCGGTGGTGAAGCCCCGGGCGCGCAGCGTCTCGTGGTTGACCCCGGCCGCTCCGTTGAGCGTGCCGCGCCCCCGCGAGTAGTTCACGATGTCCGTGACCTGATCCGGCTTGTATCCGAGCTTGCGCAGGGCCGGAGGGACCGACTCGTTGATGATCTTGAAGTAGCCGCCGCCGGCCAGCTTCTTGAACTTCACGAGGGCGAAGTCGGGCTCCACGCCCGTCGTGTCGCAGTCCATCAGCAGGCCGATGGTGCCCGTGGGGGCGATGACCGTGGTCTGCGCGTTGCGGAAGCCGTGCTTCTTTCCCAGCTCCAGGGCGTCATCCCAGGCCCGTCGGCCCGCGGCCACGAAGTCCCCGGGGGCGTGGGCCTCGCAGATGCCGACCGGCAGCACGCTCAGCTCCTCGTACTCGCTGCTCGGCGCGTCGTACACGGCGCGGCGGTGGTTCCGCATGACCCGCAGCATGTGCTCGCGGTTGCGCTCGAAGCCCGGGAAGGGCCCCAGGTCGGCGGCCATGCGCGCCGACTCGGCGTAGGACTCGCCGCACATCGTCGCGCCGATGCACCCGGCGATGGCCCGGCCTTCCTTGCTGTCGTAGGGGATCCCCATGACCATCAGCAGCGCGCCGAGGTTCGCGAAGCCCAGCCCGAGGGTGCGGAACTCGTAGGAGCGCCGCGCGATCTCGACGCTCGGGAACTGCGCCATCGTGACGGACACCTCGAGGACACGGGTCCACAGGCGCACCCCGTGCCGGAACCGGGCGAGGTCGAACGCGCTGGTGGCCTTGTTGTAGAAGGTCATCAGGTTCAGGGACGCCAGGTTGCAGGCCGTGTCGTCCAGGAACATGTACTCGCTGCAGGGGTTGCTGCCGCGGATCTCGCCGTCGGCGGGGCAGGTGTGCCAGTCGTTGACGGTGTCGTGGAACTGGATCCCCGGATCGGCGCACGCCCAGGCCGCGTAGCTCACCTGATCCCACAGGTCCCGCGCGCGCACCCGCTTGTGGACCTCGCCGTCCGTGCGGCGGGTCAGGGTCCACTCCTCGTCGCGCTCCACCGCCTCCATGTAGCGGTTGGTCACGCGGACCGAGTTGTTGCTGTTCTGCCCGCTGACGGTGGCGTAGGCCTCGCCGTCCCAGTCCGTGTCCAGGGTCGGGATCTCGATGTCCCGGTAGCCCTGCTCCGCGAACTGGATCGTCCGGAAGATGTAGTTGTCGTGCACCAGGGACCGGCGCGCGGCCTTCACCGCGGCCTTGAGGACCGGGTTCTTCTTCACGCTGAAGCGCGCGTCGCCCGTCACCCCCGCCGAGTCGGCGTAGCAGGCGCGGATGATGGCCTTGAGGTGCATGTTGTTGAGCCGAGAGCCCGTCACCAGCGCGGCGACCTTCTGCTCCTCGGTGGACTTCCAGGCGATGTAGGTCTCGATGTCCGGGTGGTCGATGTCGACGATCACCATCTTCGCGGCGCGCCGGGTGGTGCCGCCGGACTTGATGGCCCCCGCGGCGCGGTCCCCGATCTTGAGGAAGGACATGAGCCCGGAGCTGCGGCCGCCGCCCGAGAGCGACTCGCCCACGCCGCGGATGTGGCTGAAGTTGGAGCCCGTGCCCGAGCCGTACTTGAACAGGCGGGCCTCGCGGGTCCACAGGTCCATGATGCCGCCGTCGCCCACGAGGTCGTCGCTCACGGACTGGATGAAGCACGCGTGGGGCTGGGGGCGCTCGTAGGCCGACGTGGACCGCCGGACCTCGCCCGTCTTCTCCTCCACGTGGTGGTGCCCCTGGGCCGGACCGGTCAGGCCGTAGGCCCAGTTCAGGCCCGTGTTGAACCACTGGGGCGAGTTGGGGGCGCAGGTCTGCAGCGCCATCATCGCGCGCAGCTCGTCGAAGAACGCGCGGGCCGCCTCCTCGTCGCGGGTGGTCTTCTTGCCCTTGGTCAGATCGAAGTGGCCGTAGTTCCAGGCCCAGTGGGTCCAGCAACCGGCGAGGCGGTCGAACACCTGGCGGCAGTCGCTCTCGCCGATGAACCGCTCCTCGGCGGGCAGGGTGGCGAGGGCCTCCAGATCCGGCTCGCTCTTCTGGAGCCAGACGGGGACGGCGTCGTCCGCGACCTTCCTGGTGCGGGCGGGGATGCCGGCCTTGCGGAAGTACTTCTGGGCCAGGATGTCCGTCGCGACCTGGCTCCAGGTGGTCGGCACCATGACCCCGTCATTGAGGAAGACCACCGATCCGTCGGGGTTGCGGATCTCGCTCTTGCGCGCCTCGAACGTGATCCCGTCGTAGGCGTTGCCCTGCTGTCGCGTGTAGTGCCGCTCGATCGTCATCTCGTACCTGCTCCCCGGTCGTCGCTGCTTGCTTGCCGCGCCTGCCGCTGCGGGTTCTGTCCCGCGAGTTCTGCTTCTGCTGGACGCATAGGTGCACTGGTGCCCTGATGCACACCTTTGAGTCCTCGGCTGTCGATGGTTTGTTCCGGTCCCTCAGAAGCTCCGTGGCTTCCCCGGGGTCGCGCCGTGTTTGGCGCGATTTCCCGCAACCCCCCGCCGAGAGTGAATCTATCGGGGGGAGATCCGAAGGGTCAACACGAAAACCACTAGATATTGTGGTGTGCGAAGCGGTCACCCCCAAGATGCTGTAGTTATAGGCTCTTAGGGTACTTCTCCACACCTGTGGATAGAAGTTATCCACAGGCCTGGGGACAACGGGTCGCCGACTTGCCGAACGGAGTACGAACGCCGATTGCGCACAATGGGCGCTCTGTCCCCGAATCGTCGGGATCGGTCGTGTTCAGCGCTCTCCGAAGAAGGCCTCGAGCGCGTCGTGGTGGTCCCGGGCGTCCTTCTCGCCGAAGTCGAGCAGCTCCCGGATGAACACCGGATCGAAGAGCAGGTAGCTCATGGCGTCGTTCTCGCCGCTCTCGTTGGCGCCGGACAGGAACCGCAGCGCGCGGATCGTGACCTCGTCCGCGCCCGATCCGAACCGCTCGTGTTTCGTGACCTCGCTGGCGAACCGGCCGAGATCGACGCTCGGGGACAGGACCAGCGGCCGCACGGCGCGGTAGGGCACCCCGCGCTCGGCGGTCATGAAGGCCTCGAACTGCGCCTCGAAGCCGGGCCCCATCTGCTGGGTTCCCCACTCGATCATGTGGTTGATCCGATCGAGCCGCTCCACCTCCTGCACCGAGCGGTCCAGCAGGATCGCTGACATCGTCTTGCCCACGACCTGCGCCCAGGTGGGCGTCGCGCCGCCATGGAGGCGGCCGATCTCGTCGCTCTCCTCCACGGTGCGTTCGTGGCGCAGGCTCAGCACCAACACGCGGTCGGCGCCAAGGCGCAGGGCCGGGCGGAGCGGCGTGTTCATGCCCAGCCCGCCGTCCAGGTAGAAGCGGCCCCCGACCTTGACCGGGGGGAACAGCAAGGGGATCGCGGCGGACGCCAGGACGTGCTCGGGTCCGATGCGCGCGAGGCGGGGCCGGAAGAACCGGTTCCTGGCCCCCAGCATGGGGTGGTCCGGTGCCGGCCCCTCGACGAAGATCACCGACCGGGAGGTGGCCAGCTCCGTGGCCGTGACGGAGAACGCCTGAAGGTGCCCTTCGCGGATCACGCGGTGCAGCCGGGGCCAGTCCACCTCGTCCCGGAGCATGTGCCGCAGCGGGTCCACGTCCGCCAGCGCCACCTCACCCCGGGGCTTGCCGCTCTGGTCGGACAGGATGGACCGGGGCACCCGCCACAGCTGGCGCGCCCCGATCCGGTACACCTTGCCGATGTCCAGGCCGTGCCAGTGCTGCCACAAGCGCTCGGCCGCGGCGGGCAGGTCGTCGTTCATGGACGCGATCAGCGCGCCGTTCAGGGCACCCGCGGAGGTGCCGGTGATGATGTCGAAGCGGGCCTTGGGGCCCAGCCTCGGCACGATGGCGCGGCCGATGTAGCGGAGCACCCCGGCGGCCCAGGCCGCCCGGGCTCCTCCGCCGCTGAGCACGAGTGCGGTGCGGGACATGCACCCAGGATAGTCGGTCCGTGTCGCTCAGGAAGTGAGCACGTCCAGGCCGGCCCGCGCGAGCAGGTCGACGACGTGGGTCAGGGGCAGCCCCATGATCGCGGTGAAGTCCGCGCCCGCCAGCTCTTCGAAGAGCGCGATCCCGAGCCCCTCGATGTAGTAGCTGCCGCAGGCGTCCAGGGGGCTCTCCCGCGCGATGTAGCTGCGGATCTGCGCTTCGCTCAGGGTGCGCATGCGCATGCGGTGCACATCGACGGTGGTGTGCACCGCGCCGGTGCGGCCGTCCACGAGGGCGGTGCCCGTGACCAGCTCGTGGGTGCGGCCCGAGAGCGCCGCCAGCTGCGCGCACGCCCGCTCCGCGGTGCCCGGCTTGCCCAGGATCCGACCGCCCAGCACGGCGACCTGATCGCCCCCCAACACCAGCGCGCCGGGGTGCGCGTCGGCGACGGCCCGGGCCTTGCCCACGGCGAGCTCCGTGACCAGGGCGTGAGGCGCGAGGCCGCGGGCCTTGTAGGGCTCCTCGTCGAACTCCGAGTCCACCTGGGTGAAGGGCAGGCCCAGGCGCTGGAGCAGGCCCGCGCGCCACCGGGAGGTCGAAGCGAGGATGAGGGGAGGGGACATGGAGCTCCTTCAGCGCAGGGTGCCGCGCCGGGCGAGGTGCTCGGCCACCAGCTCCGCCATCAGCGCGTAGCCCGCGGCGTTGCAGTGGCCGTTGGGGCCGAGGTGGTCGCGCCACGCTTCGGGCTCCAGGCGGTCGGCGAAGGCGTCCCGCAGGGGCAGGTAATCCACAGCCCGGGACGCGGCGTAGTCCGCGATGATCGCCGCGAGGAAGGCGTGGTCCTCGCTCGGGTTGGGGTAGTCGAGCAGCAGCAGCGCCGCGCCGCTCCGGTCCGCCGCGTCGAGCACGAGATCCAGGTCCCGCACGAGCAGATCGAAGGGCG
>CALAGR010000188.1 GCA_937891735.1 uncultured Pseudomonadota bacterium | reverse complement strand
GGCGCGCCCATGGTCGGCCTGAACGACAGCGGCGGCGCGCGCATCCAGGAGGGCGTGGTCAGCCTCGGCGGCTACGCGGACATCTTCCTGCGCAACACGCTCGCCAGCGGCGTCGTGCCCCAGATCAGCGCGATCATGGGCCCCTGCGCGGGCGGCGCGGTCTATTCGCCCGCCATCACCGACTTCGTCGTCATGGTGCAGGGCTCCTCGTACATGTTCGTGACGGGACCGGACGTCATCAAGACGGTCACCCACGAAGAGGTGGACAAGGAGAGCCTGGGCGGCGCCGCCGCGCACCACCGCAAGTCCGGCGTGTGCCACGTCAGCGAGCCCAACGAGGAGGCGTGCCTGGCGTTCGTGCGGGAGCTGCTGGGCTTCCTGCCGTCCAACAACGTCGAGGATCCGCCGGTCCGTCCCACCGCGGACTCCTGGAACCGGCCCACCCCCGAGCTCGTCAACACCGTGCCGGCCAACCCCAACCGGCCCTACGACATCCGCGAGATCGTGCGCGGCGTCGCGGACGAGCGCTACTTCCTGGAGATCCAGCCCGAGTACGCGATGAACATCGTGGTGGGCTTCGTTCGGCTGGACGGGCGCCCCGTGGGGGTCGTGGCGAACCAGCCCAACCACCTGGCCGGCTGCCTGGACATCGAGGCCTCGATCAAGGCCGCGCGGTTCGTGCGCTTCTGCGACGCGTTCAACATCCCGCTGCTGACCCTGGTGGACGTGCCCGGCTTCCTGCCCGGCACGAAGCAGGAGTGGGGCGGCATCATCAAGCACGGCGCCAAGCTGCTGTACGCCTTCGCCGAAGCGACCGTGCCGATGGTCACCCTCATCACCCGCAAGGCCTACGGCGGCGCCTACGACGTCATGGCCAGCAAGCACCTGCGGGCCGACGTGAACCTCGCCTACCCCACCGCGGAGATCGCGGTGATGGGGGCCGAGGGCGCCGTGAACATCATCTTCCGGCGCGACCTCGCCCTCGCCGACGACCCCGACGCGCGGCGAACCGAGCTGGTGGCGGACTACCGCGAGACCTTCGCCAACCCCTACAAGGCCGCCGAGCTGGGGTACGTGGACCGCGTGATCCACCCGGGCGACACCCGCAAGGAGCTCATCCAGAGCTTCCGCATGCTGCGGGGCAAGCAGCAGTCCCTGCCCGCCAAGAAGCACGGCAACATCCCGCTGTAGCGCCTGCGGGCGCGTCACGGTTACCGTGACTCAAGCCTGAGTTACTATCGATCCGATGTCTGTGCTCGACCACCTCCGCGATCCCGAAGACCCCGCTCTCGTCGGCCTGATCGACCTGATCGTGGCCGACGCGCTGGACCGTCCCCTGAAGGACGCGGTGGACCTGGACCGGTGGCCTGCGCTCGCGGTCGAGGCGCTGCGCTCCTGGGCCGGCAGCGTCGCCGCGGAGGAGCGGCTCATCGACGCGGTCCGGGACGGCATCGAGCGCCTCGCGCAGGTGCCCGGCCCCCTGGGGATGGAGCTCCCGGCGGCGGTGCAGACCGGGCTGCAAGACCTCGCGCGACGGCCCTATTCGCCGGACCAGGACCTCGTCCTCAAGCTCATCGACCAGGAGCCGGTGCGGGAGATCCTGCGGGAGATCCTGCTCGACACCGTGACCCGCTTCGCCCGGAAGCGGCGCGCCACGGGAGAGCAGACGTCCGTGGGGGGCGCCCTGGGCGGGCTCGGGCGGTTCGCCAAGCGCCGGGCCGGGACCCTGGGGGCGATCGCCGGGGAGGTGGCCAGCGCGGTGGGCGGCGAAGTCGAAAAGCAGGTCGAGCGCAAAGCCGCGGAGTTCGTGGACGGGGCCCTCAGCGGCGTCATCCAGCGGATCGCGAGCCAGCTGGGCGACGCGAAGCACGCCGACGATCAAGCCGCCCTGCGCACCGCCCTGCTCGACTCCGCCCTGCGCCTCACCGGGCCCGAGCTGGCCGAGGAGCTGCGTCGATCCGATCCCGAAGGCCTGGCCCGCCTGCTGCGCTCGTCCCTTCGGGGCTGGATCGACTCCGACGGCATCGAGGCCCAGCTGCGCCACACGCTGCAGTCCATCGTCGCCGCCCAGGGGGACCGCACCCTGCGGGCCACCCTGCACGACGTGGGCATGCTCGACACCGTGAACACCACCACGCGGGAGCTGGCCACCCAGCACGCCCGCCGCATCGTGACCACCGACGCCTTCGCCGCGTGGCTCCGAGCCCTGGAAGCCTGATCCCATGACCCGAACGAACGGGGGCCCCGTGCCCGACAGCCTCGCCGGCCTCGACCGGCTCCTCACCAACTTCTGGTGGACCTGGAACGGCAGCGCCCGCGATCTGGTGCGGTCGATCGATCCCAACGCCTTCGACGCCGCCCGCGGCTCGACGAGCAAGCTGGTGGCGGGCATCTCCGCCCGCCGCTGGCGTGAGCTGTCCCGGGACGAGGCCTTCGGGTCCCGGCTCGCGGCCGTCGTCGCGGAGTTCGACGCGTACATGACGGCCACCGACACCTGGTGGTCCCGCAACCACGCGGAGCGGGCGACCGGCGGCATCGCGTACTTCTCCGCCGAGTTCGGCGTGCACGAGAGCCTGCCCATCTACTCGGGGGGCCTCGGCGTGCTCGCGGGCGACCACGTCAAGTCGGCCTCCGACCTGGGGCTGCCCTTCACGGCGGTCGGTCTGTTCTACCGGGACGGCTACTTCCAGCAGTCGATCCGCGACGGAGCCCAGTGGGAGGAGTACCTGCCGTCGAAGCACTCCGACCTGGGCCTGCGCCGCGCGACCGGCGCCGGCGGACAGCCCCTCGAGGTCTACGTACCCCTGTTCGGCCGCAACGTGCGGGCGGAGGTGTTCGAGGCGCGCATCGGCAGGGTCCGCCTGCTCCTGCTCGACACGGACGTGTCCAACAACCACATGGATGACCGCTGGCTCACCCGGCGCCTGTACGGCGGCGACCGGCGCACGCGGATCTGCCAGGAGGTGGTGCTCGGCATCGGCGGCCTGCGGGCCGTGCGCGCCATGGGGCTCGCCCCCGACGTGCTCCACCTCAACGAGGGGCACACCGCGTTCGTGGTGCTGGAGCGCTACCGCGAAGAGATCCACACCGGGTGCCACCCCCACGTGGCCTGGGACCGGATCCGCGCCCAGACCGTGTTCACGACCCACACGCCGGTGCCCGCGGGGCACGACCGGTTCTCGGACCAGCTCGTGGACGAGGTGCTGGGCAGCTACCGCGAGCAGCTGGGCCTGTCGCCGGACGAGCTGCTGGACCTGGGCCGCGTGCGCTCCGCGTCCACCGAGTCGTTCTGCATGACGGTGCTGGCGCTCAAGGGCGCGCGCTCCGCCAACGGGGTCTCGGAGAAGCACGGCGAGGTCAGCCGCACCATGTGGAAGGACCTGTTTCCCGAGCGGACCGAGGCCGACGTGCCCATCGGCCACATCACCAACGGGGTGCACGCGCCGTCCTGGCTCGGCGGACCCATCCGGGCCTGCCTCGAAGAGCACCTCGGCGCGGACGTGCTCTCGCGGGTGGTCACGGGGGACGAGCTCGACCTGTCCGCGGTGCCGGACGAGGCGCTGTGGGCCGCCCACCTCGCCCAGAAGGAGCACCTGGTCGACTTCATCGAGGACCGCAACGGGGTGCGCATCGACGAAAACGCCCTGATCCTCGGCTTCGCGCGGCGGTTCGCGCCCTACAAGCGGGGCGACCTGATCCTGTCCGACATGGCGCGCTCCCGGGCCCTCTTCACGGATCCCGAGCGTCCCGTGTACCTGCTGTACGGAGGCAAGTCCCACCCCCGGGACCGCCCTGGCAAGGAGATCATCGAGCGGGTGATACAGGCCAGCAAGGATCCCTCCATGCAGGGGCACGTCCTGTTCTTGTCGAACTACGAGATCGACGTCGGTCGCACGATGACCCAGGGCGTGGACGTGTGGATCAACAACCCGCGGCGGCCCCTGGAGGCCAGCGGCACGTCCGGCCAGAAGGTGTCGATGAACGGCGGCCTGAACTGCAGCACCCTGGACGGCTGGTGGCTCGAGGGCTACCGCAACGAGACCCTGGCGGGCTGGGGCGTGGGGGCCGTCGAGCCCGATCCGGACCAGGCCGCGGGGGATCGCGCGGACGCGCTGGACCTGTACGAAACGCTGGAGCAGCACGTGGTGCCGCTGTACTACGACCGGGACGCGGCGGGGCTGCCGCGGGAGTGGCTGCACCGCATGAAGCGGGCGATCGCCACCTGCCTGCCCCTGTTCAACACCGACCGCATGGTCGCGGACTACGTGCAGGACGTGTACCTGGCCGACTGAGGCCTACTCCTCGGTTGACTCCGGCCCGTCGGGCGGCTCCGGCGCCTCGATCTCACCACCCCCCAGGGTCTGATCCACCATGACCCGAACGGCGTCCGGGTCCGGCGTGGGGGGGCTCGGATCGACCGCCGTTTCGGCCGGTGGAGCGATGGTGACCCGGTTCCGGCCCGTCTCCTTGCTGTGATACAGCGCCGCGTCGGCCCGACCCACCAGCGTCTCCGCGTTTCCCTCGGGACCGAGCTGGGCGACACCGAAGCTCATCTTCTTGCTCAGCGTCTGCCCGCCTCCGATGTCGACGACGGTCGCTTCGATGGCGGCCCGGAGCCGCTCGGCGCAGATCGCGGCCTGGTCCGCGGTGGTGGCGGGCAGGATGAGCACGAACTCCTCGCCGCCGTACCGACCCGCGACGTCCAGGTCCTCGCGCATCTCGCGCCGCAGCGCGGCCGACACCGCGACGATGACCGCGCCCCCGGCCTGGTGACCGTAGGTGTCGTTGACCACCTTGAAGTGGTCGATGTCGCACATCACCAGGCTCAGGGTGCTGCCGTACCGCCGGGCACGCTTCACCTCTTCGCCCAGCCGGTGCATGGCGAACCGCCGCACGAACAGACCCGTCAGGCCGTCGGTGATCGCCGCTTCGTACAGGCGGGTCCGCGCGATGGCCAGGGCGGCCTGGTTGCCCAAGGCGGCCAGGATCTCCTCGTCCTCCGGCCCGAAGGTGCCGCCGCCCTTGCGGTTGGTGATGTTGATGACGCCCATGGTCTCGCCCTCGACCTTGAGGGGGACGCACAGGATCGAACGCACCTGCTGCGAGCCTTCGCGCTTCACGAAGCCCTTGTCGTCCTCGACGTTGTTCACCCGGACCGGCTCGCCGGTCTCCAGGACCTGTCCGGCGACGCCCTCGCCGCGCCCGAAGCGGGTGCACAGGATCTCGCCGTCGTTGATCTTGCGCTCGATCTCCTTGTCCGGCAGGCCGTAGACCACGCGGATCACGAGCTGATCGGTCGGCTCGTCCAGCAGCATCAAGGAGCCCTTCTCGGCGTCCACCGAGTCGATCGCCCGCTCCAGGATCATGCGCAGCAGCCGGGTCAGGTCCTGCACCGCGCCCAGCGCCCGGGTGACGTCGAACAGCATCGACAGCTTGTGCAGCGAGCGGTCCAGATCCTGGCGGGCGACCTGGATCGACTCGTACAGCAGGGCGGTGTTGATCGCGACCGCGGCCTGCGAGGCCAGATGCGAGAGGAACTCCAGGTCGTGGCTGCTCGCGGTGCGGCGGCCCGGGCCGAGCGAGAGCAGGCCCACCACCTTGTGGGGCATGGCCAACGGGACCCAGGTGCGGCCATTGAGCGCGCTGAGACCATGCTGGTCGAAGGTCTCCAGGAAGCGCGGACGGCCGCGCAGGTCCGTGACCGAGAACGGCTCGCCGGCCATGAGCAGGCGCCACAGGATCCCGTCGTCCGCCGGAAACGCGATCTCCTGGACCGACGGGTCGAGCCCGTCCTGCACGTAGACGGTGACCGCGTGCGCGGACTCGTCGTGCAGCAGGATGGCCGCTTCGGACACGAGGAGCCGTTCGCGAGCCATCGCCAGCAGGAGCCGGCACAGGGACTCCAGCTTCAGCTCCTTGTGCAGGGCCTCGACCGACTTGAGCAGGGCCTGCATGTCGAAGTTGCGGCGATCCAGCTCCGCGGACTGCTCTTCGAGATCGGACTGGGGACCCGATACGGTCGGGACGGCGTGAACAGACAAGAAGCACCCCTCTTCTCCGGAACGGAAATGCCCGACGGCGTCCGGAGACGGGGTGCTCATCGGCCCGGCGGCCCTCGACTTTAGGAGACGGGCCCGGTTCGGGTCACTTCGACCCATGCCGCAGCCGAGTCGGTCAGCGCTGGGCGAGAGCGCGGCGCGCGAGGATGGACACGTCCGGATCGGACAGGTCGTTCAGGGCGAGGCGGCTGCCCTGCTCCCAGTCGCCCGCCGGCGACACGGCGACCACGATCTCCTGGTTGCTGGCCGAGGGCAGGATCTGCAGATCCAGATCGTCCCAGCTCACCTTGCCGACGACCTTGTAGGGGCCTCCCCGCGGGCCCGTGAGCAGGTACGTCGATCCCGTCATGATCGCGTCCACCCCCGAGCGTCGCAGGCCGACGTTGTGGGTCTTGTAGACGTCCTGCCACTCGGCGGGGAGCGTGGCCAGCGTCGCGTGGGTTCCGTCGTCCAGGGGACCCGTGGCGCGCCCGGCCCAGAACCCCACGCCCAGGGAGAGGAACACGATGGCCGCCGACGCGAGCATCCAGCCCGGCGTGGCGCGCGGGGCATCGTTGCCCGCGTAGTGGTGGTGCACCTCGGTGGTGATCGGCGCGGTCAGGAAGCCGGGCGCTTCGTCCGCGACGGCCTCCCGCGCGGCGGCGGTCACCAGCCGGTCGGCCGAGCCTGGGGGCGCCTCGTCCAGGGCCCAGCGCAGACCGCGCAGATCGGCGTCCACGTCCTGACGCGCGCCGCGCTCCTGTCGGCACGCCGCGCAGGCCGCGAGGTGGCCACCGACGTCCGGCGGCGCCTCCTCGTCGAAGGGGTGCTCCCAGATCCACTCCAGCGTGCGCTCGTGGTCGTTCATCCCGTGGCTCCCTCCGACTCGCCTTCGTCTTCCTTGGAAAGACCGGCTCCAGGGCGAAGGTGGGCCAGGCGGATCGCGAGGGTGCGGCGCCCTTCGCGCAGGCGGCGCTTCACGGTGGCCTCGGAGCATGCGAGGGCGGCGGCGGCCTCCTTGTAGGTCATCCCCTGGCAGTCCACGAGGTACACGGCCGTGCCCTCGTTGGCGGGCAGGTCGTCCAGCGCGGCGGCGACCTCGTTGCGCACACCCCGCCGGATCAGGCTCTGCTCGGGGTTCGGGGTGTCGGCCACGAGGGACACCTTCAGCTGCACCGCGCTGCGGGCGTTGCGCTCGTTGCGCCGCTCCAGCACATGCAGGCCGCGGTGGTGTACGGCGGTCAGGGAGTAGCCGATGAAGGAGCCCTGGATGGCGCCACGGCGGGCCTGCACGGCCACCGCGGACATCGCCTCCACCAGGATGTCCTCGGCCTGCTGGTAGTCCCACGCCATCTTCTTGGCGAGGCCCCACAGCCGACGGCGGTAGCGCTTGTACAGGGTCTCAAAGGCGGAATCGTCCCCGCCGGCGTAGGCCGCAAGGAGTTCGTCGTCAGGTGCGAGTCGAGCGAGCATGGTCTCTCCCCTTTCTGTGAGACCGGACAAGTCCCCTGCCCGGGTCACCAAACGTGCGGCGAGGGGTTCTCCAGCTTGTTCTTCGCTGGCCTCGTTGCATCACCCTTTCCGACGGACCAGCCGGTCCTACATTCGGAAGGCTTCGTAAATAGCCTTCCATCTGGCTTTCGGCGCGACCCTCGGTTAGGGTTCGCGGCCCCGCGGGAGGAACGACTTCCGCAGTGGATACCAGAGGAGCGAGACCATGGCGTACGAACGTCGCCGCCGGGACCCGAACCCCGGCCTCGTCATCGACTACAAGGACACGAAGACCCTGAAGCGTTTCGTCAGCGAGGACGGGAAGATCCTGCCCCGCCGTCGGACCGGTCTCAGCGCGAAGAACCAGCGTCAGGTGACGGCCGCCATCAAGCGTGCCCGGCATCTTGCGCTGCTCCCCTACGCGAACCGCGACTGATTCAGCGGTAGTCCACAGAGCACGATCCAAGCCGGTCGCCTTCAGGCGGGCCGGCTTGTCGTCGTTCTGATCAGCGAGCCGCCACCGATCCCACAGTGGGTCCCCTCAGACCTTGTACTTGTCGGCCACGCGCCGGTAGGCCTCGCGGAACGGCACGCCCTGCCGGACCAGCTCGTAGGCCTCCTCGGTGGCGAACAGCTCCGGCGTCATGGCGGCCGCGCAGCGCTGCCGATCCACGGTCAGCCCGCCCATCACCCGCGCGGCGACGGCCAGCATCGCCAGGGCCGTGTCGGTGCCGTGGAACAGCGGACGCTTGAGCAGCTGCAGGTCCCGGTGGTACCCGCTCGGCAGCGATCCGGCGATGGACTGCACCTCCGCGAGAGCTGAGCGCACGACTGCGGCCTTGCCGCGGGTCAGCTCGAGCACGTCCGGGTTCCGCTTCTGCGGCATGATGCTCGACCCGGTGGTGAAGGCCGTGGGCAGCGCGAAGAAGCCGAACTCCGCCGACACGTACAGGCACACGTCCCAGGCCCAGCGCCCCAGGGACGTCGCCACCTGCGACAGCGCGAACAGCAGCGCCGCTTCGACCTTGCCGCGGCCCAGCTGCGCGGCCTCCGGCGGATCGAGCGGACCCCGAAACCCCAGCTCCCGCGCGGTCTGCTCGCGGTCCAGCCCCAGGATCTCCGGCACGCCGTACCCGGCGGCGCTGCCCAGGGGCGAGTCGGCCACCAGCAGCGACGTCGCGTCCAGCAGGTGGCGGTCCTGCCGCAGCACGGCGACGTAGGCCCGTGCCCAGCGTCCGACCGTCGACGGCATCGCCCGCTGCAGGTGGGTGTAGCCAGGCAGCGCCACGTCCTCGTGCCGCGCCGCGAACCCCTCGAAGGCCTCGATGGCGGCGTCCACCGCCTCCAGCCCGGCGGTCACGGCGTCCCGCTGCCACAGCCGCAGATCGACGAGCACCTGGTCGTTCCGGGAGCGGCCCGTGTGGATCTTCTTGCCCGGCTCGCCCACCCGCTGCACCAGGAACTGCTCCAGCGCCGTGTGCACGTCCTCCTGCGCGACGCTGATGACGAAGTCGCCCGCCTCCCAGGCCGCGAGCGCCTCGCCCAGAGCGCCGAGCAGCGCGTCGAGCTCGTCGTCGTCCAGGATCCCGATGGACCGCAGCATGCGCGCCTGGGCCTCGCTGGCCCGCACGTCGTAGGGGAGCAGGCGCAGATCGAGCGTGGGGTCGTCGCCCACCGTGTAGGACTCCACCAGGGCGTCCAGAGGCTGCCCCTTGTCCCAGAGGCGGGCCATCAACGCCCCAGGAGGGCCAGCAACAGCGCGGCCTGGCCCCAAAGGCGGTTCTCCGCCTGGTCGAGCACCGCGCTCAGCTCGCCGTCGAGCACCTCGTCCGCCACGACGACGTTTCGCCGGACGGGCAGGCAGTGCAGGAAGCGCGCAGGGGCCCCGCGGCGCAGATCCGCCTCGGTCACCAGCCACTTGCCCTTGAGCGAGGAGAAGGCGTCGGCGTGGCCCCCCGCGGTGGAGGCGCTCCCCGTGACCGCGCCCCACGACTTTGCGTACACGATGTCGGCGCCCTGGAAGGCCTCGTTGCGGTCGTTGGTCACCGTGAACGAGCCGCCGTTGGCGTCCGCGAGGCCCGCCGCCGCGCTGAGGGCCTCGGCGTCGAGCTCGAAGCCCTCGGGGTGGGTGAGCACGACGTCCATGCCGAGGGACGCGCCGGCCCAGATCCCGGAGTTCGCCACCGCCATGGGCAGCTGCTTGGGGTGCGGCGCCCAGGTGAAGACCATCTTGCGTCCCCGGGGCTCGCCGAGCAGGTCCCTCATGGTCAGCGCGTCCGCCAGCCCCTGGCAGGGGTGGGCGAAGGGCCCCTCGAGGTTGACCACCGGCACGCCGGCGTGGGCCGCGAAGGCGCTGTGCACGGGCTGCGTGCGCTCGGTCTCCCACTGGCCGCGGGTCGGGAAGGCCCGCAGACCGAGGGCGTCCACGTACCGGCCGAGCACCGCCGCGGCCTCGCGCACGTGCTCCGCCGACACCGCGTCCATCACGGCCTCATCCTCGAACTCCAGGGTCCACAGCCCGCTGCCGGGCTCCAGATCCACGAAGTGGGCGCCGAGCTTCGCGCACGCCACGCTCATCGACATGCGCGTGCGCAGCGACGGATCGAAGAACATGCCGGCGAACGTCTTGCCCGCCAGGGGGCGCAGCCGGGCCAGCTCCACGTGGTTGCCTCGCACCACGGTGGCGAGGTCGAGCAGCGCTGCGGTGCCGCCGGCGGGGGGCTCGAGGCCCGTGAGGTAATGGCCGTCCCACCGTGGAACCGCGTCGAGGGCAGCCTGAACGACGTCGGGCAGGGTCATTGCACACCTCCGCGGCGGCCCGCCAGCCCTGCGAGCAGCTGCTGGGTCGCGTAAATGGTCGAGAATCCTTCGGCATCACGGCCGTTCCAGAGCGCGTTCTCCTCGCCGTAGCGAGCGAGCTCCGGGGCGAGCATGGAGAACCGGGAACGCACCCCCTGAACGGTGGCCACGCCCTGGCGCAGGGACAGCCGCACCTCCCCCGTCACCCGCCGCTGGCTGGACGCGAGGAACGCCTCGATGTCGCGCATGAGCGGATCGAAGTGCCGCGCCTCGTGCAGGTACGCGCCGTACAGATCGGCGAGGTGCTGCTTGTGGAAGAGCTGGGCGCTGCTCAACACGAGCTTCTCGAGCTCCCGGTGGGCCGGGACGATCACCGCCGCGGCGCAGGCCTCGAAGGCGATGCGCCCCTTGATGCCGAGGATCGTGTCGCCCAGGTGGATGCCGCGCCCGACCCCGTGGGCCGCCGCCACGCCGCGCACCCGCTCCAGCAGGTCGAGGGGTTCGAGCGCCTCGCCGTCCAGGGACACGGGGAGCCCTTCGTGGAAGCCCAGGACGACGCTCGCGCCGTCGGCGGGCGCGCTCGCCGGATCGACGGTGGTGGGCCACGCCGCGGGAGGCGGGTACATCCACGGATCGTGGGTCTCCTTGCCGCCGATGGTCACGCCCCACAGGCCCGCGTTGATCGAGTAGTCCTTCACGGACGCATCGACGGGGAACCCGTGGCCAGCGAGGTAGGCCGCGGACTGCACGCGGCGCACGTTCATGTCGCGAATGGGCGCCCAGGTGGCGATGTCGGGCGCCAGGGCTGCGATGGCGACCTCGAACCGGACCTGATCGTTCCCCGCCCCCGTGCTGCCGTGCACGATGCAGCTCGCCCCGATCTCGCCGGCCACCCGCGCCACGTCCCGCGCCTGCACCACCCGCTCGGCTCCCACGCACAGCGGGTAGACCCCACCCCGCAGGATGTTGCCGCGGATCAGCCAGCTCAGGTGCTCGTCATAGACCGCCCGTCGGCCGTCCACGAAGCGATGGGCCACCGCGCCCAGCTCCGCCGAACGGGCCGCGATCTGCTTCGTCTCCGCCGCGTCGAAGCCGCCAGTGTCCACGGTGACCGTGGTGACGGTGCAGCCGAACTCCTGACGCAGGTACAGGACGGCGAACGACGTATCCAGGCCTCCCGAGAACGCGACGACCACGTGGGTGTCTGCGTCGATCGGCGGCGGAACGGCGGGGGTCAGGGCGGGGTCGGCCATGCGCACTCCTCCACAGGGGCGGCGCGCTGTATAGCCCATCAGGCCTGTCGATGCCCTCGGGAGCGGCTCACCTCTCTAGGAGCAGCCGGCTCCACCCGCGTCGTCGAACGACACGAAGAGGTGGGTGTTCGGATCGTGCCAGCGCCCCGTGGAGGCGTTGTAGTAGTAGGGGCACGGCGAGTCGCCCCCGGTGCCGTCGGCGCCCCCCTCCAGGTTCGCGGCGATGGCGTCCCAGGCGGGGTTGCTGTCGGCCCCGCTGAACTCGCCATGGACCGAGTTGCCGTACTCCACCACCGCGGTCAGCACGAACACGGCGATGGCGATCAGCAGGATGATGTACTCGAACATCGCGTTGCCAGCGCGGCGGTCGGAGCGGCGGCGGATCACCATCATGGGAACACCAGGAAGCCGGACACGTTGTTGGCCTCGTTTGGCTCGGTGATGACGCCGTCGACGTCGGCGAGCACGTAGCTCTGCCAGGGGCTCTCGGGGAGGGAGCGGACCTCGATGGTCAGGGTCGCGGTGTCGCCGGGCATCAGGCTGCTCACCTCGGCCACCTCATCTGGCGTGCCGCCGGGCGCGGGGGGGAAGCCAGGGTTGCTGAAGACGCCCACCTGGAAGCTGGTCGCCTCCTCGTCGCCGGTGTTGGTGACG
>CALAGR010000187.1 GCA_937891735.1 uncultured Pseudomonadota bacterium | reverse complement strand
GCGCCGTCCCACTCGCCCGCCGTGCTCTGGAGGTGGAAGTCCCCGGTGATGTGGTCCGTGCCGTCCACGAACAGCGGGTCCAGGTCGGTGTGGTTCGGCAGGCCCACTGCTTCCACGCACGTGTCCCAGTTGGCCCCGCTCGAGTCGATGTCCCAGAAGAAGGTGCGGGACAGGCTGCACGGCGAGCCGTCCGCAAACACCCCGTAGCCCCATCCCACCACCAGGCTCTCGCTGATCGACACGTTCGCTGCCGATCCCGCCTCGATCCCGATCCCCGCCGGCGCCCCCACCTGCACGAAGGTCGAGCGCTCCACCGTCCAGGCCGCGTCCCCCGCCTCGATGCCTGCGCCCGTGGTCGAGCTACCCGCCACCAGCACGTTGACCAGCGCCACGTCGTCGATAGGCCCGCCCGCGGACGTCACCCCGGTGAGCCCGCCCCGCACGTCCACCCGGGTCGCCGAGCCGGATGTCTCGAACAGCAGCCCCGTTCCCGACGTGGCGTGAGGGAGCACCGTCAGGTCCGACACCAGCCCGGCCCCCACTTGCAGGCTGGCCGACGCCGCGCACGCCTGGGTGTCGATCACCGTCTCGGTTCGGCCAGCGCCCGACAGCCCGACACCCGTCGGGAGGGCCAGGAAGCACTCCGCGTACGTGCCCGCGGAGACGTCGATCTGGTCCCCAGAGAGCGCGGCGGCCGACGCATCGGTGATGCTGGCGTAGGAGCAACCGGACGGGCAGACATCGAGCGTGGCGGCGCTCGCGGGGACGATCCCCACAAGCATCAGCGCGCCAACGATCAGGACCCCCCTCATACAGGCGGGACTCTAGCCCATCGCTCGGACCTCGACGCAGCGTCGACCCTTCGGGCGCAGGCAGCGCGAGAGGGCGCCCCCGCGCTACGCTTCGCCTCGTGCGGTTCATCCCCAACCTCTTCTTCTCGCTCGCCGTTGCGCTCACCCTGGGCACAGCCTCCACCGCCCGAGCCGACGCGTCGGCCGACGCGGCCGCCCTCGCCTACGAGGTACACAGCGAGCACTGCGCGGACGTCGCCGCCGCCGCCACCTCCACGAAGACCGCCGAGCAGACGGCCATCGTCACGGACGCGTGGTCGCGCGTGATCGGCGTGTACGAGTCCTCGGGGCGGAGCTACCTGCTGTACTGGCGCGGACTGCTCGCCCAGTGCCTGGGGCAGGAGGAGCGGGCCGGCCAGGATCTGCAACTGTTCGTGGCGCTCGAGCAGTACGACCAGCGCTTCGGGTCGCTGGTCAAGGACGCGCGACGTCGGCTGCGTCGCCTGAGGGTCACGATCTCCGAGCCGAACGAAGACGCCGAGCAGGCGGCCCGCGAGGCCCGGGACGCCGGCGGCGAGTGGTCGCTGGCCCAGGACTCCAACGCGCTCAAGGCCGCGCGAGCCTTCCCCGCGGTTCCGCTGCTGCTCGTCGCCGCCGGCGGCGGATACCAGCGCCTGGGTCGCTATGACTACGCGGTGGCGTCGTTCGATCTCTCCATCCGGCTGTTGAAGATGCTGCGGATCGAGGCGGGCGTGAGGCCGGGCTGGAGCCTGTCCTGGACGAACGAGGAGGGCGCCAGCGAGCCAACCGGACGCTCCCTGCTCCTGGACATCGTCGTGGGACCGGTCCTGGAGTTCGTCGGCCCCGTCCGGCCGCGCGTGGGCGCGATGTTCCACGTCGCTCCGAACCCCACCAAGGTCGCCGGACCGGAGGTCCTCGCTGGCGGCAGCCTGGTCCTCGGCGTGGACGTGCCGCTGGGATCCCCCTTTGTCGCGTTCCGCGCCAACGCCGAGCTGGGCAACCTCGGACCGATGTTCCACGCACGGGTCAGCGGCGGACTGGTCGTCGGGATCGAGCCCGCACCGAGGCGCTGACCCAAGGCCGAGCCCCGGGCGACGGGCAAGGGCGCGGGGCCGGTGAGTGCCGCTGCCTGATCCGGCCTCGGCCCGCGGATCCGGGTCCGAAGATCAGCGCCGCCGCCTCCAGCCGACGAGCGGCAGGACGAGGAGGGCCGGGAGCACCGGGACGGACCCGCCCCCTGTGTCGCAGCCGACGTCACACCCGGGAGCGGGGACCGTGGCGGACGTGCAGTCAGGGAAGCCGTCGGCGTCCCGGTCATCGAAGTCCTCGACGAGATCGTTGTCGCAGTCCTGGTCGATGGCGTCGCAAAGCTCCGGGGCCGAGGGGTACACCGCGGCGAGGGCGTCGTTGCAGTCCGCGCCTCCGGTCAGTGGGGACCAGGGGGAAGAGGAGAAGTCGGTGCAAGCGGCGTATCCGTCGGCGTCCGCGTCGACCTCGTCGCCGCGAAGCTCGCCGTCGCAGTCGGTGTCGACGCCATCGCACAGCTCCTCAGCGCCGGGACTCACACCGGCTTCGGCGTCGTCGCAGTCCCCTCCCCCGAGCAGACCCGCGGCCGGCTCTTCGGGCCGGAAGCTGCCGCAGGCGAGCCAGCCGTCTTCGTCGGCGTCGGCCTCCTCGTCAGGGAGCGCGCCGTCGCAGTCGTTGTCGAGCCCATCGCAGAGCTCCAGACCAGCCGGGAGACCGACGCTGATCCGGGTGTCGTCGCAGTCGCCCGCGCAGATGCGCTTGCCGTCGGCGTCCTCGTCGACCTCGTCGGCGTCGGGCGCGCCGTCGCAGTCGTTGTCCACGCCGTCGCACAGCTCGTCGGCGGTCGGGTAGGTCGTTGGCTCGTTATCGTCGCAGTCACCGGCGCACACCAGCGCCCCGTCGCCGTCTTCGTCGACCTCGTCGGCGCCCAGGGCGCCGTCGCAGTCGTTGTCGAAGCCGTCACACAGCTCCGCGGACTCGGGGAGGGTGAGCACCGCGTCGTCGTCGCAGTCGCCCGCGCAGACCATGACGCCGTCGCCGTCGCCGTCGACCTCCGAGGCCTGGGGGAAGCCGTCGCAGTCGTTGTCGGCGCCGTCGCAGACCTCCAGGTTTCCGGCCAGGTTGTCGGCGTCCGCGTCGTCGCAGTCGCCCGCGCAGGGCATCTGCCCGTCACCGTCGCCGTCGGTCTCGCCCACGCCGGGGGCGCCGGAGCAGTCGTTGTCCTGCCCGTCGCAGACCTCGCCGAAGGGGTTGTTGGGGAAGTTGGCGGGGTCGTCGTCGTCACAGTCAGGGGGCGCGTCGCACAGAGCAGCGCCATCGCCGTCGTTGTCCTCGCCGCCGGTCTCGGCCACGCCGTCGCAGTCGTTGTCGGCGGCGTCGCAGACCTCGGGGTTGCCGGGGAAGTTGGCTGCGTCGGCGTCGTCGCAGTCGGCGCAGGCCAGGGAGCCGTCTCCGTCGCCGTCGACTTCGTCGGCGGGCACGGCGGCGTCGCAGTCGTTGTCGAGGCCGTCGCACAGCTCGGTCGCGCCCGGGAACGACGTCGCCGAGGCGTCGTCGCAGTCGGGATCGACAGACGCGCAGGCGAGGAAGCCGTCGCCGTCGTCGTCGCCCTCGTCGGCGAGCAGGGCGCCATCACAGTCGTTGTCGAGCCCGTCGCAGACCTCGCTGGCTCCCGGGGAGATCGTCGCATCGGCGTCGTCGCAGTCGTCCACGTCGCAGGCGTAGCCGTCGCCGTCGAAGTCGGTCTCGTCGGCGCCGTCGCAGTCCTGATCGATGGTGTCACACGACCAGTCGGTGGCGGCGGGGTTGAGCGAGGCATCCGCGTCGTCGCAGTCGGCGGGCAGAGTCGCCGTGGAGCAGGCCAGGTCCTCGTAGCCGTCCGAGTCGTTGTCCGGGGCGTCGCCGCCGGAGCAGTCGGAGTCGACGCCGTCTCCGCAGACGTCGGACGCGCCGGCGTTCACGAGCGGGTCGGCGTCGTCGCAGTCGGCGGTGCCCGCGTAGCCGTCGCCGTCCAGATCGAACAATGCGAGGAAGTCCCCTCCCCCGGGGCCGCCGGTGGCGCCGATGTCGTTCCGGGTGCCGTCCACGTCGTTGTAGAGCCCGGCGGGGTGCCCCGCGTTGACCAGGCAGTTGGTCGGGCCGGGGATGTAGACCGCGGGATCCCAGGTGGGGTCGAGGGGATCCGACGGTGGGGGCGGAAAGCCGGGATCGCAGGTCGTGACGTTTGTGAAGTCGAGCGGGAAGGCGGCGTTGGCGCCGTTGTCCCAGAACAGGTTGTACTGCGGCAGCAGGCCTGTCGGCGCGTCTCCGCTGACCAGGGCCGTCGCGCTCGCTCCGAACAGCAGGTTGTTGACGACCGTCTGGGAGCTGCCCGCCTGGTCGCCGATGTCGATGGTGGTGGCGCCGCCAACGAAGGTGTTGTTCACCAGGCTGGAGACGGGGCTGCCGGTCCAGACGGTCGCAGTGCCCCCGGTGGTGACGATCAGGGAGTTCCGGACATACGAGTCGGGGGTGACCACCTGGTTGAATTGCAGGCCGCTGCCTCCCCCCACGATCACCGAATTCTCCACTTGGAGGCGGGAGTCGGGTTGTCCCCACGTGTCGGCGACTCCATATCCGCCGCAGCGGAGCGCGGAGCCCGAGACGGAGATGTACCTGGAGTGCCCGCTGGTTAGCGTGATGCTGAACATGAATTGGAGGCAAGCGCCGGTGGCCCAGATAGCGCTGTCGATGACCGCCACGTTCGTGTTCGAAGTAAACAGGTCGAACAGGATCGCCGTCCCGGTGATAGGCGCCGCCGGCGTTCCGAGCGAGGAGTTGGTGACGGTGAGGGTCTGCTGCCTCCAAGTCCCGCCATCGATCGCCCTGTCGCCAAGAACCACGCACCCCTCGAGACTGAGAGTGAAGCTTCGATACCCCTGTCCCGGCCCGAGGGCGACGCCTCCGCCGTCCAGGTCCGGACCGATGGTCATGCCTTCGATCGTCAACACGGGGGCAGCTACGCCGTTCCGCATCTGGATCAGGGGCTCGTTCGACGTCCAGGCCGCGCGCACCTGGACGTCAGCTCCGGGCGCCGCGATCACGGTCGGGGACCACCAGAACACCGCCGGCTCATGCTGCCACTGCACACCCTCTTGGAGCTCCAGCACCTCACCGGCGGCTCCGCTCACGGCCGCCGCATCGGCCAGCGAGCGGTAGCCGACGCCAGTGTCCAGGTTTGTCACGGCGCAGACCGCGGCGGCGCTGCGCGATGCCTCTGCCGTGCCTCCGTATCCCCCGAGGTTGGGCAGGTTGCAGGGTCCGGCGTTCTCCGCGTCAGCCCGGGTCGCGTCCGGCGTGCCGAGCGCCAGATACGGGCTGTCGGCCAGGCCCGGCACGAACGAGCCGCCGACCCACTCCCCCACCGTCGACTGCAGGTGGAAATCGCCCAGGACACTGACCGGATCGACGAAGACCGGGTCCGCGGCCCAGTTCGTGAAGTCGTCTGGGTCGTCGCACCCATCGAGGTCGGTGCCGTTCCCCGACAGCGCGCTGAGGGCGACGTAGCAGTCGGCAAAGCTGCCGAGCACGGCGGTGCCCCAGCCGGTCAGCAGGCTCTCGCGCACATCCACGGTCGCGCTCGCGCCGCTGACGCCGACGGCGGTCGCCCCGGCGGTCTGGGACAGGGTCACCTGCTGCAGGCTCCAGTCCGCGAAGCCAGCGTCAATGCCCGCGACGGTGCTCGCCCCTCCGACGAGCACGCTCGACTCCACCTGCACGATCGCGTTTGCATCGTTCGGGCCGGCAAGGAGCTTGTAGCCCCCCCGAACCTCCAGCCGGATCGCCGTGCCGCTGCCCAGGAAGGACGCCCCGGTTCCGGCCGCCGGGCTTGGCTCGAGCCGGAGGCCGTCCAGCCCGCCGCCTTCGCCGACATAGACCAGCGCCCCGGCGCCACAGGCCGTGCCGTCAACGATCGTGCTGGCACCTGTGCCTTCGAGGGTCACGCCCGCGGGCACGCTGAGGAAGCACTCAGCCCAGGTGCCGGCCGCAACCGTGACGACGTCCCCGGAGACCGCCCCGGAGAGCCCCGAAGCAATGGTGGTGTCTGCGCAGGACGGACAGACCTGAATGACCGAGGCCGAGGCCACCGAGGGAAACGCCAACAGGCCCAAGAAGGCCGCGATCAGTCTTGTTTCGGACATCGGGCCCACCCCCTTCATGCACGTCGGACGTTACCACCGCCGCCCGCTTTCCTACCCCCGACCGGAACGCGAGCGCGCAGAGTGCTCCTTCACATTGAGGGCCTTCCACCGCAGGCCAGGGTGGGCGCGCAGCCGCTCCTGCAGAGCCACGTCCGCCGTCAACAGCTCGGGCTGGATCTCACCGTCCTCGTTGAGGCGCCCGAGGAAGACCATCTCCTCCTCCGTGAGCGGGAGGAGCGCCCCGAGCAGGTCGCGAGTCTCTTCGACGAGCGCGGCAGTCCAGCTCTCGACGTCCGCCGGCGCCGGCCGGACCTCGCGACGGAGCATCGGCAGGAGCTGCCGTTGAACGTCCACGGCCGTCGTCGTCACGGCCTCGGTGGAGACGGTTCGCCAGTCGATCCGGTTGATGCCGCCGTAGACGACGAACCCGAGCCTCAGCTTCTCGACGTCCATCGAGCTGCGCCTCAAGAGCTCACGGGAGTCGAACAGATCGCGACTCGCGCCGCGCGCGAGCAGGGCCGCGAACTTGCCCGCCGCGAGCTCGTGCTCGTCCAGCACGGTGATCGCGCGGGCCCGCTCCTCGACGAAGGTGATCGAGTCACGCCGCACGGTCGGCCACAGCGGGGTCCGCAGCAGGAAGTTGACATCGACCTCAAGGACGGCCGGTCGGCCCAGGGCCGAGGTGTAGGACAGTCGCCACTTCCCGCCCGCGTGCTCCGACGGCAGCCGCTTCACCGTCAGTCCGAGGCGGCCGACCACCTGCTCCAGCGCCCGATCGATCTTCGGGCGCTCGACCAGCATCGTGGCGCGGTCAGCGGCGCCGATGTAGTTCAGGTCGATGTCTACCGAGAGCCGGGGGAGGTCGAAGACGAACAGGTTGAGCGCCGTGCCCCCCTTGAGCGCGATCCGCGGACCGAGAAACGGGTGCGCGACCGCGAGGTTGAGCAGGCGGACGAGCATCCCGACCTTCTCGATGGAGTCCGCCGGGAAGCCCATCTCGCCTGCAGCCCGGTGAAGCTGGTCCCTCGTCAGCATCAGGCCACCTCCTCCCAGCTCCGCCGCAGCACCCGCTCGGGCACGATGAGCTGCCATCGGTTTACCAGCCGTCCTGGGCCTCGGGAGGCATCGAGGTACCTGGCCTGGCGTGGGCGGAGCGCCTCCAGCGCGACCAGGTGCCGCTCCTCGACGAACAGGTCTTCGCGGTGCTGCTCGAGGAAAAAGCCGACCCGCGCCGCGGTGAGCGCGGTCTGGTGCGCGCTCGTGTAGGCGACCACGGCGTCGAGATCGAAGAACTCCACCATCTCCAGGGACCGCCAGATCTCCTCCCAGCCGCCGCCCAGAGCCGGCGTGTGGAGCACATCCACCAGGGCGCGCTCGCAGGTGGTCACGCGGACCTTGCCTCCACCAACCGCGACGAGCTCGACCCCACCGCCCAGGTCGGGAAGCAGCGCGACCGAGCTGGGGGGCTTGACCGGCACGAACTCCGTCGCCCCGAACCGGAACGGGCGGACGGCGCGGCGCGTGAAGAACGTCACCTGGCTCCACAGGGAGTAGGTGCGACCATGGAACTGCAGCGCTGCGTGATGGCTGACGGTCGCGTCCTCCGCCACATGGGTCGCCAGCAGGTATGGATCCGTCTCCAGCGTCTCCACCTCGGCCCCCGGCGGCACGGCCACGTACAGCCCGCGCCGGACACGCACGATCCGTCCCCGCTCAAGGTGCTTTCGCAGGAGGCTGTCCACAGTGCGTGGGCTGCCCCCCGCGCGACTCCGAGCGAACCCCTCATGCGTGAAGACGGGATGGGTGGCGAAGAACTCGAGCGACTCCAACTTGCTGCCTCCTCGCAGAACACGCGCCCGTGGTGCGTATTTCGATCGGAATGACCAGCTTCATGGTGATCGCAACGGTGTCGACAGTCAATCAAAACACGTACCAGTAGGGCGTGTTCTGCTCAGAGCCACCAACAGCCACCCTCGACATCAAGGGGACGCCGGTGCAAGGTAAGCGCCCAGGCAGCCCCACCTATGCCAGGACGGCGTTCACGCCGATCCTGGCTGTGTGCCCGCGCCCTTGCTCAGCTCGACGCTACTGGGATGCCTGCTCGCCGATGGTGATCGGCCCCGGCAGCAGCTCGTCGAGCCTGCTGTTCGGCCAGCCTCCAGCGAGGCGGTCCAGGGTCTGCGTGAGCCACTCACGGACGTTGCACCCGTGCAGCTTGGCGGTGACCAGGCAGGTGAAGAGGATCGCGGTAGCCTCGGCGCCGGCGTCGCTGCCGCAGAAGAGCCAGCCCGCGCGCCCCACGGCGACGTGTCGCAGCGACCGTTCGCAGTCGTTGTTGGTGAGGGGCAGGCGACCGTCTTCCAAAAAGCGCTTGAGCGCCGTCCACTGGTTGGACAGGTAGGTGATGGCCCGCCCGAGGGGCTCGTCGGGCGGCGCGGTCGGGCTGGTCCGCTTGACCCAGTCGGCCAGGTATCTGAGCAGCGTCTTGCTCTTTTGTTGGCGCAGCGTTTTTCGTTGTTCGTGGTCGAGCGACTTTCGGTCGGCCTCCTTCTCGACACGAAACATGCGCTGGATGAGCTTGAGGGGCCTGGCGGCGCGGACGTCGCCAGCGTCCTTTGCTTTGACGAAATATCGACGGGCATGAGCCCAGCAGGCGACCTCGATGGCGGTGCCGCCGGCGGGCTCGTAGAGGCGGTTGAAGCCGGCGTATGCGTCGGCCTGCATCCAGCCGGTCCGGCCCGCGAGGAAG
>CALAGR010000186.1 GCA_937891735.1 uncultured Pseudomonadota bacterium | reverse complement strand
GCCCGCCGGGCTGTCCGTTCTGCCCCAGCGAGGGCCGGATCCTGCCGCCGATCCCCGGAGCCGAGGCGGTGACCGACGCCGTGGTCCGGACCCGGGCGCGCCGCGGGGACGGTCCCGTCGAGATCGCGTTCTACGGAGGAGACCTGTGGGCGCTGCCCCGATCCGAGCGCACGACGCTCCTGGACGCGGCCGAGGCCGAGGTGCGGCGGGGACGAGCGATCGGGATCCGGCTCGCGCTGACGCCCGAGTCGGTGCTCCGAGCGCCGCTGTCGGAGTTCCGGGCGCGGGGGGTCTCCACCGTCGAGGTGGGCGTGTGGACGATGTCACGCGCCATCCTGGAGGGCATGGGCGCTCGCCGTCCTCCCCGGGCCGGCACCGAAGCGCTGGGGCGGCTCACCCGGGGTCGGCTGCGGGCCATCGCGGCGCTCATGCCGGGTCTGCCCGGGAGCTCCCACCGCACCGCCATCGCGTCGGTCGAAGCGGTGCTGCGCGCCCGGCCGAGCGGGGTGCGGCTGCTGCCTGCCCTGGCCCTCACGGGCACGGTCCTGGGCGACGCCTTCGTCGCCGGCACCTGGCGCCCCATGGAGCGCAGCGAGGCCGTCACCACGTGCAAGGAGATGCTGCGTCGGGTTCGAGAGGCGGGGGTCTCGGTCCTGCGCGTGGGACTTCAGCCCGACCAGGATCTCTGGGAAGCGCCCTCGGTGCTCGGCGGACCGTATGTCCGCGACCTGAGAATGGTCGTAGAGTCCGAACTGCTGCGGGCCGAAGCGACCCGCGCATTGACTTCGGCGTGGTCCTTCGGTACACGCGCCGTCACGTTCGTGGTCTGCCCACGAGAAGAGTCCTGGCTGCGAGGCCCGGAGAACGCGACGATTCGACAGCTGAAGGAGCGGTTCCGCCTCGATGAGGTCCGCATCCTTCCTGTACCCGAGCAGCCCGCAGGGCGGGTCCGGGTGCTGCAGGGGCTGGTCGAAGCGAGCGCGGTTCCCCGGCTGCCCCGAGCCCGTAAAGCGTCCTGACGCGTGCCGCGCGCAGGCGCGGAGAGCATCGAGTCCCCATGAATGAAGTCGCCCACCGCTGCGGCTATGTGGCCATCGTCGGCCGCCCGAACGTCGGCAAGAGCACCCTGTTGAACCGCGCGTTGGGCCAGAAGCTCTCGATCGTGAGCAGAAAGCCCCAGACCACCCGCAACCGGATCCTCGGTCTGTACAACCGGGACGCCGCGCAGGTGGTGTTCCTGGACACGCCCGGCATTCACGACGCGAACACCCCCATCAACCGGCGCATGCTCGACGCGGCCACCCACGCGCTCTCCGAGGTGGACCTGGTGCTGCTGCTGGTGGACGGAAGCACCGCCCGGGATGCGTCGCGGCACGAGCAGGTGCTGGCCGCCTTGAAGCAGCACGACGGGCCGGTGATCCTGGCCCTGAACAAGATCGACCTGGTGGACAAGCGCGACCTGCTGCCGGTGATCGCCGCGTGGAGCGAAGCCGGCGACTGGGCCGGGATCGTCCCGGTGTCCGCCCAGAAGGGCGACGGCATCGAGCATCTGCTCGACGAGATCATCGAGCGGCTCCCCGAGGGGCCGCCGCTCTTCGACAAGGAGCAGCTCACCGACGTCAGCGAACGCTTCGTGGTGTCCGAGTTGATCCGCGAGAAGGTCTTCCGACTCACCGGCCAGGAGGTTCCCTACGCCGCCGCCGTCGAGATCGAGGAGTTCGAGGAGAAGCCCGGAGGGGACCTCGTGCGGATCATGGCGCGGGTCTGGGTCGAGCGGGATGGCCAGAAGGGCATCCTGATCGGCAAGAAGGGAAGCAAGCTCAAGGAGATCGGCACCGCAGCGCGCATCGACATCGAGCGCCTGCTCGGCTGCAGGGTGTTCCTCCAGCTGACCATCGGAGTCAAGGAGGGCTGGACCACCAACCACCGCCTCCTCACCAGACTCGGCAAGTTCCGAGAGGAGGGCTGATGGCCCATCCCGTCGTCGCGATCGTAGGCCGGCCGAACGTCGGCAAGAGCTCCCTGTTCAACCGGATCCTGGGCCGCCGCAAGGCCCTGGTGCAGGACACCCCCGGCGTCACCCGGGATCGGAACTACGCCCTGGCGGACACCGGGGAGCGCGAGTTCCTGCTGTGCGACACCGGCGGGTTCGAGGAGCACGAGGGCGTCGCCACCGAGGTCATGGCCCGCCTGATCCGCGAGCAGGCCCTCGTCGCCATCCGGGAGGCGGACGTCATCGTCTTCGTGATGGACATCCGGGAGGGTCTGACGCCCACGGATCGGGAGATCGCGGGGCGCCTCCGGGGCGTGCCCCAGCCGGTGATCTGGGTCCTAAACAAGGCCGACCACCCCAACACCGACGTCCTGGTGTCCGACTTCTACGCCCTGGGCGTGGACGGGTTCCTGTCGGTGTCGGCGGAGCACGGCATCAACATGGTGGACCTCGAGGACGCCATCGTGGAGGCCCTGCCAGAGGATGGCGACCAGATCGGTGCGGTGGAGGCCCCCTGGGACGGTGTGGGGGTCCGGGACAAGCCCTCGCGCCGCAAGGGCCGTGAGCGCGAGGCCACCGGCGGAGCGCAGAAGGGGGGGCGCATGCACTTCCTGGGCTCGGACATGCTGCCTGCCACCACGACCCGGTCCGGCCCGGCGCCCCAGGAGTGGGACGGGGAGGCGTGGGAGCCCCAGGTCGAGGATGTCGAGGAAGCGGCGGCGAGCCTGGAGCCCGGCATCGCCCTGGACGACGACGGGGTGCAGGTCCTGTGGGTCGGTCCCGAGCTGGATCCCTACGACAACGAGCCCTTTGACGCCGAGGACATCGATCCCGACGAGCTGCCGGACTACGTGCCGGGCGACGCGGATGAGTTCGTGCCGCGCATCGCAGTCCTGGGGCGCCCCAACGTCGGTAAGAGCACCCTGATCAACCGGCTGCTCGGCTACCAGCGCTCGATCACCTCGCCCGAAGCGGGCACCACCCGGGACTCTGTGGATGTGTACTTCGAGCGGGACGACCAGCGGTTCGTGCTGATCGACACGGCCGGCGTGCGCAAGCGCCGCAACATCTCCGAGCGGCTCGAGAAGCTCACCGTGGGGCGCGCCCTGCGCACCATCGAAGCGGCCCACGTCGTGCTCCTGGTGGTGGACGGCACCGAAGGGGTCACGGAGCAGGAGGCGCGCCTCGGGGCCATGGCCTCGGAGCGCGGCCGGGCGCTGACGGTGATCGTCAACAAGTGGGATCTCAAGCCGAAGGGGGAGGGGGCCCGGCGGGAGTTCATGGATCAGCTTCGGCGCCGGTTCCCGCACCTGGCCTGGGCCGACGTCCTGTTCATCTCGGCCCTCACCGGTCGCGGGGTGCACAAGCTCTGGGACGCGGTGGAGCGCGCCAATTCGGCCCATCGTTTCACCCTGGGCACCGGCGTGCTCAACCGCTGGGCACGCACTGTCTGGGGGGCGACGCCTCCTCCGATGCACAAGCACCGGCCGGTCCGGTTCTACTACGTAACCCAGACGGGCATTCGCCCCCCCACGTTCACGTTCTTCGCCAACCAGCCGGGCGCGGTCAGCGAGCAGTACCGTCGGTTTCTCGTCAACCAGCTGCGGGCCGCCTTCGACCTGCGCGGGAGCCCGATCCGGCTGGTGTTGAAGGACCGCAGCGGAAGCTAGACCGAAGCCACGCCCCCTTGACCCGCGCCCGCTTTCCGGGTAAGCGTCGCCGTCGTTCCGGGGGCCCCCCGCCCGGACCCCTTTCGGAGGAAGCCAGGTGGCCGCCGAGCAGCCCGAGTCCCAGGACCCCATCGATTCCCCTGACGCGCCCGTCCCCGCGCCGCAGAACCGCAAAGAGCGGCGAGCGAACGCGGTGATCAAGCGCAAAACCAAGCACAAGGAAGTGGTTGAGGAGTTCCAGGCTCCGGACCAGTTCCAACAGCAGGGCAAGCCCATCATCGAATGGGTGCTTGAGCACGTGAACCAGATCGGGATCGGCATTGGCGCGATCCTTCTGGGCTTGCTGGTCTGGGGCGTCATCGATGGGATGAACGCGTCGAGCCGGAAGGACGCGGCCGAGGCCCTGTTCCGTGCGCGGCGCGAGCTGCCCGCCTTGTCCACGCTGCCCGGCGACGATGTCGCGGACCAGAAGGCCAAGCTCCAGACGTCCCTGACGGCCCTCGAGGCGGTGATCGCGGAGCACGACGGCACCCCCCAGGCCGACGAGGCGCGGGTGGACGCAGGCAACGCTGCGTACCGACTCGGCGACTACGACAAGGCCCTGGCGCACTACTCGTCGGTGCCCGCGGGCAAGGCCCTGGTGGCGCTTCGCAGCCTCAACGGCAAGGCCTACGCGCTGGAGAGCAAGGGCGATCTCGCCGGCGCGGCCTCGGTGTTCGACGACATGCGGACCCGCACCAAGGGTGACCTCAAGGCCCAGGCGACCCTGGACCTCGCTCGCGTGGCGCAAGCCAGCGGGGACTCGGACCGGGCCAAGGGCCTGCTCGCCGGGTTCGCGGAGGAGTTCCCCGACAGTCTGCTCCTCCCCGAGGCCCAGGCCCGCCTGGCCGCGCTCAACTAGGGCGCCGGCGTGCGTCGTACTGCGCTCCCGCTCGCTCTCCTGACGCTTCTGCCCACGCTGGGGTGTCGCTCCGGCGCCACCGCCGGGACTGCGGCTCCCGAGCCCGCCCTCACCAACCCCGTTCGCATGGAGCGGTGGCTTGGGCAAGGACCTGCGGCGGTGGAGCAGACCGCCAGCGAGGCGCGCTACAACGGGGTCTTCCGCCTCCCGTTGAACCTGGACTGGACCTGGGACCTGCCCGACGAGGGCCGCTGGGCCGTGAGCCGCCTGGAACTCGGAGCGCCCGCCGCGTCCGCCAACTTCGTGCTCGCGGGGAGCAGCCGGAGGCCTGGCTTGTTCGTCCTGGATCGTCTCGACGGGCGGCTTGTCCGCCGAATCGACACGGAAGGCCCGGTGCAGGCGCGGCCGGTTCCGCTGGTGCTCCAAACCGAGACCGAGGTCCAGGTCCCGTTGGCCGGCACCGACCACATGGTGACCCGCACGCAGATCACGGTGGAGCAGCAGGGCTGGCTCATCGCGGACACGTTCGGGACCTTGCTGCGGCTGGACGTGGATCTGGAGCCGGTCTGGGAGGCGCCGTACCGCGCCGGATCGGGCATCTACCGCGCTCCGGTCGTCGATGGCGACCAGATCCTGCTGGCCACCACGAGAGACCAGATCCAATCCGTGTCGCTCGCCGACGGGGTCTGGCGCTGGACCTACAAGCGCGAAGTAGCGAGGACCTCGATGGAGCTGGCGATCCTGGGAGCGCCCGCGCCGGTGGTCGATGGCGAAGAGGTCATCGCCGGGTTCAGCGACGGCGCGGTGGCGGGTCTGGACCGCAGCAGCGGCCGGGCTCGATGGGAGGTCCGGGTCGGCGACGGGCAGTTCCCGGACATCGAGGCCGAGGTGATCGTGCACCAGTCGGTGATCATCGCGGCCGCGTTCGGCGGACCCGTCCTGGGCCTGGACCGCACCACGCGGCGGGTGCTTTGGACGGTGCAGGACGCCGGCGCGGTCAGCACCATGGAGATCGCCGACGGCGCGATCTACACCAGCGACAGCAAGGGCCGCGTGCACAGCATCGACGCGATGACCGGCGAGGTGGCGTGGACCTGGGAGGTCCCCAACAAGATCTTCGGGCCGCCGCGCCGCGCCGGGGGCAGCATCCTGGTGGGTGACGTCGACGGCACTTTGTATGCGCTGGATCGATTCGAGGGCACGCGCCAGTGGCGGTTCGTCCCGCCGGACGGAACCAGGCTCGCCGGAGTCGCCACCGCGGCGTCGGTCTACGGTCGGCAGATCCTGTTCCCGAGCGCTGGTGGTCAGCTGTTCTCGTTGATCGCGGAGAGCGGCACCATGTCGGACCGCAGCGAGGCTCCGGCACACCGAACGGACCGGCAGGCGGGCTGGTAGGCGACCTGGTAGGCGACCGCGCCAGGTCCCCCGGTGTCACCGGGTCTCAACGTCCGATAATCAATATTATGTAAACTCACGCAGCGCAGCGGGGTTGGCTGGCTTCGCTCTGCCGGCTGCACACCCGCACGCTGCCGGCTGCGCGCGGCACACCGCCAACTGGGCTCAGCGGCACACCGCGAGGCGCGCAGCCACGTCGGACGCCGGTCCCTCGTCGTGCTCGGTGCCCGGCGTCTCGGACGCGACGAGCAGCAAGTGCCCATCGAGGGGCTTCGCCGCGACCCCCGGCGCCTCACAGTGCATCCAGATCGCGGTGCCGCGCCCGCTCTCGCGCTCGCCGGTGTCCGGGTCTACCCGCAGCCACGAGAACGAGAGCCGCGGCAGGTCATGACCGCGGGCCTGAAGCGTGTCGCTGGTCCTCGGCACGACGTGGTCGTAGCCCAGCAGCTCGAATGGATGTGGGGCCGGCACCTCCCGCCCCGCGAACAGCTCCAACATCGCTGCGTCGCTCACCCCGGGAGCCTCCGCGGTGAGCTCAGCGACCGTCACGGCGCCCGCATCCGACGGACGCGTCAGCACCAGCATGCGCAGCAAGCCCAGGTCGTAGCCCATGCGCACGGACCAGGGCCCGAGCTCCTGCTCGCCCAGGATGGCGAGCGCGAGCGCCGCCTTGGAGTTGATCTGCGGGGCGACGGCCACCGTGGGGCTTGGCGCGGACGTCCCGACAGGGTCTGGCGCGGAGGCTCCGGGCGGGTCTGTGGGCGCCGCCGGAGGCGCCTCGGCGTTGGACCGCCCAGGGCCGCCACAGCCCCCCAGGAGGCCGATCAACGCTGTCAGAACGAGCGTCTTGTGCATCCCGACCCCCAGACATGCGACGGCCCCGAAGGCAGAACCTGCGGGGCCGTGGCGAAGAGTGGTGGAGGATAGGGGGATCGAACCCCTGACCTCTGCATTGCGAACGCAGCGCTCTCCCAGCTGAGCTAATCCCCCACGAACCCGGTCGTGTTCAGGGCCCGTCGCCGGACCGGCGGTCTGTATAGACCTCGGGATCGGGCGTGTCAATACGGCCTCGAATCAGTACATCTTTCGATAGACGCCGACGACGACGCCGAGCACCGAGACGTCCCTGAACTCCGATGCGTGCACGTAGATCGGCTCCATCGTGGCGTTCTCCGGCTGCAGGCGGATCCGGTCTCCCTCCCGGAAGAACGTCTTGACCGTGGCCTCGCCATCGACCATCACCACCGCGATCTGGCCGTCCCGGACCGTGCGCTGCTTCTTCAGGAACAGGTAGTCGCCAGGCATGATCCCCGCTTCGATCATGGACTCGCCGTGCACCCGCAGCGCGAACACGGTCGCTCCGCCGGGCACCATGCAGGCATCCACGCGCAGGGTCTCTTCGCGGTTCTCCACCGCGAGCATGGGCTGGCCCGCCGCCACCCGCCCGTACACCCCGATCTCCACGATGTCGCCGCTCAGGAGCGGATCGGGCTCGTTGGCCGACACGCCGAGCTCCACCAGCGCCAGCTCGGTGATGCCCATGGCCCGCGCCAGCGCGCTCTTGCCCACCGCCCCACGCCGGCTCAGGTAGCCCTTGCGCTCCAGCGCCTTGACGTGGTCCGAGACCCCGTTGGTGGACCGGATCCCCATCGCGTCGCCGATCTCGCGGTACGACGGCGTGATCTGCTCCGTCGACAGCCGGTCGTGAATGAACTCGAGGATCTCACGTTGTCGTTTGGACAAGCCCTTCATCACCGCACTCCTTGATCCGCTGTGCAGGGTCGGCACGGACGCTACACGCCTGTTCAGTAATGAACGGATGTACAGGTGTTGTCAAGTCCCTCTTCCGGTCTCATGGTCTGCGAAATGGCGGCGATCCCGGGCACACTTCCAACCATGGGCAGCTTCCACCTGCGGTTCACCCCCCTCGGCGCGCGTCTGGCGGCGCTGTGGGGGGCGTTGTGGGCCATCGGGTGGGTCCTGTTCAAGCTCCCAGAGTCCTGGGTGCCGTTCCTGTATCGGGCGGCGCCGGGCGGCATGGCGTCGTACCCGCTGTCCGACTCCTTGATGTTCTTCCCCCCCGGCGGGGGCGGCACCCACATCTGGCAGCTCCTGACGGGTCCCCTGCTCTACCCGCCCACCGCCCTGTACGGCCTCGTCGTCACGGTGCTCGGCCTCGGCTTCTTCGGGAGCACCGTGGAGCGCTTCCTGGGGCGCCGGCGCTACCTCGAGCTGTGGGGTGTGTCCCTGGTGGGAGCGCTCATCGGGGCATCGCTGCTGGGGTTCGTGCAGCCGCAGTCCGGGCCGTTCTACGGCTTCGCGCCGGTGGTGCTGACGCTGATCGTCGTGCACTGCATGCTGACGCCGGAGGCCACCGTCACCTTCTTCATGGTGGTGCCGGTGAAGATGAGATACATCGCCTACGGGGTGTCCGGCCTGATCCTGGCCCGGGCGCTGGGCATGTTCGCCGCCTTCGGGTCTGGCGCCGTGGGCGGCTACGAGCTGGGCGGCCTGGTGGCCGGGGTCGTGTGGTGGCGCTACCGCGATGACCTCGATCCCCGCGCGTTCCGCCGCCGCCGCAAGGCCAGGACCCTGCTGCGCGCCGTCGAGAGGGGGGTGGACGATGGTCCTGTCTACCACTGAGTCCGTCGGAGCCCCGCCATGAGCCGCTTCGGGCAGCCCGGAGGCCCCCAGTTCCAGCTGGGGCCGGCCCGGCTCGAGCCCGTCATCAAGCACCTGCTGATCGCCACGTTCGCGGCGTTCGTGCTGCAGCGGCTCGTCGGGATCGGGGGCGGGATGTCGTTCCTCGAGGAATACGGCTCTCTGCGGTCGGACCAGTTCTTCCGCGGGATGTTCTGGCAGCCCTTCACGCGCCTGTTCCTGCACGCCGAGCTGTGGCACATCGGCCTGAACCTGTTCGTGCTGTGGATGTTCGGCAGCTCCGTCGCCGAGCGCTGGGGCTACCGGCGGTTCCTGTGGCTGTACCTGGGAGCGGGCACGGCGGGCGGCCTGATTCAGGTCCTGCTCGCCGGCCTGATGCACGCCATCGGGCTGGACTGGTCGATCCTGTCCTGGACCATCCCGTCCCTGGGCGCGTCCGGAGCGGTCTACTCCGTCATGGCGGTGTACTGCTTCACGTTTCCGGATCGCCTGATCAGCTTGATGTTCGTGCCCCTGAGCTTCGAGGCGAAGTGGATGATCCCCGTGACCCTGGCCCTGGAGTTCGGCTCCGGGGCGCCCGGCATCTCCCACGAGGCCCACGTGCTGGGGGTGCTCCTTGGCTGGCTGGCGCTGCGGGTCTTCGGGGACGACGGCAGCGACGGACCCCGCTTCAAGCGGGCCGCGCCTCCGGACCGCCCGGGCCATCTCCGCGTCGTCCGCAGCGACGACGGCCCCATCTACCACTGAGACGTGGGCACCCGCACCAGGATCTGGCTGTCCCTGCTGTCCCTCGCCGCGTTGATCGTCGGCGTCGTGGTCTTCGGCCGGGTGCAGGACGCAGCGTCCGTCTCCCTCGCTGAGTGCATCGAGGCCCCGCAGGCCTGCCGGGACGCCGAGCTGTTCATCGGGTACGGCCTCGTCCTGAGGGTGCAGGGGCGGGCGGTGTACACCCGGTCGTGGGTGGGCGATCTGGAGCTGGCTCCCTGGCCGGCGGGCTCCCCCCTCCCCTCCCCTGGCCTGCACGTGTCCGTGGTCGGCGCCTACGGCGGCGGGCGCACCGTCATCCCGCAGGAGGTCCAGCTGCACCCCCTGCGGCGTCGGAAGGAGGTCACCGGCGCGGTCATGCTGCTGCTGTGGCTGCTCGCCGCGGCAGCGTGGGTTCGTCACGGCTGGGTGCGCCACGATGCCTGATCTGCTTACCCACACCCTCCTCAACGCCGCCTTGCCCGTCGGCTCCCTGAGGCTGAGGCAGCTGGTGTGCTTCGTCGCGGGGGGCGTGCTGCCGGACCTCGCGAGCCGCCTGCCCGCCCTGACGCTGGCCCGGGGCCTGCAGCCGCTCCTGCCCGAAGGCGTCGACATCGACTGGCTCGTTCTGGGCCTGGCGTTCCTTCACCTGCCCGTGGGCCTCGCCTTTCTGGCCATCCTGATCGGGGCCGCCCTGCCCGGCTTCCTGCTGTCCGGACTGGGACGGTGGCAGATCGTGCGGCTGCTCCTGGCCGGGGCCACCGTGCATCTGGTCCTGGACGTGATGCAGAGGCATCTGCGGCCCGCGTATGAGTTCCTGGTGCCCCTGAGCCAGCGACCCTGCGAGCTGGGATGGTTCGACGCCGACGCCAGTCTCACCTGGTGGCCCTGGCTGGTGCCGCTGTGCGCGGCATCGCTGACGATGTCGTGGCTCCGCTGGCGCCGCGTGAGCGAGGCAGCCCGCCCCGGCGCGTGACCGGAGCGGGCTGCTCGTGTGGGCTGCGGGGGTCTACTCGATGCGGCCCGAGGCGGACCGGCGTCCCCCTCGGCGCCAGCCGTGGTCATCGCCCCGGCGGTCTGCGACCTCGGTGTCATGGTGCTCCCCGGCGCTGCTGCCTCGTCCGTCCCTTACGGCCATGCGCGGCACCGTCAGCAGCCCGCCCGACAAGGGGTCGATGTCCACGCCCACGGTGCTCACCGCCCGGTCTCGTCGGCCGGCGGTCACCTCGAGGGACGTCCAGCCCGCCGCCACGCTGGGGAAGTACGCCCGACCGCGGCCTTCCACCTGTCCGAGCAGCACGCCGCCGCTGTACACGTTGACCGGGTAGGTGTTCGGGTTGCGCACGGACAGCGGGGCGAAGTCGGGCAGATCGATGGTCCACTGGGTTCGGTCGAACGGACTGGCGATCACCGTGGCCGTCTCGATGGGGGCGCCCCGGTAGGCCGCGGTGAGGGTCACCCGACCGGCGCTCTGGTCCAGCTGGCGCGCGCTGTTCGGCGGCACCGTGGCGAGCACCATTCCCCGGGAGCACAGCACGTCCAGGGAGTGGGTGGCGGACGGGTTGAAGATGGTCACCGTGCCCTGGGACGGGGGCACCAGGGCCATCGAGCCCTGCTCCAATGCGCTGAGCCGGATGGCGCGGCTGGCGGCCACGTTGCCCTGCAGGGTCACGAACTGCAGCGTTCCCCGGGCCCGATCCACCCGGATCGTCTGGCGGCCGTTGGCTGGAATGCGGCTGATGGTCTGGCCGTTCAGCTCCACGATCATCGGCTCGATCCACTGGTTCTGCAGGGTGATGATGCCGGTGTCCAGGACCGGAGCCACCAGGCGGGCGGGGAAGCGGCCGTCGAGATCGACCCGCTGCACCAGCACCGGGAACCTCAGGCCATCGGCGGCGTACCGAACACGGACCTTGTGCTCACCCAGGTCAAAGGAGCCGAAGCGCGCGGTGCTCTGGGCGGGGACCGTGCCGACGATCTTGCGGTCCACCAGCACCTGCAGCGGGGTCGCGTTGTCGTTGGTGACGGTGATGAAGGCACGGTCCGCGACGCGTCGGTCGGAGCCACCGCGCCGGTTGCGCTGGTCGGACCCGCGATTCACCTCGTCCCGGCCGTGGGCCAGAGCCGCCGCGGGCAGCAGGGTGGTCAAGCTCAAGGCGAACATGGCAATGGGTGCAAGGGTCTTCATGGCGTGTACCTCTTCCGTTCCTGGCAGCGCCGTGAGGGCGTCTGCATCTGCCCTTTCCGACGGGGCCCCGCGCTGGAGCATTCGACGGACGGGCAAACGAACGTGAGAAAGGACCCCTCAGCGGAGCTCAGGGGAGCTGGATGACGGGGCCCGGAGACACGCCCAGGGGCGGGCTGACGCGGTCGGCCCGGGGGAAGTCACCGACGAGGCGCTCGCCCGTCCAGGAGCCGTCCCGGAGCAGCGTGTCGGCCATCTCGGCGACCGAATCCGCCAGATCGCCCCAGGGCAGGTGCTTGAAGCACTTGCGGTCCAGGGAGCAGGACTGGAGCCAGCAGGGGCGGCAGGGAACGTCGGCCAGCACCTTGATGCCCCGCCCGTACAGGTCGATCTCCTGGTGACAGGTGATCGTGAACCACGCGACGACCGGCTTGCGCAAGGCGATCGCCAGGTGCAGCCCGAGGGTGTCGCCGCTGACCACCATGTCGCAGGCGGCCACCGAGGCGATCCCCCGTCGCAGGCCTCGACCGCAGGGCATCTCCGTCACCGGGATGCGCCGGGTGGCGAGCTCCGCGGCGATGCGCGCGTTGCGGGACTGGTCCTCCGCACCTCCACCCATCAGCGCGAACCGCACCCGGTCGCGTCGCGGGATCCGGGCCCACGCCTTCGCCATCAACGTGACCTGGTCCTGCACCTCGAGCCGCTTGTACGGGTAGCGGGGCCCACAGCCGGTGTTCCAGCCGACGAGGATCTCGTCGTCCCCCACCCCCGCGATCCGCCGATCCTCCTGGGCCTGGCGACGCTCGGCGTTGTCCATCACCACGACGTAGCGGTCGTTCTTGCACGGCAGGCCGACCGATTCGGCGGCGAGGTGCTGGGCGGACTTGGTGTTGCCGAAGAACTTCGCCTCGTTGTCCAGGCCCAGCCGGTACAGCTCGTGCGCCGCCTCGGTGATCGGGCTGATGCTCCCGGCGTCGTCGATCACGAAGCCCCGCTTGTCGGCGGCGCGGGCGGCACGCATCAGCGCCCCCGCGGGGATCGACTTCTCGGGGCACAGCGCGACGTCGAACTCCAGGGCCCCCAGGACCGCCGTGGTGTCCTCCCCGAGCACCAGGATCCGGTCCACGAGGGGGTTGTTGGCCAGGAGCGGCGCCGCCTCGCGTCGCGTGAGCCAGGTGACATGCGCGTTGCGCCAGGTCAGACGGATCGCCGGCAGCATGGCGGTGGTGCGCAGCACGTCCCCGAGGGCGTCGAGCTGGATGACGAGGATGCGTTCCTCGACCGGATCGAAGTGTGGGCAGCCTGCGCACGACCGGCGGTGCCGACACGGGGAGAACCCGGTGAACAGCCGGCAGTCACTCTTCCACTCCAGGTCGCTCATGCCTGGGATCCTAACAGCGTGAAGACCCGGTCCCAGATCGCCTCCGCGCCCGTGAGTCCCATGCCGAGGACCACGCAGTCCTGGCGCCCCGCGCCGGCCGCCCAGCCCACGGCGTCCTTCTCGGTGATCAGGAACGGACCCGAGCGCCCGGCGAGCTGCCGCGCGGTGGGCGCTCGATGATCCCGCAGGGGCAGCTGGCCGATGACGGACAGGCCGGCGTCCCGGGCCAGCCCCGCGACCGAGGCCGGGTCTCCCACTCCCGCGCAGACGGTCACGGAGCCGACCTGTGCGGGGTCCAGGACCCGTCCGGCGAGATCGCGGAGCACCCCAGGAGTGCGCTGCAGCTCCGGGCCGAGCCGCACGATCCACGCCCCTGGGGGCAGCCCCGCATCACCCTCACGGGTGGCCCCGGGCGCCGGGCTCGTCCCGAGATCCCGGAGGGGATCGACCAGGACGATCTCGACGTCGGTCCGCACCGCGGTCTGCAGCCCGTCATCGAGCAGGAGGAGGTCCACCTCCGGGTGTCGGCGCAGCACCTCCGCGGCGGAGCGCACCCGGTCCGGATGGGCCCCCACGGGCACGCCGGTCACCGCCGCGAGCCAGGCCGCCTCGTCGCCGCACGTGAGCGCGTGAGTCCACGACTGCGCCGCACTCACGCCGTCCGAAAGCACGGTCGTCCAGGGTAGCCGAGGTGGATCCAGCCGGGTGAGCACCCGGGGCTGCGCGCGACGGAGAACCCTGGGGTATCCCCGCAACAGGATCGCGGGGCGGAACCCCGAGGCGATGGCGTGAGCCGTGAGGGCGGCCACCAGCGGCGTCTTGCAGCGGCCCCCGAGGGCGAGGTTTCCGACCGACAGCGCGGGGCGTGGCAGCGATGGCCAGCCTCGTGAGTCCGCCCGCCGGACCGCCGTGGCGAGGCGCAGCGGGAGCGTGAGCGTGCGACTGAGGCGACTCACGACAGCGCTTTCAGACCGCGTAAGGCGAGAAACTGGAGCCCCGTGAGCCGGCCGTCGTGGGCCGCACGGAGCCCCTCCCAGGCCCCCGGAGCTCGCTCCAGGGCCCGACCCGGGTCCGAGCCCAGCGCCACGGCCAGGCCCTGGGCCAGCAGGAGGCGGCTGACGCCATCCGGTTTTCCGGCGAAGCACAGGGGCCGTAGCCCGGCCTGGAGCGGTTCGAGCAGATCGTGCGTGCCCCGCCCCGCGAGGCCGCCACCCACCAAGGCCGCGTCCGCGACGCCGAACCAGGCCCGGAGCACGCCGAAGCGCGGGTCGATGACCGCGCTCACGGGCAGCTCACGCCGGATGCGTGCCGCCGCGCCGGGGTGTCGCGGCACCACGAGCCAGCGGGAGCGGGCTGGGTCCAGGCGCGTGCCCGTGAGGTGACGTCGCGCCACCGCGACCTCGCCAGGATGCACCGAGCCCAGCACGAAGAGCGGTCCCGCCGCTCCGTGCGACGCCAGCAGGGCCCGACGGACAGGGTCCTCGGGGATCGGCTCCTCCGCCGGCCACTTCAGCCAACCGGTCACCGCGATCCGGTCGACCGGCACCCCCGCCTGCCCGAGCCGCGTGGCGTCGTCCTGCGTGGCCGCGGCCCACGCCGCTGGAGCGCCAAACCAACCCCGGGCGCTGTGGGAGACGATCCGGTGGGCCCTGCTGCTCCGCTCGCTGAGGCGGGCCCCAAGCACCCCCACGGGCAGCCTCCGCCGAGCGGCGACCTGCAGCAGGTTGGGCCAGATCTCTCCTTCGATGAGCACGAGGGCCTGGGGCCTCACGGCGTCCAGGGCGGCCTCGAGGTGGCGAGGGACGTCCCGCGGCAGGCGCGCATCGGCCCCCGCGAGCAGACCCGCCGCGGTGCCTGTCGTGATCACGACCCTCCGACCCGGAGCGTGGGCGAGGAGCACCTCCCGCACCGCCCGCGCCGCCTTGACCTCTCCTGCGGACGCGCCGTGGATCAACACGTCCGCCGCCGTCTGCATCCGGGGGCCCGGCGCGACCCACGAGGCCGGCAGCGCCCCCGCGGCCCAGCCCAACCCCGCCCAGACGCTGTCTGCTAGCGGCACAGGGCCTCCGCACGCCGGGTCAACCGGGCGAGCTGCACCCCGATCTGAACGCTCACGTCGGGGCTGTCGGGCCGGATCGGACGCCCGTACAGGACCACCTGGCGCGAGCAGGGCCGAGGCACCGACGCCCGGTCCCAGGACCGCAGGCGCAGCGCCCCACGAGACGCGGTAGCCACCGGCACCACCACGCCCCGGACGCCGGCCGCCAGTCGTGCGGCGCCCGG
>CALAGR010000185.1 GCA_937891735.1 uncultured Pseudomonadota bacterium | reverse complement strand
CCCCGCGGTCAAGACAACCTCACAGATCGGCCGGAATGCCGCACGCTGCTAGGCCTTCTTGCTCTTGCGGGGACGGCTGGGGGCCTTGGCGGGCTTGTCCTCAGCGGGCGCGCCGCCGGTGCCGATCGAGTGGAACGCGTCCCGGCCCAGGTACACCGCGGAGCTGCCCAGGTCCTCTTCGATGCGCAGCAGCTGGTTGTACTTGCACACGCGGTCGGTGCGCGACAGCGAGCCGGTCTTGATCTGACCCGCCCCGGTGGCCACCGCCAGATCGGAGATCGTGGTGTCTTCGGTCTCGCCCGAGCGGTGCGAGATCACGCAGGTGTAGCCGGCGCGTCCAGCCAGGGCCATGGTCTGCAGGGTCTCGGTCAGGCTGCCGATCTGGTTGACCTTGATGAGGATCGAGTTGGCGGCCCTGATCTTGATCCCGGTGGCCAGGCGCTCGGCGTTGGTGACGAACAGGTCGTCGCCCACCAGCTGGATCCGGTGGCCCAGGCGGGCGTTGAGGCGCCGCCAGCCCTGCCAGTCGTTCTGGTCCAGGCCGTCTTCGATGGAGATGATCGGGTACTTGTCGACCATCTCCTCGTACCAGCCGATCAGCTCGTCGCTGGTGAGCCCGAGCCGCCCCTCGCCGGACAGGTTGTACTTCTTGCCGTCGTAGAACTCGGCCGCGGCGGCGTCCAGGGCCAGCATCACGTCGCCGCCGGCCTGGTATCCGGCCCGGGCGATGGCGTCCACGATGGTCTGCAGGGCGGCCTCGTTGGACTCGAGCATGGGCGCGAAGCCCCCCTCGTCCCCGACCGAGGTGGCCAGGCCCCGCTCCTTGAGGACCTCCTTGAGCTCGTGAAAGACCTCGGTGCCGATGCGCAGCGCTTCGGAGAACGAGCCCGCGCCCACCGGCACGATCATGAACTCCTGCACGTCCACGTTGTTGTCGGCGTGGGAGCCGCCGTTGATGATGTTCATCATCGGTACGGGCAGCACGTTGGCGCCGACGCCGCCCAGGTACCGATACAGCGGCACGTCCAGCAGGTTGCTGGCGGCGCGGGCCACGGCCAGGGACGCACCGAGGATCGCGTTGGCTCCCAGTCGCGCCTTGTTGGGGGTGCCGTCCAGCGCGAGGAGCACGCGGTCCACGGCCGCCTGATCGAGCGGATCGAGGCCGATCAGGGCATCCCGGATCTCGGTGCGCACGTGCTGGACCGCCTTCGTCACGCCCTTGCCGCGCCAGCGGGTCTTGTCGCCGTCGCGCAGCTCCACCGCCTCGTGCTCGCCCGTGGAGGCGCCCGAGGGCACGGCAGCGCGGCCGAGGACTCCGTTGGCGAGCAGCACGTCCACCTCGACGGTGGGGTTGCCGCGGCTGTCGAGGATCTGGCGGGCACGGACATCGGCGATGGCAGACATGGGTCCTCCGGCACGGCGCAGCGCCGCGGGCCGGGACCGTAGCAAGTTCGTGATCCTCGGGGCTACAGTGCCCGTCCATGAGCAGCCTCAAGTTCCTCGGCACCTTCGTTCAGGCCACCCTCTTCGGAGGCACGTACGACGACGTCGCCTTCGAGGTCCGCGTCCTCAAGGGGGAGGTGGCCCGGCTGCACGAGCGGCTGGACAAGGAGATGGTGCGGCTGCACGAGCGGCTGGACGCGCTCGAGGGCCAGCCCGCCAAGGGCAAGGGCCGCAAGCGGCTGAGCATCATGAGCGCGGCCGAGGCGGCGGACGTGGAGCCGGTCAAGGTCGAGGCGGCGGCGTCGGTCCCTGTGCCGTCCGCGGCGCCCCCGGGGGCGTTCCACGGCGCCATGAGCATCGCCGAGGCGTTCGAGGCGCACCCGAAGGCCAGGGACGTCTTCGCGGCCCACCACCTGCCGGGCTGCCTGGACTGCGCGTTGTCCAAGGTGGAGTCGCTCAGCACCGGCGCGCAGATCCACTCGCTGGACGCCGCGCAGCTCCTCGCGGATCTGAATCAGCTCTCTGACCTCTGATCCGGCGGCCCGGATCGGGATCAGGCGCCGACCAGTGAGCCCCCGCAGACCCGGAGGACCTGGCCCGTCACGCCGCTGGCGAGGGGGCTGCTCAGGAAGGTGATCGCCTCGGCCACGTCGGCTGGCAGTCCCCCCTGGCTCAGGTTGCTGAGGCGCCGCGCGCCTTCGCGGGTCATCAGCGGAATGGCCGCCGTCATCCGGGTCTCGATGAAGCCCGGGGCGATGGCCGCGACGCCGATCCGGCGCGCGCTGAGCTCGGTCGCCCACCGCCGCGCGAGCCCCGCCACCGCCGCCTTGCTGCACGCGTAGTTCGTCTGGCCGACGTTTCCGGCGATGCCCACGGTGGAGGACAGCAGCACGATGCGCGCTCCGTCGTGCAGCGGTCCCGCCGCCAGGGCCTCGTGGATCCGCAGGATCGCCGCGACGTTGACGTTCATCACGAGGTCCCAGTCCGCTTCGGGCATGCGCCCCAGCGTGCGGTCCCGCGTCACCCCGGCGTTGTGCACCACCACGTCCACCCCGCCGAGCTCCGTCAGCGCCCCGGCGATGCGCGCGGGCGCGTCCGGATCGGTGATGTCGCACCCCAGGGCCCGTCCGCCCACGAACCCGGCCAGTTCCTCGAGCTCGGCGTTCGCGTCGGGCCGATCCACGAGCAGCACCGTCGCGCCCTCAGCGGCCAGGCGGCGGGTCGTCGCAGCGCCGATGCCGCGGGCCGCGCCGGTGACCAGCGCCACCCGTCCCTTCAGCGCGCGCTCGGTGAAGACCGGGGCCTCTGAGTCCAGCTGGGAGTCCAGGGTGAGGGGCTGGCCGCTGATGTACGCGGAGCCGTCGGACAGCAGGAAGCGAAGCGCGCCCACCACGTGGTCCTCGGCGCCCGGGGCCACCCGCAGCAGGTTCGCGGTGGCGCCCTTGCGGCCCACCTCCTTGGCGACGCTGCGCACGAAGCCGTCGAGGGCGGCCTGGGCGAGGGCCGCGCCGGTGGTGGCCGAGGTCGCCTCGGGACGCCCGATCACCAGCACCCGGCCGAAGCGGGCCAGCCCCCGGATCCGGGGATGAAAGGCGGTGTGCAGCTCCTTGAGGGAAGCGGGGCCGTCCAGGGAGCACCCGTCGAACACGAGCACGTCCGCGCGCTCATCCCCAGGGGACGCGCCGAGGGCCGACACCAGCGCCGACAGGTCCACGCCCAGGCCCTGCCCGCCGACCCAGGCGGTGCGGTCGGTCAGGGGTGCGGCCGCGTAGCCCCCCGTCGCGCGCCGCAGCTGTTGGGGCGCGGGGATCCCCAGGGTGCCAAGGACGCTGCGGGCTGCCTTGTTGGTGCCCAGCTTGACCAGGAAGTCGCTCATGTCGTGCTCCGGGCGGTCACGGTGCCCAGCACCAGGGCGGTCTGGCCCGGGGCGTCACCGACCGCGATGGATCGGGTGGAGTCGGCCTCGGGACCGAGGAAGACGCCGGTGGATGCAGGGAGCCGCAGGGGGCGCACGAAGCGCACATCCAGGCTCGACAACCGGCTCGGATCGCCGTCGAGCCAGGTGTCCAGGGCGATCTGGGCGGCCCGGGCCAGCGTGCCGAACCCGTGCAGGATCACCCCCCCGAAGCCCGCCGCCCTGGCGTAGGGACCGAGCCAGTGCAGCGGGTTGAAGTCGCCCGTGAGCAGCGCGAACTCCCAGCCCGCGCGGGCCCCGGCGAGCAGGGTGCCCACCTGCTCGTGGTCGTCGGGCACCGTCGGAGGGTCCCGGCGCTCGCCGGATCCGGGCTTCGCCAGAGGCACCACGGCGTATACGTCCGCCACCAGGGCCTCGGGCTGGTCCGCGGGACCGGTGGTCAGGCGCTGGTGCATGCGGGCGCGGCGCTCCGTGGCTTCGATGCCCACGAGCTGGGCCGTGACCTGCAGCGGCTGATCGACGGGGAGGGGACCCGAGCGGGTGATCCGGCAGCCCTGGTTCACTACCCGCGCGATGGGCCAGGGGATCCCGGTGAGGGTCTTGGCGAGCAGCGGGAACCCCCACTGGGGGAACAGCCACGGCGGCACCTCGTCGCCCCACGCGTCCGGCGCGGCGCCACACCAGCGCGAAAAATCCGCCCGCAGCGCCGCCGGGAGGGGCGGAACGGTCGCCGCGAACACCGGCCCGGGCAGGGACGGCTGCTCCGTCGGGCGTCGCCCGAGACTCCCCAGGGCGATGCGCCCCAGGGTCACGAGGTTGCTGCCCTGGTGCCGGGCGTGGCGCAACGAGACGCTCACGCCGCGTCCGCGTCGGTGACCAGTTCCTCTTCGCCCCGCGCCAGCTCGCCCAGCAGCCGATCCCCGGTCGTCTTGATCACGTCCACGAGGTAGCGGGAGCGGGGCTCGGCGCGCTCCAGGTGGCGCTCCAGGATGGCGCCCCGCCCCGCGTCGATCCCGACCTGCCCCAGCAGCGCCTCGGCGATGGCCGCGTCCACCAGCAGCCGCGTCAACCGCTCCGCGTGCAGCAGGGCAGGGGCGAAGTCCGTGCGCGTGTCCCAGTCGGCGAGGGCCTTCTTCCAGGCGCCCACGGAGCGTCCCGTCAGCTTTCCCTTCAAGATCCGCTGCATGAGGTGCAGCTGGGCGGCCTGGACCTGGCTGCGCAGGCGCGACACCCGGCGCTCCAGGGGCGCTCCGGTGATCGCCCGGCGCCGCTCGTCGGCCCAGGATTTGAAGAAGGCCGACGGACGCTTCGTGATGAACAGCAGGGCGTCCTTGGTGGCCATCAGCGCCTGGATCTGGGTGGTCCCTTCGTAGATCGGCAGCACCAGGGAGTCCCGGAGGAGCTTTTCGGCCCCGTACTCCCGGGTGTAGCCACAGCCGCCGTGGATCTGCAGGGCGCGCCGGCTGATCTCCACCGCCTTCTCGGCGGCCAGGAACTTGATGAGGGGCGTGCGCAGCCGCGACTGCCAGGTGCGCTCCTTGAACTCCCGGTCCAGGGCCGTCCAGTCGTCGCTGCCCTGCACGGCGAGGTGGTCCCGCCGCATGCGGGTGCGCTGCGCGACCTCCTCGTTGAACGCGGAGTGCACCGCGAGGGCCCGCAGCCCCACGATGTCGGTGCGCGCCTCGTCCAGGTAGTCGGCGATGATCTCGTGCTTGTCGATGGTCTTGCCCATGGACGGCCGCTGGGCGGCATAGGCCTCGGCCATGCGCACGGCGGACTCGCACAGCCCGATCGCCTCGAAGCCCACCGCGATCCGCGCGTTGTTCATGAGCAGCAGCATGTACTTGAAGCCCTCGCCCACCTCCCCGACGAGCAGCGCGGGGCTGTGGTCGAAGCTGATCGACACGGTCGGCGAGGCGTGGTGGCCGAGCTTCTCCTCGAGGCGCTCGACGGTGGCGAGCCAGGTCTTCTGTCCGGCCTCTTCGGTGTACGTCTCCACCAGGAACAACGAGAGGCCGTCCAGGCCGCCGCCCGGGGCGCTGTCCGCGTCGGCCTCGGCGGTCCGCGCGATCACGAAGTGGTACCGGCCGTGGCCCGAAGTGATGAAGATCTTCTGCCCCGTGACGCTCCAGCTGCCGTCGGCGGCCTGCTCGCCGCGGCACCGCAGCGCGGCCATGTCGCTGCCCGCGTCGGGCTCGGTGATGTCCATGCACCCCCAGGCCTGGCCCGTGGCGATCTGCTCGATCTGGGTGGCGAAGCGGGTGCTGATCAGCGTCTTGGTGCTCAGGTCGAGCTCGGTCGTGCCCTCGAGCATCGAGTAGGTGAGCATCGCCATGGCCATGCCGCCGTGAAACCCGTGGTGCGTCATGACCGACACGTCCGCCCGGGCCATGAGCTCGGCGCTGAGCATGTACAGCAGGATCGGGCAGTTCATTCCGCCCAGCTGCTTCGGAAGGCACATGCCGTGCAGCCCCATCTGCCCGAGCTGCTCGAAGATCCGCCGGGTGCGCTCCGGGAAGACCACGTCGCCATCCACGAGCTGCGGCTCCGCGCGATCGAGCTCGGCCGAGTAGGGAGCGATCTCGTCGGCGGCGAACGTTCCGGTGAGGGACAGGATCTCCCGCCAGAACTCCTTGGCCTCCTGCCAGCCCGAGAGCTCCGAGTCGGGCCCCTCCAGCAGGGCGACGTGCTCGTACAGGGCCTGCCAGTCGATCCCGTGATCGACGGTCCACACCAGGTCGGCGTTGTCAGCGAAGAAGTCAGCCATCTCAGGGCTCCTCGGTTGGTGTTTGGGCTCCCTGCGGTCGCGGGAGATACAGGGCTGCGTTGCACAGGCGCGCGAGCTCGGCGAGGCGGCGGGCCTCCCAGGTCGCGTCCGTACCGCCGCCGACGGACAGGGCGATGGGGCCCATGGCGAAGTGGGCCACGGCGAGCAGCACCACCTCGGTGACGTAGGCGGACGCGTCCAGGTCTGGATACACCCGCCCTTCGCGCCGTCCGAGCTCGATGTACTCGGTGAGCAGCGGCATCCAGGGGGCCAGGTGCTCAATGATGAGCTCGCGCACCGCGTGGGGGCGGTCCAGGGACTCGCGGACCAGCAGGCGCGCGCGGCGCGGCTCATCGGCGAAGAACCCGATCATCAGCCCGAGGGCGCCCTCGAACCGGTCCCGTCCGGTGGTGGCGGCGAGCAGCACCGCGGGCACCAGGTCTTTCCAGCGGGAGAGCAGCGCTTCGAGCACCGCGTCCCGGAGGGCCGGCTTGGAGGGGAAGTGGTACAGCAACGAGGGCGCGCGGATCCCGGCGTCCTCGGCCACCGACTTGAGCGACGTGCCCGCGTACCCGTGATCCGCCAGCCGTCGGGTGGCGGCGTCGATGATGCGCTGACGGGCGTCGTTGGGCGAGGACATCGACGGGGATTCTAACGAGCGTTAGGCAAATGTCTACCGAACGTTTGGTGCGGGTGTCGTCGCGACTGAATAGACTGCTCGTGCCCCACGTCTACCAGTGGGCCGGTCTTACGAGGAGACCCCCTGGGATGTCGGGCTGTCCGCCATCTGCTAGCCTGCTTGGACGCGTTCTGCGTGTCGTTTCCCGGTTCCCTTGGAGCAGACGTTGCCTCATCGCTGGATCGCCCTCGCCGGCCTCATGGTCGGACTGGCCCTCGGCGCGCCCACCGCTGCGCGGGCGGCGGTCGAGCCGATCCCGCAGTCGCCGATCGGCGGCGACGAGCTCAGCTTCAAGAGCGAAGACGGCGTGGAGCTGTTCGGACACCTGTTCAAGGCCCAGGGCGAGCTCAAGGGCGCGATCCTGTTCATCCACGAGCCCTTCCGCTCCCAGCGGGACTGGTCCTACCTCGCCGAGCGCATGAGCCGGCGGGGCTACACCACCCTGATCTTCGACCTGCGCGGCCACGGCCAGTCCCTGATGCGCGGGGACGAGGAACTGGACCGCGAGATCTTCATGGAGGAGGACTTCCAGGCGATGATCCTGGACGTCCGGGCGGCCTCGGCGACCCTGCGCAAGCACGCCAAGACCGAGGTGCTGCACCTGATGGGCGCGGACCTGGGGGGTTCGCTGGCCCTCCTGCACGGCAACGAGGATCCGACCGTCACCACGGTGGGGATGATGTCGCCGGGCCTCGGCTACGACGACGTCAACATCGTCGGTCAGGCCGCCAGGTTCGCGCGGCCGCTGCTGCTGGTGTACTCGGTGGAGGACAGCTACTCACGCAAGTCCGCCGAGGTGCTGGGCAAGGAGGCCCGGGGCCCCTCCCACACCGAGGTGTACTACGGGGTCGGCCATGGCACGAAGATGATGGCCCGGGAGCCCGAGGTGGAGCTCTTCCTGCAGAGCTGGTTCCTGGGCACGATCATCACGCTGCAGGGCCGGGACCTGGCCGACACCGGCAAGCCCACCGCGGTGGACCGCGAGGTGCAGGGCGGCATCGACACCGAAGCCGAGAAGCGCAAGCTCAAGGAGCAGCGCGACGCCATCGAAGAGGGCGCGGTGAAGGACGACGAGACCGACGACCGCAAGAAGCTGGGCGCTCCCCTGGATCGCGACCGCGGCTGAGCGGTCCGGAGCCGCCTCAGCGCCGGCGCTTGTCGTTTCGCCCGCGCCCCGAGTCCTGCTTGCCGTCGGACCGGGAGGTCCGCAGGTCGTCTTCGTGGCCCAGGCCCACCGCTTCGCGCTTGTTGGGGCCGTAGCTGGTGCCGTAGGTGCGGAAGAAGTCGGCCTTCGCCTCCTCGAACCGGTCGTCGAGCACGGCCTGCCGGATCACCTTCATCAGCTCCTGCAGGAACGTGATGTTGTGGATGCAGCACAGCGTCGTGCCGGTGACCTCGTCGGCGGTGTACAGGTGGTGCAGGTAGGCGCGGCTGAAGTTCTGGCAGGTGTAGCAGGGACAGGTCGTGTCGGGAGGCAGGCGGTCCCTGCGGAATCGCTTGTTGTTGACCCGCATGCGGCCCTGGAAGGTGTAGAGCAGTCCGCCGCGGGCGTGCCGGGTGGGGATCACGCAGTCGAACATGTCGATGCCGTGGCCCACGCCGCACCACAGGTCCTCCGCGAAGCCGACCCCCATGAGGTAGCGGGGCTTGTGCTCAGGCAGCAGGTGGGCGCACCAGGACAGGACCGCGTCCATCACCTCGAGCCCCTCGCCGACGCTGAGTCCGCCGATCGCGTAGCCCGGGAAGTCCATCGCGGTCAGGGCGCGGGCGGACTGCTGGCGCAGGTCTTCGTACGTGGAGCCCTGCACGATCCCGAAGAGCCACTGGTCGTCGCGCGTCTTGGCCTCCAGGCACCGGCGCTCCCAGCGGTGGGTGCGCTCCAGGCTCCGCTCGGCCAGGTCCCGGGGGCACGGGTAGGGCACGCACTCATCGAAGGCCATGATGATGTCCGCGCCGAGCTGCTCCTGGATCGAGATGCTCGTCTCCGGCGTCATCAGGAACGGCGCGCCGTTCTTCTCCCACTTGAAGGTCACCCCCTCCTCGGTGACCGTCTTGGGCAGGGAGAAGACCTGGAAGCCGCCGCTGTCGGTCAGGATGGGCAGCGGCATGTTCATGAACTGGTGCAGGCCGCCCAGGCGCTGCACGATGTCGGCGCCGGGCTGCAGGGCCAGGTGGTACGTGTTCGACAGCACGATCTGCGAGCCCGTGGCCAGCACCTGGTCCGGAGTCATCGCCCGCAGGGCCGCGCGGGTGCCCACCGGCATGAACACCGGCGTCTGGATGGTGCCGTGAGGCGTCTGCAGCTCACCGGCGCGGGCGGCGTTCTGACTGCTGGTGGCCTCGACTCGGAATGAGAACATCGGCGGGTTATACATGGCCCATGCACCGGCTCTCCATCCTCCTCGCCGCCCTGACCCTGCTCGCGCCGTCCGCCGCGTCCGCCGCTGGTCCCGGGGTGGCCGCGGTCAACACGCTGGTGCCGCGCCGGATCAAGCTCAGCGTGGCGGCGGATCGCAGCTGGATCAGCGTGGACGCGCGCCTGCTGCCGGCGGACCTCGGATCGACGGACTGGTCGGCCTGGGATCGGGACGGCAGCGGCGTGATCGAGGCCGCGGAGGTGGGCTCCCTGCAGGCGGATCTCAAGCGGCTGGAGCTGGCCCACCTGAGCGTGGCGGTGGACGGCGTGGTGCTGCCGATCACGCGGATGACCGTGAAGATCGAGGGGGCCCAGGACGCGCCGCTGGCGCTGGATCAGCCCTTGGTCCTGACCCTGCAGACCCAGTGGCGGCAGGACCTCGCCGTTGGCCCGCACCGGATCACCGTGTACGACCAGCCCCGCAGCCCCGATGGCGTCGTGCCGTTCCGCCTGTCGTTCGGTCGGGGGCTGCAGTTCGTGGACGGGGGAGGCGCCCGGGGGGAGATCCGCGGCGGCGGACAGCGGGTGGAGGTAGCCGCCACGAAGGCCGCGCCCATCTTCTGGGGCACGTTCGTGCGGCGGGACGAGGCCGCGCCGACGCCCTGATCCGCGGCTTCCTCAGGCCAGCTCGCGCAGCACCCGGAAGCCCAGGTGGGCCAGCTGGGCGTCGGCCCGCACGGCGCGTCGGGACGCGGCCCGGCAGCTGTCCTGCTCGGACGTCCAGCAACCACCCATGACCACCTGGCGCTCCGCGACGGCGCTCGCCGTCCACTCCCACACGAGGCCGGCGGTGTCCTGCACCCCGAAGGCCGAGCTGTCGGTGGGGAAGCTGCCCGCCGGGGGTGGGGGCAGCGACGGATCGCACGCGTGCAGGCTGGCGCAGGCGTCGAGCTCGAAGCGGTCGCCCCAGGGATAGGCGCGCGCATCCGCGGCGCGCACGGCCTTCTCCCACTCGTCCGCCGAGGGCAGTCGGATCGCCACGCCCGTGAGCTCCTCGAGCCAGCGGCAGTAGCGCTGCGCGTCGCTCAGGCTCACCTGGGTCACAGGCCGGGTCTCGCCGCGCCGCAGCTGCTCGGGCCAGTTCCAGGGGGTGCGCACCCGGGCCTCGGCGCTGTCCGCCCGGTCCAGCCAGTTCAGGAACCGGGCGTAGGCCCCGACGGTGACCGGATGCCGGGCCATCGCGAAGGGCGGGAGCTCGACCTCGCGCTCGGGGCCCGAGCCGGGGGCCCGCTCGTCGC
>CALAGR010000184.1 GCA_937891735.1 uncultured Pseudomonadota bacterium | reverse complement strand
GCCCGCCGTCGTGTCGTCGTCGTCGCCCGCCGTGGTGTCATCGTCGTCGCCCGCCGTGGTGTCGTCGTCGTCACCGGCGCCGGAGTCGTCGTCGTCGTCGTCGGTGCGGTTCGAACCCCGGGGCGTGCAGCCCCCCAGCAGGAGCGCGAAGAAGGCGGACAGGAGCAACAGGCGATGAGTCATCGGATCTCCAGCTAGTGGCGTCGACGCTGGGCGGCGGCGGCCGCCTGGGCAACGGGGTTGCGCCGGGCTTCAGCCAGCGCCTCCTCCAGCTCCGCGGCGCCCGCCATGTCCGCGCGCAGCGCCGCGACGACCTTGTCCAGGGGGGCGACCTGCAAGGTGTCGTCCGTCGTGCGGCTCGTGCTCACCAGGGACAGGCGCAGCGACTTGAGCTGATGCAGGGCCGCTCGGGCCCGCGCCCGGAGCAGCCCGTCGGCGCGGCGGGCGTCCGCGATGGCGCCCTGGCGCTGCTGGACCGCGTCCAGGGTCTGCGCCAACGCCTCCCGGGTCTGTGCATCCAGCGAGGGGTCGGCCAGCTCGGTCTCGAGCTCCGCGGCCTCTTTGAGCAGACCGTCCGCGTCCTCACCATCCAGGTGATGCCCCAGCTCCCGGCGTCGCTCGAAGAGATCGTTCAGGGCCGCGCGGGTCCCCTCGATGGCCTCGCGCCCCGCGTCCTCCATCGTGGGCAGCAGGGGCTCGAAGCGCGCCAGCTCGTCGCGCAGCTCGAGGTGCAGCGGCGGCTCCAGGGGCTGGGGCGGCGCCCACCGGGGGACGGGGACGGCGACCGGGGCGGGCGTGGCGGCGACCTCGGGCTCGCGATCCTGGTGATCCTCGGGGGATCCCAGCGCGGGTGTGCTCCGCTCCCCCAGGCCGTAGAGCACGCCCAGGACCGCGGACAGGCCGTTGTCCGAGCGCTCCTTGTACAGACGCCCGAAGGACGGGGCGATCCGGCCGAAGTTGACGGCCAGGAAGATCAGCCAGAACGCGGCCCAGCCAGTGTTGACCCCCATGACCGTGAGGCCGACCACCACCGCCACGAAGGAGGTGAGGTGGCGGCTGAAGCGCCGCACCCGGGAGACGTCCACCAGCCGCTCCGCGCCGACGGCGTCCACGCCGTGCACGTGCTGGAAGAGCCGGGACTCGTGCAGCGGGCGCAGGGCGCTGGACGGCTCGTCGTCCCGCCGGAACTGCTCGGCGCCCGTGAGGTCGCCCTGTCGGATCGCGCGGATCAGCCGACGCTCCGTGTAGGAGGTCGAGTCGTCGTCGTGCTCGATGACGAAGCGGGGCTCGGGAGAGGCGGGGGCCATCGGCCTGGAGTCTAACCGAGGAGGCCCCTCCTCAATCGATGCGGACGTCGTTCACCTTGAGGGTGAGCCGCTTCCCGCCCGACCGGGGCAGGAAGAACAGGACGTCGTCGCCCTCGTACGAGGTCTCGACCGGCTGGCCCGCGTACTCGGCGCCCACCATGTACTTCACCTCGTCGTGCGTTGTGGCCCCGTCGGCGCCGACCCAGCCCACGAGCGTGCCGCGCTTGAACTTCTGGTAGTGCGCCGCGCAGAACCCCCGGGCGCGCAGCCCCTTGTCGCAGTCATCGACGCTGCACGCAGCCGGGGCCGTCACCGCAGCGGGGGCGGCGGGCGTCTTGCTGGCCTTGGCGGCAGCGGGGGTGCCGGCAGACTCCTGGGCGCGCACCGCGGCGGCGCTCGCGCCATCCACCGTGCCCTTGAGCTGCTCCAGGGCGCCGCTCAGCTCGGTGAGCGTCTTCTCCAGACGGTCGAGCTTGTTGCGCAGGTCCCGGACCTCGGCCCGGGTCGGCAGACCCTTCTGGTCCAGGACCTCGTAGATGATGTCTTCGACCGGCGTCTGCAGGATGGGAATCAATCGCTCGGCGATGGGTCCGAGGATCATGCTCAACATCGTCACTTCTCCTGCGTGTCCGGGGTCTACCCGGAGTGGGCGGACCCGACGTCGTCAGCGGCCTGGATCGCGCGCTTGGCCTGGCCCCGGATCTCGTGCACCAGGCGAGTGGCCTCACGGACCCGAAAGTCGAGCATGTCCACGCGGTTGCGCAGCTCGCGGAAGTCGGCCCGCGTCGGCAGCCCCTTGTGCTCGACGACCCCTTCGAACACCTCCTCCACGGGACCACGCAGATGCGGGAGCATCGCGTCGTTCATGGAGGACAACAGGTATGAGGAGAGGACGCCCATCGATTCCGCTCGTTCAGCAGGGTCCGGGACCGGCCACGACCCGGTACGATCCAGCGCAGTCGGCCGCCGGGAAGGTAGTCGGCCCCCGATCCCCCTGTCAAGGAAAGAACCCGCATGACCATTGCGTTTCCGCGTGATGCTTGCATCCGACATTCATCCCCGGCCCGGCTGCTGGCCCCGACGATGTCGCTGATGCTGTTGTTCCTCCTCGGTTGCACGCCAAAGCACGAAGCGGCCCGCTTGGAAGCGCGACCGTCCGGGAAGTACGGCGAGAAGATCACCTGGGTCAGCACCGCGACGGTGCCGGGGCCGCGCCACCGGGTGGATCTGGAGGTCGAGATCGACGAGGCCCAGCTCATGGGCTGGTCAAAGACCAACATCCAGTACAACGCGTACCTGGACGTCCGTATCGAGCAGCCCGGCCGGGAGCCGGTGGAGCAGATCCTGCTCGTGCCGGTCACCGAGAGGCGCGTGATCAGCGAGAGCAAGGAGGTGATCCAGGTCGCCTACCAGGCCGCCGGCGTGATGCAGCCGTCCGGGTTTCGGCTGGTGCAGGCCCAAACGGCCCTCGACTTCAAGCCCGTGCCGGGCGAGCAGCAGCTCTCGGTGCACCTGCGCACCCCCGCGGGGGCGGAGCGGATGATGCTCAAGGCCATTCGCACCGTGCGGCTGAAGGTCCTGACGAGCAAGGCCACCACCGGGGTGCTGCCCACCGCGGCCTGGGCCGAGCAGGAGCGGGAGGTCCTGGACTATTGAGGCCGGCGGCCACGGCTCACTGCGTCGTGGTGCTGCTCCCGGCGACCCACACCGCGCGGTCGGCCCGGCCGCCCCGCCAGGCCTGCCCGTCCACCACGGGCTTGCCGTAGAAGCGCTCGAAGGGGGCGTGCACCGCGCAGCAGACGCTCTGCGTGGCTCCCAGGACGTCGGTGAGCCGGGAGGCGGCGGCCTCCTGCCCCGACTCCACCCCGATCACGGCCAGATCCACGGGACGATCACCGCGCCATCGGGCGACCTCGTCGGGATCGATGAGCTCGGTGAACGCCTCGCAGGTGAACACCACCCGCCGCCCCGCGACCTCGATGTCGTAGGCCAGGAACGGTCCGAACTCGGGCTGCTCGCGGATCTGCAGCCAGGTGCGCGCGATGCGCGGTCCGTAGCGCAGCGCGATCCAGGCCGCGCCGGCCGGGTTGTCCCGCCGCAGGATCGCCAGCTTGCCGCCCACGTCGTGCTTGCCCAGGTGCGGAAACGCCCGCGGCGTGATGCTCAGCCCCCGCCAGCGCAGCGTGCGATCCGGCTGGGCGAGACCGACCCGATCCCTGCCGAGCCGGCGGATCCCCACGAGGTACTCACGGACCTGGGCCGGCGCGATGAGCTCCGTGTCCGGCATCCGCCGCGCCAGGGCCGGCACGTCCTTGATGTGTTCGTGGTGACCGTGGGTGAGCAGGAACAGGTCCGCGCCCGCCACATCCGCCAGGGTGGCGTGGGGGTCCGCCAGGAGCGGCGTCACGCACGGGTCCAGCACCACCGACGGCCCGCCGGGCACGTCAAGGCGGAAGGTGGACCAGCCGAACCACGTCACGCGCACCGTCATGACAGCAGGAACCGGGCCGCCGCCAGGACCCCGCGGACCTGCAGCTCCAGGGCCAGCCCCGCATCCGGATCGACGCCGCCCTGCTCTCCCGACAGCCCCTCGCCGAACCAGTCGCGCCGCTCGCTCGGGGCCCGGGTGGCCCAACGCGCGGCGGCCAGCGCGGCCTCCCCGGGCAGGGGGGGCAGGTGGATGAACAGGGACCGCCGCTGCACCTGCAGGGCGGTGAAGTAGGTGGCGTTGCACAGGTAGGTGCCGGCGGAGGTGGACGGATCCGCGGGCACCCCGGCCTGCCGCATCGCCAGCACCACCCCGGTCACATCGACTGACGTCAGGAAGGCGTCGGGAGCGTCGTCCTCGAGGCGGGCCGCGCTCACCGTGCGCCCGGCGTTGTCCGGCCGGTCGAAGTCCGCGAGGTTGAGCCCCACCCGCTCCACGCGCAGGGCCCGGGCGCGCCCGTGCAGCCCCAGGCACAACACTGCGTCGTGGCCCACCACCGCCTCCCGCACCAGCCGGGGGGTCGCCGCGAGCTCCACCGGGAGCACGAGCAGCCCCACGCCGAGCGTGTCCGCCACGGCGCGGCCCACGTCCGCGCTCGTGTTGCGCTCCCAGGGTCCGAACGGCTCGAAGGCCGTGATCAGCAGGCGCGGCTCAATCGAGATCGCCACTCCAGTGCTCCAGCGACTTGCGCAGGGTGCGCAGGAACCGGCCCGAGCGGGCCCCGTCGTTGGCCCGGTGGTCGTAGCTGAGGGTCAGGAACATCATCGGGCGGATGACCATCGTGTCGTTTCCGGCCTCGTCGGTGACGACGACCACGCGCTTGTTGATGGCCCCGGTGGCGAGGATGGCGACCTGGGGCTGGTTGATGAGCGGCATGGACGCCAGGTTGCCGTTGCTGCCCACGTTCGTGACCGTGAAGGTGCCGCCCGTCAGGTCCGCGGCGCTGATCCGGCCCGCCTTGGCGGTGTCCACCATGCCCTGGAGCGCCTGCGCGAAGCCCACGAGGCCCAGCGTGCCGGCCTGCCGCACCACCGGCACCACGAGCCCGCCGTCGGGCTTCGCCACCGCTACGCCGAGGTTGATGCGTCCGTGGGTGATCCGCTGGTGGTCGTGGGTGATCGAGCTGTTGAAGGACGGGTGCTGCTGGAGCGCCCGGGCCACCGCCCAGCAGATGCACGCGGTGTAGCTCAGCTTCGCGCCGTGCTCCCGCTCGAACGCCACCTTGTGCGCACCCCGCCAGGTGGTCAGCCGATCCAGGTCCACCTCCACCAGGGTGGACACGTGGGGCGCGCGCCACCACGTGTAGGCCATGTGCTCGGCCATGGCGCGGCCCAGCCCCGACAGGGGCTCGACCACGTCGCCGTCGTCGGCGTGGGGCTGGTAGCGCTCCGCCGTGTCCGGATGGAACGGCGCCACGAGCCGGTTGGCGAACCCTCCGAACGGCATGCGCAGACCCGGCGCGTAGCCCCCCGGGGGCGCCGCGAAGCCCGAGCCGCCGCCGCCCTGGGCCACGAACGCCTCCAGGTCGCGCCGGGTCACCCGGCCTCCCAGGCCCGTGCCAGCCACCGCAGACAGGTCCACGTCGTGCTCCCGGGCCAGCCGGCGCACCACCGGCGACACGAACAGCTTGCGGTCGCCCGAGGCGCGGTACCCCTGGGTGCGGGACGCGGCGTCGCGCGGGCCGACAGGATCGACCCGGGGCGCAGCCACCACGGGGGTCGGCTTCCTGACCACCACGGGCGCGGCGACGGCCAGCAGCTCGGCCGGAACCACCTCCCCCTCGGCTCCGAGCACGCACAGCAAGGCGCCCACCTCGATGGTCTGTCCCGGCTGCGCGACGACGGCCAGCAGCGTGCCCGCCTCCAGCGACGGCACCTCGGCCTCCACCTTGTCGGTCGACACCGTGCACAGCGGATCGTCCCGCTCCACGCGGTCACCCACCTGCTTGTGCCAGGAGACGATCTCTCCTTCGGAGATGGACTCACCCAGTCCGGGAAGGCGAATGGCGGTGGCCATGGGATTCCTGCGTTACAGGTCGCGGGGGTCCGCGCCGTGGGAGCTGCAGAGCATACGCACCTGCTCCGAGGCCGGCGAGGCCACCCGATCGAACACCTCGGCGAAGCACTGGGCAGCCACCGCGGCCACCGCGGCCACCTCGGGCGGAGGGACCCCGCGCCCCTGCGCCTGTCGCTCCAGGGAGGTCACGCCGGCGTCGCTGATCCCGCACGGCACGATGAGGTCGAAGAAGGACAGATCGGTGCGCACGTTGAGCGCGAAGCCGTGCAGCGTGGTCCATCGCGACGCCTTGACGCCGATCGCCGCGAGCTTCGCCACGCCGTTCCCCGCCTCGTCCAGCAGCCACGTGCCGGTGCGCCCCGGCACCAGGCCCGTCTGCACCCCGAAGGCGCGGGCCAGGGCGATGAGCACCTCCTCGATCCGGCGCAGGTACCGGTGCAGGTCCCGCTCGCCCTCATCGAGCTTGATGATCGGGTAGCCCACGAGCTGACCCGGCCCGTGAAAGGTGATGTTGCCGCCGCGATCCGTGGGCTCGACGGCCACGCCCCGGGCCTGCAGCTGCTGGGCGGTTGCGACCAGGTTCTCACGGCCGCGGCCGGTGAAGCTGTGGGTGATGGTGGGCGGGTGCTCCAGGAGCAACAGCACGTCCTGGATCGCCTCCTCCGCCCGCGCCGCGTGCAGCGCCCGCTGCAGGGCCAGGGCCTCGGCGTAGGGCACGCGTCCGAGCCAGATGGGGTGAAAGCGGGTCACGAGCGCAGGGTAGAGCGCCAGAACGCGCAGCGCCCCGACCGATCACCCGGCCGGGGCGTGCACGCGTCTTCGCACCGTGTCCCCTCGCGGGGACGTCAACAGATCAGGCGACCTGGCGGGGCAGCCCTTCGAGCTGCTGACGGAGCCGCCGGAGGGCCCGAACCTCCAGCTGACGGACCCGCTCCCGGCTGATGCCGAGCCGGTCACCCACCTGCTGCAGGGTCTCCCGTTCGTCGCCCAGGTGGCGGCGCATGATGATCTCCTGCTCGCGGGGGGGCAGCAGATCGATGGCCTCCGCCAGGGCGGCCTTGCCGTTGGCTTCGTCTTCCTCGAGGGCCAGGAACGCCTCGGGATCGGGGTCGTTGGCGGGGATGAAGCTGCTGCGCGGGGCAGAGTCCACCTCGTCACCGACGGGCTGATCGAGGCTCACGTCGTACCCGCCGAGGCGGCCCGCCATGCTCTCGATCGTCTCGCGGTCCACGCCGATCAGCTCCACCAGGCGCTCCATGCGCTCCTCGCCGCGCAGCCCCTCCCGCTCCGCCTGCGCCCGGGCCTTGCCGAGGCGGCTGTAGACCGTGCGCTGACGCTGGGTGGTGCCCAGACGGACCAGGGACCGGGTGCGCAGCAGGTAGTCGCGGATGTAGGCCCGGATCCACCACGCGGCGTAGCTCAAGAAGCGCGTGCCGCGGTCCGGATCGAAGCGATCCACCCCCTTGAGGAGGCCCATGGTGCCCTCCTGGATCAGGTCTGCAAAAGGAACATGCTGGTTGGCGAACTCGCTGGAGATCTTGATGACCGCCCGCATGTTGGACAAAACCAGCTTGTCGAAGGCGGCCTGGTCGCGCTGATCGCGCCAACGGCGGCCGAGCTCGACCTCCTGCTCGGCGGTCAAGACCGGGTTCGCCTGGACGGCCGCGTAGTACAGGGCCAGGGCGTCGTCTCGGTTGCGCTTCATGGTTGCCTTCTTCCCGGACTGCAAAAGCCAGCCCTTGCTTTCTCCCATCGGCGGGAGCGCCGCGTCGCTACAACAGGCAGACCGGCACAATGTCAACCCCGGGTCTGCCTGTTTCCTTCCCGAAGGAACCCCACTTTTCGGTGGCACGAATCCAAGTACGGATTACTGTTGAGGATTACCTTCGAGTCGGGCCGTCTTCAATCAAGACACGCAGAGCCCCTCGTTGTTCCCTGAACGCTGTCTCGTGGTCCTAATCCCTGGTCGGCAACCGTCAACACGGGGGTGGATCCAACCTGCTAGAAATGCTCACCCTTTCGTACGCGGCCCGCGGCCCTCCGGTTTCACCGGTTTTCGAGATCGGCCCTGCGGCGCCCCCCGAGTCCCCACAAAGGAGAGTCCGATGATCGGCTTCGAGCTGACCGAGACACAGCAGGCGTTCCAGGACATGGCCCGCCAGTTCGCCCAGAACGAGATCGCCCCGGCGGCCGCGAAGCACGACGCGAGCGGAGAGTTCCCGCGGGAGGTGCTGCAGAAGGCCTGGGAAGCGGGCCTGATGAACCCGCACATCCCCGAGGACTGCGGCGGCATGGGCCTGGCGGCCCTCGATGGCTGCGTGATCAGCGAAGAGATCGCGTGGGGCTGCACCGGGATCGGCACGGCCATGGAGGCCAACACGCTCGCCGAGATGCCGGTCATCGTGGCCGGCTCCGAGAGCCAGAAGAAGAAGTACCTGGGGCGCCTCACCGAGGAACTGGGCTTCTGCGCCTACGCCGTCACGGAGCCGGGCGCGGGCTCCGACGTGGCCGCCGGGCTCAGCACCGCGGTGCGCAAGGGCGACGCGTGGATCCTGAACGGCCAGAAGATGTGGATCACGAACGCCGGCGTCGCCAGCTGGTTCTTCGTGCTCGCCAAGACCGACCCCGACGCGTCCACGGGCAGCGCCTTCACCGGCTTCATCGTCGAAGCCGACAGCCCCGGCATCACGGTCGGCAAGAAGGAATGGAACATGGGGCAGCGGGCCTCGGACACCCGCGGCATCACGTTCGAGGATGTCGTGGTGCCCGACGCCAACCGCCTCGGCGAGGTGGGCTACGGCTTCAAGATCGCCATGAAGGCGTTCGATCACACGCGCCCGGTGGTGGCCAGCGCGGCCGTGGGGCTCAGCCGGCGCGCGATGGACGAGGCCATGAAGTACTCGATGGAGCGCAAGACGATGGGCAAGCCCATCGCTATGCACCAGGCCATCAGCTTCATGATCGCGGACATGGCCACGGAGATCGAGGCGGCGCGCTGCCTGGTCTGGCGGGCCTGCTACGAGATCGACGCAGGCCGGCGGAACACGCTGTACGCGTCCATGGCGAAGCGCTTCGCGGCGGACACCGCGATGAAGACCGCGACGAACGCGGTGCAGATCTTCGGCGGGTACGGCTTCAGCACGGAGTACCCCGTGGAGAAGCTCATGCGGGACGCGAAGGTGTTCCAGATCTACGAGGGGACCTCGCAGATCCAGCGCCTGATCATCGCCAAGGAGCTGTTCAGCCGGCGCTGAGAGGGTGTTCCCACAAGCGGACCGAGCTGGGCGCCGGACACGTGATTCCAAGGACTTTCGAGACGAAGGAGCGTGCCGAGGCACGTGACTGAGGAACGGGAGATCCTGGGATTGCGTGGACGAAGTCCAGCGACGGGAGCTTCATGGGAACACCAGCTGAGCGCGGGGCCGCCTACCCCGGCGGCCAGTTGAACGAGCGCCCGCCCATCAAGTGCACGTGCAGGTGCGCGACCGTCTGGCCGGCGTTCTCGCCGTTGTTGATGATCAGCCGGTACCCGCCCTCGGCGATCCCGTTGGACCGCGCGAGGTCCCGGGCGACGCGGAACAGGTGCCCCACCAGCGATACGTCGGCGTCCTGCATGGAGCCGATGCTCGCGATGGCGCGCCGTGGGATGATCAGCAGATGCACCGGCGCCTGCGGGTTGATGTCCCTGAACGCGATGCAGTGTTCGTCCTCGTGGACGATGTCTGCAGGGATCTCCTTGTTCAGGATCTTCGTGAAGATGGTGTCGGCCAAGTCGATCTCCATGCCGCGGGATGCCCGGCGTCGAGTATCGAGCATCCACCCCAGGTCGGCAATCCATGCGGTCGGTGGACGGGAGCATCGACATGACGATCATCCGGGTTCGTTCGAGCTTCGCGGGGCGCCCGGATCGGGAGCTGGTCTGGCCCCCGGGGCTGTCCGCCTTCGAGGCGCTGCGGGCGGGCGGGCAGCCCATCGGCTCGTCCTGCTCCGGCGAGACCGTGTGCGGCCGCTGCACGGTGCGGGTGCTGCAAGGTGCGAAGTCGGTGCCCGGGCCACAGCCGGACGAGCGTGCCCTGCTCGATGCGCGGAACGCCGAGGCGGACGAACGGCTGGCGTGTCGCCTGCAGACCGACCACGAGACGAGCGTCGTGGTGCTCACCACGCACTACTGGTAACGGTGGCCCCGTAGGGGGCACGCATGTTCGACATCAACTGGTCCGCCGCCGTTCCGTGGCTCGCCCACGTCCTGCTCATCCTGACCACGGTCTTCGGGGTCGTCGGCTCGTTCGTGCCCGCCCTGCCCGGGGCCGTGATCATCTGGATCGGCGCGCTCCTGCACGGCGCCATGACCGGCTGGTCCCCCTTGGGGCTGCGGGCCCAGCTCATCCTCGCGGCGCTCATGCTCGCGGCGGCGGGCGGCCAGTTCCTCATCAGCGCGGCGGGCGCGAAGCGCTTCGGCAGCAGCAACTGGGGCGTGCTGGGAGCGGGGATCGGGCTGCTGGTGGGCACCCTCGCCATCCCCGTGCCGGTCCTCGGCTCGCTCCTGGGCGCCTTCCTGGGAGCCCTGTTCGTGGAGCTGGTGGTCGGGGCCCGCAAACCTGAAGAGGTCACTCCGAACGCGTCGGCCAAGGAGGGCGGGAGCACGGTCCGGGCAGCCCGCGCGGGGGTCGGCGCAGCCCTGGGCGCGGTGGGCGGGATGATGGCCGAGATCGGCTTCGCCCTCGTGATGGCGGTGGTGATCGCCGGGGCGTTCCTGGTCTAGGAAAGCAGCGGCGCGCCGCCGAATCGGATCACGGCCTTGGGCCACTCCGAGATCGTGCGCTCGAAGGAGTCGAACTCCCAGGACTCGATGGGCACGACCGTGTCCTTGCCGGAGTTCAGGATGACCTCCCAGATGCTGTCCTGGATGCCGTTGTTGCTGTCCTCCAGGAGCGAGCGGGTGATCTTCCAGGTCTCGAAGATCCGGCGGCCCACGACGGCCTTCATCGACAGGCCGTTCATGATCACGCGGCTGAAGTCCTCGATGACCATGGGGCCGTCGCGCACCCCGAACAGGATCAGCTCCCCGCCCCGTCGGGTGGAGGCCAGCGCGTTGTTGAGCGAGCTGTTGAAGCCCGCCATCTCCAGCGACACGTCCGCGCCGTGCCCGTCCGTCGCCGCGATGACCGCGGACGACACGGCCTCGTCGTGGTTGACGGGATCGGCGGTCGCGAGGTCCGGCACGATCACCTCGTCCGCCCCCAGCCGCCGCGCGCGCTCGGCGTTGGCGGCGTTGGGCTCGATGGCGATGATCCGGCCGGCCCCCAGGCCCCGCGCCACCAGCACCGCGAACAGCCCGATCGTGCCCGTGCCGTGGATGGCCACCGACTTGCCCCGCAGATCCGTCTTCGTGCAGGCGTGCACGGCGTTTCCGAAGGGCTCCTGGACCGCCGCCACCTCCGGCCGGATCCGGCTCAGATCCGTGCGCCACAGCGCCTTGGCGGGCAGCTTGATGTACTCGGCGAAGCAGCCATCGAGCGAGATGCCGATGATCTTGTCCTCGGCGCACACGTGTGTGTCCCCCACGCGGCACTGGAAGCAGGTGCCGCAGATGATGTGGCTCTCGGTGCTGACGACGTCGCCGGGGTGGTACCCGTACTTGCTCGTCGCCCGGGAGCCGCACTCCACGATCTCCCCCAGCATCTCGTGGCCGGTGATGCGTCGGTCCTTCCCCTCGCGATCCAGGGAGCCCTCGATCATCTCGCGGAAGGACTTGCGGAACCAGATGCCGCGGTCGCTGCCGCAGAAGCCCGCGTACAGGACCCGGATGATGACGCGGGAGCTGTCGCGGGACCGGTCGCGGTGGTCGAGGCGCGGGCGCGGCACCTCGAGCCGCTGCAACCCCCGGCTGTCCTCCCAGGGGGCGACGCTGCGGTCGTAGACCAGGGCCTGCATCGTGTCCGGGAGGACCAGATCTGTGTTCCGCGTCGAGCTGGGCATGACGTGCTCCCGGATCCGGGCGAGGGGGCCGACGGGTACCGCCGCGGACGCATAGCAGCACGGGGGCGGCTCCGCCAACGGGATCGGGGCCGACTAGGCTGTGGCGGTGAGCGCCATCCGCCTCCTGCAGACCCTGGTGCTGCTGCTCGTGGGCCTCGCGCTCTTCGCCGCGGTCCTGCACCACGTGGGGATCGACGCGGTCCTGGTGGAGCTGCGGGACGCGGACCGGCCCCTGCTTGCGGGCGCCGCCCTCGTCTTCTTCACGCAGTTCTTCACCATGGGGCTGAGGTGGTGGCTCGCCATGCGCATGCTCGGTCACGACACCCGGCTGATCCCGATCCTGCGCGCGAACTCCGGCTCGAACTTCATCAACTTCTTCGCCCCCGGCCACTTCGGTGAGCCCGCCATGGCCTGGTGGCTGGCCCGCTCGAACAAGGCGCCGGGGGTGGAGGCGTTCACCGTGCTGGTGGGCTGCAAGGTGGTGGCGACGATCCTGAGCTTCGCCGTGCTGCTGGCGTGCCTGCCGTTCCTCGCGGAGGGCTCCCAGAGTCCCTGGCTGACCCAGGTGGCGCTGACCGTCGTGTCCGTCATCGCCGCCACCGGGCTGGTCTTCGCGCTGCTGCTGCGCCCGGCGATCGCGACCTGGGCGGCGGACGGAGCGGGTCGCGCGCTGCGGGCCTCGGTCGGTCGACTCCGGCCCGAGCTGGGCG
>CALAGR010000183.1 GCA_937891735.1 uncultured Pseudomonadota bacterium | reverse complement strand
GGCCGCCACCGACCCTTCGAGAACGAGACAGCCCCTCGTCATCGCCACCCCCACCCATGGCGGCCTGAACCAACCGGATCATCAAGTACAGGGAATCAGCCGTGGGAGTGCCAATCAGCGTCCGGAAAATCGAAGGCCCGCAGGGACTTAAGTCACCTGCGGGCCTGCTCTTGGTACTCCCAAGGGGCGTCAAGTCTCCATGGTTGAGCGTCTCGAAAGCGTCAGTAATATCAGACGGTTGGGGCGATCGTGGCTCAGCCGTCCCATCGGCCAGAACCGTCCCACTGGTCCCAAAGGGGCGGAACCTGTCTACACCCGTTACACCTGGGTGGAGGATTGGAGGGGACCAGTGGCGCTGCGACGGATTCCCAGCTCATGGCTCCGTGTCGCCTGTCTCCGTCCATGCCTCGCTCGGGAGTGTGGGTTCGCGCTCGTGCCGGAGTGCGATGATCTGGACCTCTTCGCGCTCTTCGTCGATGCGATAGATGAGGCCGTACCGCCCCACGATGAGTTGCCGGAGGCCCGAGCCCGGGGCCGGCTCGTACTGACGCCCCATCTCCGGATGCGCGGCCAGAGTGGCAGCCATGTCGAACATCCGGTTGATGACTCTGGTGGCGACGGCGGGCCGATCCTCTGGGATCCGTTCCAGGATCTCGCCCAGCTTCACGAGGGCGCGGTCCGCCCATACGACTTCGAGTGCCATCTACGCGAACCGGTTCAGAAGCTGCAGCCTCGCCTCCTCGCTCTTCGTCACCCGGCCCGCGGCCACATCAGCGAGTCCCAGGTGGATGTCGCGGAGCTCATCGAGCTCGTCGACGAGGTTCTGAAAGACGGCCACGTCAACGAGCACCGCGGCTCCGCGTCCGCGCTGGGTGAGCACAACGGGCCGCCCGGTGTCCCGGACCTGCTGCAGGACCGCCGCCGTATTCGCGCGGAAGTCAGACACCGGTTGAATGTCTTCGAGGTTGAACGAGAACTTGGACACGGACCCTCCATGGAAGCACGCCAGACCGTACGTCCTAGTGTACGTCGCGGCAAGTCTCGTTGCGCTCTCTGTCATCCTCCTGCGGTGGTCTGCGCGCCGAGGTGCAGCAGCTCCACGAGATCGGCGACCGAGAGCCGACCTGAGGCGTCGGTCCCGGTCAGCAGCGACTCTGCCAGCGCCCGTTTGCGGTGGTGGAGCGAGACGATCTCCTCCTCCACCGTCCCCTCCGCGACGAGCCGGTAGACGGTTACCGGGCGCCGCTGGCCGATGCGGTGGACCCGATCCGAGGCTTGGTCCTCCACTGCGGGGTTCCACCACGGATCCAGGTGGATCACGTGATCTGCCGAGGAGAGGTTGAGCCCTGTGCCCCCCGCCTTGAGCGAGATCAGGAACAGCTCGCCATCCCCTCCCTCGAAGCGGTCGATCGCCGCCTGCCGATCTGCCGTGGGGGTCGCGCCGTCCAGGTACTGGTAGCGGATCCCGAGGTCGTCGAGCTGCGCCCGGACCAGGTCGAGGTGGCGCACGAACTGGCTGAACACGAGCGCCCGGTGGCCCCCGTCTCGCAGCGCCGCGACGAGCTCGGCGAACGCAGCCGCCTTGGAGGAGGGGAGCCCGTCACCCCCGGCGAGGGCGGGGTGGCAGCAGGCGAGCCGGAGCCTGGTGAGCCAGCCGAGGACGGTCAGCGCGTCGGTCTGATCGGTCATCGCCGCAAGCGCCTCCTGGCGGATGGCCTCGTAGAGCGCTGCCTCCCCATCGCTGAGGGGGACCGGCAGCACCCGCTCAGTCTTGGGGGGCAGCTCGGGTAGGACCATGGTCTTGGTCCGGCGCAGCACGAAGGGCCTGACCCGGGCAGCCAACGCCGCCCCCACAGCAGGATCGGAGCCGCGCTCGATCGGGCTCGCGAACTTGCCCTTGAAGCCCCTCAACGAGCCCAGGAGTCCGGGGTTGAGGAACCGGAACAGGCTCCACAGATCCAGGGCGCGGTTCTCGATGGGCGTGCCCGTGAGCGCCACGCGCGCCTCGGCGTTCAGGGAGCAGGCGGCCTTGGCCCGTGCTGTCACGGGGTTCTTGATCGCCTGGGCCTCGTCCAGGATCACGGTCGACCAGCGCACCCCAGCGAGGGTCGCCTGCTCGGTCACGAGCAAGCCGTAGCTGCACAGCAGGACGTCGCGAGGGCCGAGCGCGGAGACCTCCGCGGCACGGTCCCCCAGTCCGAAGACGCAGGCCCGCAGCGCCGGAGTGAACCGCGCGGCCTCTCGGCCCCACCCCCGAACCACCGAGGTCGGCGCCACCACCAGGGCCGGCCCGCGGTGCCCCCGGCGCGCCAGCAGGCCGAGCGCCTGGACCGTCTTGCCGAGCCCCATCTCGTCCGCCAGGCAGGCGCCGGCACCCCAGCTGGCCAGGGTCACCAGCCACCTGTAGCCGTCCTGCTGGTAGGGCCTCAGCTCCGCGCGGAGGGTCCCGGGGACCTCGAGCTCAGCCGGATCGGGGCTGAGCGCGGCGACCCGAGCCCTCCACCCTCGGTCGGTCTTGGCGCCCAGACCGGCCACGGTGTCGGCGAGCGCCGGCAGGACCAGGCGGTGGAAGCGGACACCGTCCCCCTTGCTCTCCTCCGCGAGCTGTCGCAGCTGGTCGAGGTGGCGCGCCATCTGGGCGCTCAGCGCGACGAACCGGTCCTCGCCCAGTGCCAGGAACCGGCCTCGTCGCTGGAGGCGGAGCAGCTCACGGAGCTGGACCACCAGCTCCTCGTCGACGGCCAGCGCACCCGATGCGGCGAACCAGTCCCCGGCCATCCGGATCTGCAGCGACAGCGCCTCGTCGTCGGCCACGCCCAGGGTCCAGCGGCGGCCGGCGGGCCACTCGATCTGCTCGGGGTCGAGCGCGGCTTGGAGTTGGTCCAGGACCCTCAGGGCATCGACGGGATCGGGCACCAGACCATCGCTGGTCAGCAGGTTTCCCGCGAGCCCGAGGGTCGGGCAGGCCTCGACGAGGTCCCGCGCCGACCGTTGCTCCGCATCGAGATCACGGACCGCCACGACCAGCTCGTCGCCCCGGCGGTGCGAGACCGAAGCCCCCCCGGCCCCGGGCCGCAGCGCGGGCCCGTCTGCCCACGGCCGGACCCGCAGCTGCACCGCGAGCCCCTCGCCCTCCAGCTCCAGCAGAACCCGTACGCAGTGGCCGGCCCGGACCTCGGTGGTTGGTCCGCCGCTCTCGGTGGGGTTGGAGGAGGTCACGGGGAACGCTGTCGCCAGCAGCGCGGTCGCCGCCGCGATGTCGTCCCGCTGGCTCGCCGGGACCGACAACCCCGCCTCGATCAGCTTCGCGAGCTCAGCCTGGGAATCGCTGAACAAGACCAGCCGGTACCGGCCGTCGCCGGTCCGTTCGAGCGAGTCGCTGCTCTGGCTCACCGTGGGCTCGACCTCGATCCGGACCATGCCCCCCTCGGCGGTCACCTTCGCGGTGGGCTCGATCCGGGTGATGCTGGCCCGTCCGCCAGTGGCTCCGTCGAACAGCAGTGGGTGGTCCACAAGGGCTTCGTAGATGGCGGGGTAGGTGAAGTCGTAGGTCTCTTCGGCGTACCGGCCGCTGTAGGAGATCTCGCGGTGCAGGTGCACGAGGGCGCGGCGGTCGTGGGCGCTCAGGAGCGCTGGGGTCTCCGGCTGCCCGTGGAGTCGCTGGAGGGCGATGTTGCGCCCCTTGGTCCAGCCTTGCTTGTTGCGTTTCTGGAGCTTCGGCTGGGCGGTGATCCAGCCGCGGTCGCCCTCGAGGAACCAAGCCAGCCGCTCTGCGTCGGCGGATGGCTCAGGGGCGGCCGCGGTCTTGGCCTTGGAGGGGGCGATGGCGAGCAATGCGTCGAGGCGTCGCCGCCACTTCGGTGCCGGCGCGAGGGCGGGGAGCCACGGGACGCCGAGCGGCTCGGGTGGCGGCTTTGCCCCCGAGATCGCGTTGAGCTCCGTTGAAAGCCACCGGAAGCCGACGGCGTCGGCGCGCCGCGCGAGCTCCGTCGCCCAGGCGGCGTGTGCCTCGGTCAGCTTCCGCTCTCCCGCGTGCCGGCCGAGGAGCCTGACGAGGGCGGCGATGGGGTGGTCCGGCATCGGCTCCTCGTACCAGTAGACCTCCTCCCCGAGGCGAATCCGTACCGCTTGTTCTACGCAGTCCACCGACTCCGTCCGCGGGCCGTCCCACCGCTCGGCGGCGCGGGCGATCTGCGCTGCGCGGTCGAGGTCGCCGGCCGCGATCAGCGCGAGGGGGAAGAACGGGGCCCCGAGATCGACGAGGTAGGCGGTCCGCTTCCCTGTCTCCTTGCGCTGCATCTTCAGCGCCTTCTCCCAGCGGACGACCGCGTCGTCGTAGCGGCCCTCGATGGCCAGCAGCAGGGCTGCCAGGGAGGTCGCCGCCGCCGAACCGTCGCAGAGCCGAGCGGCCTCCTCGAAGCGTCCCGCGAGGGTCAGCGCCTCGGCGAGGGCCTGGCGCAGAGTCGAGTCGTCGCCGCTGTCCAGCCGCTGGTGGGCATGAGGGATGAGGTGCTCGAACGGTTCCAGCTGCTCCGTCGCGCGCTCTACGAGCTCCGCCAGCAACGGCCCGGCGACCTTCGTTGGCAGGCTGCCCAGCCAGGCCAGGTCCAGCGGCTGAAGCGCGGCCTTGGCGAGAGGCCAGCTGTCGTCCCCGTCGCTCCAGAGGGTCGCGGCCTCGCGGAGGGTCAGCGCTCGATCCCAGTCCTCCCCAAACAGCGCGATCCGTATCTCCCGCACGAAGTGATCGAATCCGCGCGCTGTCCACCGTGATCGGCTCGAGTAGCCCACCTGCTCGCACCGCAGCGGACAGACAGCGGTGACGACCTCTGCCGTCGCCGAGTAGGCCCCGCTCGCCCGGAGCAGGCGGGTGACGTCATCCCCAACACTGCGCACTGGGACGTCGTGGCCGGAGCTCAGCAACCCTCGCGCCGCCAGCGCCTCCCTCGTCGCGTCGACGTCGGCGGCCCGCAGCGCCCTGTCGCGAGGGCCGCGGCACCCCAGCTTCCCCAGGATTGAGGCCTGTTGGCTGCGCGTCAGATCGACGATGGAGACCGCGGTGACCTCGAGGAGCCGTCGCTCCAGAGCAGGCAGAGTGTCCAGGAGGCGGGCGGTGATCCTTGGGGAGGGGGTCGGCATCAGTTCTCCGCAGGCCGGGCTGCCAGGGCGCCGTTCATAGCAGCGTCCACCGGAGCGCTGGTCGATGGATCCCGACCGGCGCTCCCGACCGCCGGCGAGGCTGTTGACCGAGCGGGCGTCTTCGATACATTGCCGGCCATGGTTGGCCGATCTTCCCACGACCTCTTCCCGGAGCGGCGCACACCCCACATCGCGGTCCCTGGCTCGTCCCAAGAGGCGCTCGGCGGGACGCTCATCAGCGGTCTCTCGCCCGGCGGACGGGTCACTGTTCGCCTGGACGGCGCGTCCCGCGATCCCAGCACGCCGTCCACGGTCGTCGGCCGGATCACCCAGGCCTTCGATCGAGGCACCGGACACGGCCTGCTGCACCTCGGCGCCGCAGAGCTGGCGACCGACTTGGACCCGAGCCTTCGGTTCTGGCGAGAGGCGGGGCGGTTGTTCGTCGTGGACGCGTGCTCCGCGCTCGATCCCATGAATCCGGCGGCGGTGGTTCTCCCCGACGCTTCCCTCGAGGTGCTCCAAGAGCTCGCCGCCACCGCGCCGCCCATGCGCGGCGCAGAGCTCGTCTCCGCCTCCCTGCTGCTGCGACTCTGGGCCGAGATGGGCGAAGCGCTGACAGAGCGGGCAGCGGAGAACGCCGGCGGGGTCCAGCGTTACCTCGAGGCCAGCCACTCGATCTGGCATGTGGCCGGCCGGGTCTGCCTGCACCTGGCCGAGAACAAGCGCAACCCGCAGCTGCCGTTCGCCTTCATCGCCACCTACGCGCGGCAGCTTCCGGGGCGGGCCGAGCTGCAATACCTCCCTTTGAGCCGAGCCCTCCAGGAGTACGCGGGCGCCCGCAACAAGCGACAGCTGCTGGCCTTGCTGACGCCCCTCCAGCGCGCCGCCGAGGGCAGCGAGCTGATCCGCGACCTCGTCGACTCGGGCGACGTCTATCACCCCCTCGCGTGGACCGCCGAGGAGGCCTTCGCGTTCCTGTGCGAGACAGAGCACCTCGAACGCGCGGGGTTGGTGGTGCGGCTGCCGGACTGGTGGAGCAGCAAGCGTCGCCCGCGGCCGTCGGTCTCTGTCACCGTCGGGAGCGCCGCGCCGTCCACGCTGGGGCTCTCCGCCCTGCTCGACTTCGACGTTGAGCTCACCCTCGGAGGGGAGACCCTCTCGGCCCAGGAGATCGAGAGCCTGCTCCAGGCCAGCGCAGGCCTCATCCTCATCAAGGGGAAGTGGGTCGAGGTGGATCCGGACAAGCTCGGAGAGGTGCTCGACCAATGGCGTGACGTGCAGGCCCAGGCGTCGGCCGGCGGCGTCAGCTTCGCGGAGGCCATGCGACTGCTCGCTGGCGCCGATCTCGGGGGCGCGGACGATCTGGTGAAGGACGATCGGCCCGAGTGGTCCCAGGTGATCGCCGGCAAGTGGCTGACGACCCAGCTGGATGCGCTGCGCTCGCCGATGATCATGGAGGCCATCGAGCAGAACGCAGGCCTCCACGGGGAGCTTCGGCCCTACCAGAAGCACGGCGTCCAGTGGCTGTGGACCCTGCACGGACTCGGGCTCGGTGGCTGCCTGGCGGACGACATGGGGCTCGGCAAGACGATCCAGGTCATCGCCCACCTGTCGATGCTCCGGGCCCAGGACGGCGATGATGGGGTCGATCTGCTGGTGGTGCCGGCCTCGCTGGTGGACAACTGGAGAGAGGAGCTGGTCCGCTTCGCGCCCGCTCTGCGCGTCCTCATCGCCCACCCGTCCGCGATCCCGTCCCGGGAGCTCAAGGCCCTGGCCGCAGCTGAGGTCGCGGCGTTCGATGTCGTCATCACGACCTACGGCACCGCCACCCGCACGCCGTGGATGCAGGAGCTCCCGTGGCGCTGCGTGGTGCTGGACGAGGCGCAGGCGATCAAGAACCCCGGCGCCAAGCAGACCCGCGCCATCAAGAAGCTGCCGGCGCGCTGGCGCCTGGCCCTCACGGGTACGCCGGTGGAGAACCGGCTCGGCGATCTGTGGTCCCTCTTCGACTTCCTCAACCCCGGGCTGCTGGGTTCGGCCAAGGCCTTCGGCGACCTGTGCAAGTCGATGTCGAAGCGCCAGGACGACGGCTACGCGCCGCTGCGCAAGCTCGTGGGGCCCTACATCCTGCGGCGCCTCAAGACCGACAAGCGCGTCATCTCCGATCTGCCCGACAAGACGGAGGTCGTCGCCCACTGCCTGTTGAGCAAGGCCCAGGCCGCGCTGTACAAGCAAGCCGTCGAGGAACTGGAGGCCGCGCTGTTGCAGGCCGAAGGCATCGAGCGTCGGGGGATCGTGCTCGCCTACCTGATGCGCTTCAAGCAGATCTGCAACCACCCGTCGCAGTGGCTCGGCGACGGCGAGTACGCCCCGGCCCAGAGCGGCAAGTTCCAGCGGCTCATCGCCCTGTGCGAGCCCATCGCCGCGCGCCAGGAAAAGGTGCTGGTATTCACGCAGTTCCGCGCGATCATGCCGTCGCTGGAGCGGTGCCTGACCGACTGCTTCGGTCGCCCCGGCCTCGTCCTTCACGGAGGCACGCCGGTGAAGAAGCGCCAAGGACTGGTGCGACAGTTCCAACAAGACGAGGCGACACCGTTCATGGTCCTGTCATTGAAAGCCGGCGGCACCGGCCTCAACCTGACCGCCGCCAACCACGTGATCCACTTCGACCGGTGGTGGAACCCGGCGGTCGAGAACCAGGCCACCGACCGCGCCTTCCGCATCGGGCAGAAGCGGAACGTCCTGGTCCAGAAGTTCGTGTGCAAGGGCACGGTGGAGGAGCGCATCGACAAGCTCATCGCCAGCAAGCAGCGGCTCTCCGACGAGGTGTTCACCGGCGGCGCCGAGGCGAAGCTCACCGAGCTGAGCAACGACGAACTCCTGGCCCTGGTGAGCCTCGACCTCCAGAGCGCGGTGGCGTCGTGAGCCCCTACGGATACGGACGCTATGTGCCGGTGGCGGAGCGGCGCGCGAAGGCCGCGCGCAAGCTGGCGAAGCTGAGCAAGGCGGGCCGCGACATCAAGCCGATCCGAGTCGCTGGCCGCGCCATCGCCAACACGTTCTGGGGCAAGGCCTGGTGCGAGAACCTCGAGGCCTACAGCGACTACGCCAATCGCTTGCCTCGGGGGCGGACCTACACCCGCAACGGCTCGATCCTCGACCTGCAGATCGCGGAGGGGCGGATCGACGCGCTGGTCAGCGGCAGCGAGCTCTACACCGTCACGTTGCGCATCACCCCGCTCCCGGCGGCGCGCTGGCAGACGATCCGAGGCGAGTGCGCCGGCCAGATCGACTCGCTGGTGGAGCTGCTCCAAGGCAAGCTGTCCAGCGGGGTGATGGAGGTCGTGACGCGCAAGGGCTCGGGGCTCTTTCCGGGCCCGAAGGAGATCGAACTGAACTGCTCGTGTCCGGACTGGGCGGTGATGTGCAAACACGTCGCCGCCAGCCTCTACGGCGTTGGCGCTCGACTCGACCACGCGCCCGAGATGCTCTTCTCGCTCCGGGGCGTCGATCCCACCGAGATGATCGAGGAGGCCATCGACCGAGGTGTGACCCAGCGCAAGCAGGCGCGGGGGCGGGTGCTGGAGGCCGATGACCTGGCGTCCGTGTTTGGCGTGGACATCGAGTTCGAGGCGGCGCCCGCGAAGTCGAAGCCGAAGAGACCGCGGCACAAGCCAAAGGCGGCACCGAAGAAGCCCGCGGGGCGCCGAGGGATGGTACCTGCAAGGAGTTCGAGCGACGGCCTCACGGACGGCGCGCGGCGCCTGCTGGCGATGATCACCGCGGAGCCCGGCCTGCGCACGCCGAGGCTCGCCGAGGGGCTCGGGATCTCCCTGTCGGCGGCCGGGACGGGGATCGCTCGGCTGAAGAGTCGCGGCTTGGTCGTCTTCGTCGGCGCCCCTCGAACCGGCGGGTACCGCCTGGTCGACGAGCCTTGACGCGACAAGGGGAAGGAACCGGAGCGAGGAGGATCCCCCCATGTCCCTGAGCCTGGGGTTCTTCGGAGGCGCGTCCGGCATCGGCGCCTCGTGCGGGCTCGTCCGTTCGGATGACTTCCGCGCCGTCGTGGACTGTGGGATCCGACAGGCGCGCGGCGAGACCCTCCCCGATCTGTTCGGCCTGCAAGACGCCCTGGGGTAGCGCCGCCCGAACGTGTTCGTGCGGACTCACGCCCACCTGGACCACAGCGGCGCGCTACCGGTGCTCCCCCGGGACCTGGCTTGGTGTGCCGATCGTCACCACGATCACCACGGCCTCGCTCGTGCCGATCCTGCTGTTGGACGCGCTGAAGTTCATGGACAGCGATCGCGACGCGCAGCTGCCGCTGAGCGCTTCGACGGTCTCGACGTCGACGGCCTCGTCTCGCAGCAGCCGTGCAGATGCACGCGGGCTCGTTCCCGTTGGCGGCAGGAGGAGCACCACGTCCTCGATCTCGAGGTCCGCCAGCGACACCACCCCGTTCCGGGCTCCTCGCAACGCGCCGCTCAGCTCTACGGGGTCGGCGGCGAAGGAGTGAAGAGGCGCACGGTCGGAGGCTGTGTCGTCCGGGCTCCTCGTCGGTCGAGAAGAACCCTCAGCCCAGAGGTGCAGTTCGCCCAACGACTCGGGGCAGATGGCATGCAAGACCAGCACGGGGTGCGGCATGGCAGGCGGGCGGGAAGTCGCGCTCCTCATCAGGCGGCACGCTCTCCGGCGAATCGTGACCGAAGCAGCGTGTGACTCGTTGCTCGATCGTAGAAAGTGGGAGTACCGCATCCGCTTCGGAGATCGGGCGCAGAGCTGCCCGTCGTCTGGCCAGGTCGGGCGCGTTAGTGCCCGAATGCGGCCTGCGCCACCTGTCGTGTTTACAGATAGTCAACACGGGGAGCGCCAATCAGCGTCCGGAAAATCGAAGGCCCGCAGGGACTTGAGTCACCTGCGGGCCTGCTTTTTGGTTCTCCCAAGGGGCGTCAAGAGCCGAGTGGTCGATTGTGGAGAAGTTGATGCAATATCAATAGGTTACTGCGCTCTGTTCTCGGACGGCTCGCGCGCCGGAAACCGTCCCATTGCGCCCGATCCGGGGAGAACCCGTTTACAGCTGTCTACACACGGCGATTGGTACTCCCCGGAGGAGTTTGAGGTTCTGGGCCGGGCTGGGGGAGGGCTGGGCCCTACCGCCCGAGGCCGACCGTGGCTACCCAGGCTCAGCTTCGCCCTGTTTGGCGCGAGGGGTGCTCCTCAGCCGGATCCTGACGTCGCTTCCGCGTCGAGCGGCCACCAACAGGCAGGGGAACGCCACCTCGATGCCGATGCCATCCACGGACTCCAGGATCTGGAGGACGAATGCCGGGGAGATGTGTCCGGGGCGCACATGCACGATCCCGCTCCACGGCTCTCCCTGGCGGATCGCGAGGCTCCCGAAGTCGCTGTCGTGCGTGAGGATCACACGGCCTGCGTCGAGAGCCGCCCGGAGGATATCGATGTCTGGATGCCCTTTGAGGCCGGCCTCGACGACCGTGAGGATGTCTCGTCCACGCTCTCGCAGGCCGTCGATGACCTCGGGGTGCACGTTCTCGTCCGCGAGCAGGGGGAACTCGAGGGGTCTGGTCACGCCGGCAGCTTTACGTCCCAGACCGATTCGTTCCTGAGCGACTGCGCGGCGTAGCGCAGCGCCGCCTCCAGCCCCTCAGCCGTCACCTGCGGGTAGGCGCGGAGGACCTCATCTCGCGACGCTCCGCTCGCCATCAGCTCGAGCAGGAACTCGACGCTGATCCGCGTGCCCTCGAGGCGAGGCTTCCCGCCGACGGTCTCGGGGTCCGCGACGATTCGCTGTGACATCGTGGTCTCCTTCCGCGTGAGAGAGTACGTCGCGCCTGGAGCCCCGGCCAGCCTGGCGAGCTTCTCGGCTTGCGCGAGTTGAAGGTCACGAGCCGCTACGAACGCCGCTTCGGTACCGGCTCCGAGCCCGCGACGACCTCGCGCAGCTCCTCTGGCAGATCAACGTCGACTGCGCCACACTCGGCCGCCATGATCACCGCCACACCTTCTCCTGCTGAGCTCGTCGTCGGGCTGAGGGGTCCGTCACCTCGCTACAAGCGGGCCGAGATGGACCGGGTGCTCGAGCACCTCGATGAGTGCGAGCAGGAGCTGCTCTCCGTGCTCCGGGAGGCCGTCGATGATGTCGTCGGCTTCGGTGAGCGGGAGGGACCGTCGAGCTTCGCCCTGCTCTACGCCCTGCACCTGCTTGCCCGCCACCGGAGTGAGGCTGCACACGAACTGCTGCTCGCCCTCCTGCGCGAGCCCGAGGAGACGGTGGACCGCCTGCTGGGCGACGCGGTGACCGAGGACCTGGGGACCTGGCTCTATGCGACCGCCGGGGGCAGCCCGCAGGGGATCGAGCGGCTCGCGTCCGACCGAACCGTATGGGAGTGGGTGAGATCCGCCGCCGTCGACGCGAGAGCGATGCTGGGCGACAGTGACCCCGCCCTCCGCGACGAAACGGTCGTCTTCCTCCAGGCCCTCCTGATGGACGACGAGGAGCCGGACGGGGGGGAGGCTCCTACCGCGGCGGCGAAGGCGCTGCTCGATCTGGGTCACGGAGAGTCCGCGGACCTCCTCCGCGAGGCGATCCAGCAGGAGCGCCTCGACCCGTGGGCGATGGACGCCAGCGACATCGATATCGCCCTGTCGGAGGCGGGGCAGGCCGGGGAGTACGTCGGGGGCCGGCTCGCCCGGTACCTCCCCGAGGACGATCCCCACAAGGCGCTGTCGTGGTGGGCTGCGTTCGAAGAGAACCGAGACGACTCCTCTCCCTGGCTCGCCCCCAGTCCCGGGCAGGACCGCAAGGCGGTGGTGAAGAAGGCTGGAGTGAAGAAGAAGTCGCGCAACAAGGCCGAGAAGAAGGCCCGCCGCAAGCAGCGCAAGCGACGCTGAACGCGGCGCGGGGCGAAGGCCTCGTTGCTGCTGGGGGATCTGGATGTCAGCCGCGGAGGCGAGCGCCGATGACGTACGACGAGCTGTTGAGCAAGCTGCGCAAGATCGAGGCGCTGCACGCGGGGACGGGTTCGGACGGGGAGCGGCTGGCCGCCGTCAAGGCGATGCTGCGCATCCGAGAGCGTCTGGCGAACACAGAGCGCGCCGAGCCCGCGGTGGAGTACAAGTTCTCGCTCGCGGATCCGTGGGCCCGCAAGCTCTTCCTGGCCCTCGCTCGCCGCTACGGGTTGCGACTGACCTTGCCCCGGTTTCCCGGACCAGTTTGTTAGGTACGCCTGCTCGGCTACGCCGCGCAGGCGGATCGGGGCTCTGCCCCTTGCCCAGAGATTTTTCGCTTTGTGGCCAACCGGATGGGGGAAGTCCCGGTCGGTAACCGTG
>CALAGR010000182.1 GCA_937891735.1 uncultured Pseudomonadota bacterium | reverse complement strand
CGGCGGCGCAGCTCCCACCACGGCTTGTAGCGAATCTCGATGGCGCCGGTGTACCAGGGCCGCTTCACCGCGAGGGGGTAGGGGAGGGCGACCCCGAGATCGACCCCCGCGGACACCTTGAGCCGGTGGGTCGTGAGCACCACGGGGAAGGTGGAGTCCTGGCCCGACACGGCTGCGCTCTTCTGGGGGCGGGGATCGACGAAGGTGCTGTTGCCCAGGGCCACCGAGAAGCCGACGTGGGGCTGCAGGCTGACGTCGGGCCCGAGGGCGAAGAGGGGGTCGAGGCGCAGACCGAGGCCCCAGGGCGCGGCCTCGTCGATGGTGGAGCCGCCGCCGGGGGACATGGACAGGCGCACCGTGGGGCGCCCCGGGCGGTCGTTCACCGTGGACTCGCCGCGGGGGGCGAGCAGGCCCGCGAACATGCCCAGGGCCGATCCCGCCAGCCCCACGAGGCCCACGCCAACCATTGCCCCCATGGGGTCGCCAGCGTCCATGGAGTCGCTGGCCACGAAGAAGATGCCGGTGCCGGCCCCGAAGGTGGCCCCCGAGAAGCCCGCGAGCAGGGCGCGGGCCGCGCCGGGGTGGGAGCACACGGCCTCGCCAGGCACGCAGCAGGCTTGCAGCGAGGGGCACGCGGGCCGGCCGAAGGTGGGCCAGATCGTCGGGGGTACCTGGGCGGTGGGCGCCTGGGCGGGGGGCGCCTGGGCGCGGGCCGAGGCGGGGGCTGCGACGAGGAAGCAGACGCAGGCCAGGATCTGGAACCAACGGGCGTCAATCACCTGGGAGTCCTCCACGCCGCTGTTTAGCAGATCGGCCGAAGGGTCCGTCATGTGCAAGAGCGAGCCGGCGACTCTCAGATTTGTCGTATTCGACAAGTTCCAGAGAAGTTGTCCTCTTTGACAAATCTGAGAGTCCGAGCGGATCTCTCCGACAGCACCTCCCTGGCCCGGAGAGGCAGGCCAGCGGGGCGAAGCAGCGCCGCTCAGATCGGATCAGATCAGATCAGGGCAGGACGGCCGGGAAACCGCGCTCGAGACACGTGATCGCGTCGAGGCCGAGCTTGACCAGGTCGTCGTCGCAGTCGTTGTCGAACCAGCAGCTCATGGTGGCTCGCACCACTCCCATGATCGCCCCCGCGAGCACGCGCGACCACAGCTCGTTGTCCGCCGCGTCGCTGAGGCGTCGGGCGAAGATCTGGGCGATGGCCTTCTCCCAGTCCCGGTCGATCTCGCGCTCCCGGGCGAGCAGGGAGGGCGAAGACACGACGAGCTTCTGCTGAGCCAGGATCGTGGACCGGTGCTGGCCGTACTCGATGCCGAAGAGCCGGGTGGCCCGCCGCAGCGTCGCGAACGGGTCCTCGTGGGTGGCCCCCGACTCCAGAAAGCTCACGAAGTTGTCGAGCCGCTCATCGCGATTCGGGAAGACCAACGCCTCCTTGTCCCGGAAATACCGAAAGAACGTGCGCTTGCTGATCACCGCTTCCGCGCAGATCTCCTCGAGCGTCGTGGCGTCGAAGCCCTTGTGGTGAAACAGCTCGTGGGCGACGCGCAGGACGTTTGCCCGGGTCTCGGCCTTCTTTCGTTCACGAAGGGTCGTTGGCGTTTCCAAGGTGTTGGAGTATATCTCGCCACCTCAGCGCAACTGCCACTCGGTGGCACTTGCTACTCGGGCGCCTTCGTACACCACCCCCGCCCGCTTCGGATGCACCCCTGGCCCTCCCATCCGCTTCCTCCGCTGCGTGGCAGAGCGCCACCGCACCCCCCGCATTTACCCCGCCGGAGATCCTGGTCGCGCTGCACCGGGTCCGGGAGACGGCGCACCTGGTCTCTGATCCAGCCCGCGGAGTGGGCGTGGCCCATGGAGGCGCGGTGGTGCACACCGGGGCCACCAACGGCGTTCCCCACTGGCCCCTCATCGCCTCGTTGCCGCCGCTGTATCCCGAGTGGCTCGGAGACCGCAGCTTCGGGGCCGTGCACGGCGTGCGCTTTCCCTACGTCAGCGGGGCGATGGCCAACGGCATCGCGACGGTCCGCCTCGTCTCGGAGATGGCGCGCGCGGGCTTCCTGGGCTTCTTCGGCGCTGCGGGGCTGTCCGTGCCGCGCATCACCCAGGCCGTCGACGAGCTGCGAAGCACCCTGGGCGACGCGCCGGGCTGGGGCTGCAACCTCATCCACAGCCCCCACGAGCCCGACGTCGAGGCGGCGACCGCGGACCTGTACATCCGCGCGGGGGTGCCACGGGTCTCCGCGGCGGCGTACATGGCCCTCACGCTGCCCATCGTCCGCTTCGCCCTGTCGGGTCTGACGCAGTCCCCCGACGGGCCGATCCACCGCACCCGCCACGTGTTCGCGAAGGTCTCGCGGCCCGAGACGGCCCGGGCCTTCCTGGCGCCCGCCCCTGCCTCCATCGTCGATGCGTTGCTCGCGAGCGGCCAGATCACGGCGGAGGAGGCGCGCCTGGCGGCCCACGTGCCGGTGGCGGAGGACCTGATCGTCGAGTCCGACTCCGGCGGCCACACCGACAACCGACCGCTGTCCGCGCTCCTGCCGACGCTCCTCGCGCTCCGGGACGAGATCGCCGCCGAGCAGCAGTATCAGAGGCCCATCCGGCTCGGTGCCGCCGGCGGGATCGGCACTCCGTCCGCCGCCGCGGCCGCCTTCGCGCTCGGCGCGTCGTTCGTGCTCACGGGCTCGGTGAACCAGGGCTGCGTGGAGTCCGGGCTCGACCAGAGCGGCCGGCACATGCTCGCCGAGGCGGGCCTCGCGGACGTGATCATGGCCCCCGCCGCGGACATGTTCGAGATGGGGGTCGAGGTGCAGGTGCTGCGTCGCGGAACGATGTTCGGTGTGCGGGCGAAGAAGCTGTACGAGCTGTACCGCGGGCATGCATCCCTGGACGCGATCCCCGCTGCGGAGCGCAGCAAGGTGGAGGCGACGATGCTGCGCGCCACCTTCGAGCAGGCGTGGGAGAGCACCCGGGCCTTCTGGGCCGACCGGGATCCGCGGGAGATCGCCCGCGCCGACGCCGACCCGAAGCACAAGATGGCCCTGGTCTTCCGCTCCTACCTGGGTCAGAGCAGCCGCTGGGCCATCGCCGGGACGGCGGATCGACGAGCGGACTTCCAGATCTGGTGCGGGCCCGCCATGGGCGCCTTCAACCGCTGGACGAAGGGCTCGTTCCTGCAAGACCCGGAGCGACGCACCGTCGTGCAGGTCGCCCGAAACATCATGGAGGGCGCGGCGGTCGTGACCCGCGCCCAGCAGCTGCGCACCTGCGGCGTCTGTGTCCCCCCCTCTTCCTTCGACTTCCGCCCTCGGCCCCTGGCTTGAGCGCGCCCCCCACTTCTTCCGAGGTCGCCATGTCTGACCAGATCCCCAAGACCCGCTCCCCCATCGCCGTCGTCGGCGTGTCTGCCCTCTTCCCCGGCTCCACGGACGCCGCTGGCTTCTGGACCGACATCCTGGCGGGCTCCGACCTGCTCACGGACGTTCCGGCCAGCCACTGGCTGCCCGAGGACTACTACGATCCCGATCCCACCGCGGCGGACAAGACCTACGCGAAGCGTGGCGGCTTCTTGAAGGCGGTGGACTTCGACGCGCTGTCGTGGGGCGTGCCGCCGAGCATCATCCCCGCCACGGACACCTCGCAGCTGCTCGCGCTGATCGTCGCCGAGGCGGTGCTTCGGGACGCGGCGGGCGCCGGCTTCGAGACGATGGATCGATCCCGGATCTCGGTCATCCTCGGGGTGACCTCGGCCCAGGAGCTGCTGGCCACGATGGTCAGCCGCCTGCAGCGCCCCGTGTGGGTCAAGTCGCTGCGCGAGCACGGTCTGTCGGAGTCCGAGGTGCAGGCCGTGTCCGACCGCATCGCGGACCACTACCAGCCCTGGCAGGAGAGCAGCTTCCCGGGATTGCTGGGCAACGTGGTGGCGGGTCGGATCGCGAACCGGCTCGACCTCGGGGGCACCAACTGCGTGACGGATGCGGCCTGCGCGTCCACGTTCTCGGCCCTGAGCATGGCCGTCAACGAGCTGTACCTGGGCGACTCGGACATGGTGATCGCGGGCGGCGTGGACACGCTGAACGACATCTTCATGTTCATGTGCTTCTCCAAGACGCCGGCGCTGAGCCTGAGCGGGGATGTGCGGCCCTTCAGCGATCAGGCCGACGGCACGATGCTCGGCGAGGGGCTGGGCATGGTGGCGCTCAAGCGCCTCGAAGACGCCGAGCGGGACGGGGACCGGATCTACGCGGTGATCCGCGGGGTCGGCTCCAGCAGCGACGGGCGCAGCAAGAGCGTGTACGCGCCGGTGTCGGCGGGGCAGGCCGCGGCGGTGACCCGCGCCTACGGCCACTCGGGCTATGGGCCGGAGACGGTCGAGCTGATCGAGGCGCACGGCACGGGCACGAAGGCCGGCGACGCGGCGGAGTTCGGGGGGCTGCAGCTGGCCTTCGGCGACGACGCGAGCCGGCGCCAGTGGTGCGCGCTGGGCACGGTGAAGTCGCAGATCGGCCACACGAAGGCGGCGGCGGGCGCGGCGGGGCTGTTCAAGGCCGTGATGGCGCTGCACCACAAGGTGCTGCCGCCGACGATCAAGGTGGAGCGGCCCAACCCGGCGCTGATGATCGAGGAGTCCCCGTTCTACGTGAACACCGAGGCGCGGCCCTGGATCCGCTCCTCGGAGCATCCGCGCCGGGCCGGCGTGAGCTCGTTCGGGTTCGGCGGCTCCAACTTCCACGTGGCGGTGGAGGAGTACATGGGAGCGAGCCGTCCTGCGCTCACGCGCACGATGCCCTCCGAGCTGGTGCTCGTGGGCGGGACGAGCGGGGCCGAGGTGGCAGCTGCGGCGCGGCTGCTGGCGACCCGGTGTGACGAGGGTGCGCTGCGCCGATTGGCGTGGGAGAGCGCGACCGCCTGGCGGTCCGGCGCACAGGCCCGGCTGGCGGTGGTGGCGAGCAGCGCCGCGGAGCTGCGGACCCGGCTGTTGACGGCGGCGGCGGCCATCGAGGCCGCTCCGACGGTCGCCTTCGAGCGCCCCGACGGAAGCGCGTTCGGCGTGGGTCCGCAGGACGGCAGCGTGGCGTTCCTGTTCCCGGGCCAGGGCAGCCAGTACGTGACGATGGGGGCGGGGCTGGCCATGGCGTTTGAGGCCGCGCGCGGTCCCTGGGATCAGGCCGCCGGGCAGAGCTGGGACGGGCTGCGTCTGGATCAGGTGGTGCATCCGATCCCGCGGTTCGACGACGCGTCGCGGGCTGAGGACACGGCTCGGCTGCAGGGCACCGAGTGGGCCCAGCCCGGCATCGGCTGCACGAGCCTGTCGCTGCTGGCGATGCTGCGCTCGCTTGGCGTGTCGCCGGACGTGGTGGCTGGTCACAGCTTCGGTGAGCTGACCGCCCTGTGCGCGGCGGGGGTGTTGGACGAGAGGTCGTTCCTGGCGGCGGCGCGCAAGCGCGGCGAGCTGATGGCGGCGGCGGCGGCGACGCCGGGCGGGATGATCGCAGTGTCTGCGCCCATCGAGCAGGTCCAGGCGGCGCTGGTGCCGGGGGTCGTCATCGCGAGCCACAACGCGCCCACCCAGGTGGTCGTGAGCGGGCCCCTGGATGCCATCGAGGCGGCCGAGGCGGCGTTCCAGGCGGCGGGTCTGCGCGGCACGCGGCTGGCCGTGGCGACGGCGTTTCACTCCCCGGTGGTGGCCGGCGGGGTCGAGCCCTTCGGGGCGTTCCTGGCGGGGCTGGAGATGTCCGAGCCGGCCTTGCCGGTGTGGTCGGGGGAGCTGGCGGCGCCCTACGAGGGGGACGCGGCGGCGCGCAACGACGTACTGGCGCGGCAGATCACCCGTCCGGTGTACTGGACGAAGGTGGTCCAGGGGCTGGCGGACCAGGGGGTGCGCACGTTCATCGAGGTGGGCCCCGGGTCCGTGTTGTCGGGGCTCGTGGGGCAGATCCTGGCGGGCACGCCGCATCGGGCGGTGCATCTGGACCGCAAGGGCAAGAACGGCGTGACGTCGCTGATGGTGGGGCTCGGTCGTCTGGCGGCGGCGGGGGTCGCGCTCGATCCCCAGGCCCTGTGGACGGGATACGGCGAGCCGGTGGATGCGGGCAAGGCGCGCAAGGCGAAGCTGGCGGTGCCGATCTGCGGCGCGAACCACGGCAAGGCCTACCCCCCGGCGGGCGGGGCGAAGGACCTGCCGAAGCCCAACCCCGAGCGGGTCGTGGCGGCGGTGCCGGTGGCGCCTGTGGTGGCGGTGCCTGTCGCGGCTCCTGTCGTGGCCGCGGCGGTGCCTGTCGTAGCCGCAGCGGTGGCCAGGGCGGTGGCCGCGCCGGTGCCTGTGGTGGCCGCGTCGGTGGCGAGGGCGGTGCCCGCGGGAGACCATTGGATCTCGGCCTGGGAGGAGGCGCAGCGCCAGAACGCGCAGGCGCACACGGCCTTCCAGCAGGCCATGGCCAACTCCCACTCCGCGTTCCTGCACACGGTGGAGTCGAGCTTTGCGACGCTGTCTGCCCTGAGCGGGGCGAACCCGGCCCAGCCCTCCGAGCTCCCCCCGGTTCAGGCGTCTCTTCGGGCGCCAACGCCTCCGAATCCGGTCCAGCTCTCCGAGCTCCCCCCGGTTCAGGCGTCTCCTCGGGCGCCGACGCCTCCGAACCCGGCCCCCGTCGCGGCGGCCCCGTCCGTCGATCTGCACGGGCTGATGCTGGAGGTGGTGGCGGACAAGACGGGCTACCCCGCGGAGATGCTGGACCTGTCGATGGATCTGGAGGGTGACCTGGGGATCGACTCGATCAAGCGGGTCGAGATCCTGGCGGCGGTGCAGGACCGGGCGCCGGGCATGCCGGACGTGGACGCGGGACACATGGGCTCGCTGCACACCCTGGGCGAGATCGTGACGTACATGCAGTCGCTGATGCCTGCATCGGCGACCCCTCCGAACCCGGCCCCCGTCGCGGCGGCCCCGTCCGTCGATCTGCACGGGCTGATGCTGGAGGTGGTGGCGGACAAGACGGGCTACCCCGCGGAGATGCTGGACCTGTCGATGGATCTGGAGGGTGACCTGGGGATCGACTCGATCAAGCGGGTCGAGATCCTGGCGGCGGTGCAGGACCGGGCGCCGGGCATGCCGGACGTGGACGCGGGACACATGGGCTCGCTGCACACCCTGGGCGAGATCGTGACGTACATGCAGTCGCTGATGCCCGCCTCGGCGACCCCTCCGAACCCGGGCCAGCTCGCCGAGCTGCCCGCGGCAGGCCCCCACCTGTCCCGCTACGCCCTGCGCATGGAGCCCCTGCCCGCCGCGGGCCTCGCCCAGCCGGGCCTGCTCGACGCCGTGGAGGTGCTCGTGACGTCCGATGGCGGTGGCCTCGCCCCGGTGCTCGTGGAGGAACTGCGCGCCCGTGGCGTGCCCGCCCGCGCCGCCTCGACCCTGCCCGCCGAGGCGCGAGCGGTCGTCTTCCTGGGTGGTCTTCGGCCCACCCCCACCGCCGATGAGGCCATCGCAGCGGCCCGCGAGGGCTTCGTGGCGGCGCGGACCGTGGGCCGCAGCCTCACCGAGGGCGGAGGCCTGTTCGTGACCGTGCAGGACACGGGCGGCCGCTTCGGAACGACCCCCACCCCCGAGGCCCGCGCCTGGCTCGGCAGCCTCGCGGCCCTGGTGAAGACCGCGTCCCAGGAGTGGCCGAAGGCGTCCCTGAAGGCCATCGACCTGCAGCGTGGGGCCCGCGACGACCTCGCCCTGGCCCGGGCGCTCGCCGACGAGCTGTTGCTCGGGGGGGGCGATCTGGAGGTCGGCCTGGGGGCCGACGGGATCCGCACCGCGCCCCGGTCCATCGAGGCCCTCGTGTCCGAGGGGGCCCCGGCCGTGGGCGCCGGCGACGTCGTCCTCGTCTCCGGCGGCGCCCGGGGTGTCACCGCAGCCTGCGTCATCGCCTGGGCGCGGCAGACCCCGGCCCGGTTCGTCCTGCTCGGACGCTCCGCCCTCGCCGAAGAGCCGGCGGTGTGCCGGGGAGTCGAGGGGGACGCCGCCCTCAAGGCCGCCCTCCTCGGCGCCGCCCGGACCTCGGGCGAGTCCCTGTCCCCCAAGGAGCTCTCCGCCCGGGTGCGCGGGGTCCAGTCGGCCCGGGAGATCGACGGCACCCTCGCCGCCATCGCCGCCGCAGGCGCGCAGGCCCGCTACGTCTGCGCCAGCGTCACCGATCCCGCCGCCCTGCACGCGGCCCTGTCCACGGTGCGCGCCGAGTGGGGACCCATCCGGGGCATCGTGCATGGCGCCGGGGTCCTGGCAGATCGCAAGATCGCCGAGCAGACCGACGCCCAGTTCGATCTCGTCTGGAACACCAAGGTCAACGGCCTTCGGGCCCTGCTCGCCGCCACCGCCGAGGATCCCCTGGCGCTCCTGTGCCTGTTCTCGAGCGTGTCCGCCCGGTGCGGGAACAACGGGCAGGCCGCCTATGCGATGGCCAACGAGGCCCTGAACAAGGTCGCCCAGGCCGAGGCCCGGCGCCGCCCGCACCTGCTGGTCAAGTCGTTGGGCTGGGGACCCTGGCGCGGGGGCATGGTCAATCCGCAGCTCGAAGCGCACTTCGCCCGCCTGGGAGTGCCGATGATCCCGCTGCACGTCGGCGCCGACATGTTCGTGCGTGAGATGAACGCCACGCGGGACGAGGTGGAGCTGGTCCTGGGCGCGGAGCCGCGTCCCGAGGCGCTGCTCGTCGAGGGCAACGAGGAGCGCCGGCTGACCCTGGAGGTGGCGGTCAGCGCCGCGAGCCACCCCTGGCTGCGCGGTCACCGGATCAACCAGACCGTGGTGGTGCCGGTGGTGCTGGTCGCCGAGTGGTTCGTGCGGGTGGCCCGCGCCTTCCGACCGGACCTGACGCTGGACGCCCTGCACGACGTGTCCGTGGTGCGGGGGATCAAGCTCAAGCGGTTCGAGGACCACGCGGAGCGGTTCGTCCTGTCGTGTCGTCAGCTGAGCAACGGCCACGGCGCGCAGCTGGCCGTGGAGCTCACGGACGCCGCGGGCACCCTGCTGTACCGCGCCCGCGCGTCGATGGCGCCCTCCACCGGCGCGGCCTCCGTGGCCCGGCCCGCACACCCCTCGCCCCGACTGGACGACTGGGGAGGCGCGGCGATCTACGGCGACGTGCTGTTCCACAGCGACGACTTCCAGGTGATCCGCGGCCTCGATGGCGTCGGTCCCGACGGGATCTCCGGCACCCTGGCCGGCGTTCGCGAGGCCGGCTGGAGCTGGGAGGACTGGCACACCGACGTCGCGGCCCTGGACGGTGGACTGCAGCTGATCCTGCTGTGGGCCCGACGCCACCTCGGCGGAGCGGCCCTGCCGATGGGGATCTCCGAGCTGCGGATCGATGAGCCCCTGGCGGAAGGTCCCGTGCGCTGCGTCGCCCGGTGCGCCGGCCGTGGAGCCCAGCGGGGCACCGCCGACGTCGTCTTCCTGGACGCCACGGGTCGTCGGGTGGCCGAGCTGCGCGGCGTGGACCTCGTCCTGCGGCCCGATGGGGCGGCCGTCGGAGCGCGGGCCTGAGCCGATGTTCGCGCCGATCGCCATCGTCGGGCGGGCCTGCGTCCTGCCCGGGGCCAACGGTCCCGAGGCCCTGTGGGACGCGGTCGTGTCCGGCCGCAGCCTCTTGTCGTCCACCCCCGCGGGTCGCTGGCGCGGCGGCAACGCGGACCTGCTGTGCGCCCCGGGCGAGGACTCCACGGACCGGTCCTGGTCCGACCAGGGCGGCTACGTCACCGGGTTCGACGCGCTGTGGGACCCCGAGGGCTTCGGCGTGCCGGCGAGCCACCTGCACGGGTTGGACGCGCTGACCCGCCAGGTCCTGCACACCGCCCGGGAAGCCCTGCGCGACGCCGGTGACCACCGCGAGGGCGGCACCCGTCGCCCCCGGACCGCCGCGGTGTTCGGCAACCTGGGGTACCCGTCCGCGTCCATGACCCGGTACGCCGAGGCCGTCTGGGAGGGGGGCCCACGCCCCGATCCCCGCAACCGGTTCCAGAGCGGCGGCACCGCGGCGCTCCTGCAGCAGGCGCTGGGTCTGGGGCCGGACGCGTTCTGCCTCGACACCGCCTGCGCGAGCTCCCTGTACGCGATCAAGCTGGCCTGTGACCGCCTGCACGACGGGCGCGCGGATCTCGCCCTGGCCGGTGCCGTGAGCGGCGCGGACGATCTGTTCATCCACGTGGGCTTCTGCGCGCTGCAGGCCATGAGCCGCACGGGCCGCAGCCGCCCCTTTCACGCCCAGGCCGATGGGCTGGTCCCCGCCGAGGGCGCCGGCTTCGTCGTGCTCAAGCGTCTCGAGGACGCCCAGCGGGATGGAGACCGGATCCACGGCGTGATCCGTGGGGTGGGGCTGTCCAACGACGGCAAGGGGCGCGGCTTCCTCGCGCCGTCTGCCGAGGGACAGGTCCGGGCGATGGAGTCGGCCTACGCCATGGCCGGGCTCACGCCGTCGGACGTGTCGCTCCTGGAGTGTCACGCGACCGGGACCTCGGTGGGGGACGCGACGGAGATCCAGAGCGCAGCGACCCTCTTTTCGGGCTGCGAGCAGGTGCCCGTGGGCTCGTTGAAGTCCAACCTCGGACACCTCATCACCGCCGCGGGAGTGGCGGGGCTGATCAAGGTCCTGGAGGCCATGCGGCACGGTGTCCGCCCGCCCAACGTGGCGGTGGAGGAGCCGAACCCGGCCCTGGCGGGCTCTCCCTTCCGGCTGCTGCAGGCCGCCGAGCCCTGGGCCGGGCCTCGGGTGGCCGGCATCTCCGCGTTCGGCTTCGGTGGAAACAACGCGCACCTGCTGGTCTCGGAGGCCCCGTCCGAGCCGGCGCAGGCGCACCCTGTCCAGGCGCCGCAGCCTCACCGGCTCGCCGTGGTGGGCGTAGGGGCGGTCGTTGGATCCGCGTCCTCGGCCGAGGCGTTCGCGACCGCGGTCCTGTCCGGCGGTGCCCTGATCGAGGGGGGTGAGGCCCGGACCGAGGTGATCGAGCTGGATCTCGCGGGGCTGCGCTTCCCGCCCAATGACCTGCGGGACACGCTGGCCCAGCAGCTTGTGGTCCTCAAGGCGGCGCGTGAGGCCACCGAGGGGGTGTCACTCACGCGTGAGCGGGCAGGGCTGTTCCTGGCCATGGAGCCCGACGTGGAGGTCGCCCGGTACGGGAGCCGGTGGCGCCTGCCCGAGCGACTGCGTGCCGCCCGACAGGACCCGGCCGAGCACGACGCCTGGCTCACGCAGACCCGGGACGGGATCGTGCCGCCCTTGAGCACCGCAGGTGTGGTGGGCCGGATGCCCAACATCCCGGCGAACCGGATCAGCTCCGCCCTCGACCTCGGGGGGCCGGGCGTGACGGTCTCGGAGGGCGAGGCGTCGGGAGGCCGGGCGCTGGATCTCGCGATGCGCGCGCTCGAAACGGGCGAGCTCGACGCCGTCCTGGTCTGCGCGGTGGATCTGAGCTGCAACGACGTGCACGTGGCGGCCCTGGGCGAGCTCGAGGCCGAGCCGGGCGCGCCGGGGGACTCGGCTGTGGTGCTGGTCCTCAAGAGGGCCGAAGACGCGGTCCGTGACGGAGACCGGGTCCTGGCTCACATGGAGCGCGCAGAAGGCGGCGAGCGGCTCTCGCTCGACGGGCGCTTCGGGCGGAGCTGGGCTGCGGGAGAGCTGCGGGATCTCGTCGCGTCGGTGCTCGCCGTGAGTCGCGGCGCGGGCCTCGACGGGCGACCGAGCCTGGGCCCTGCGGAGCAGCTCATCACCACCGCGTCGGGGACGGGTGTGCGCGTGAGCGCTCCCGCCGCGCCGGCTTCGGTGGATGGACCGGGGCTGCACCTGTTCGGCGGCGACAGCCGTGAGTCGCTGCTCACGGCCTTGTCTGCGGGCGTGGAGGGCGGCGCAGGACCATGCCGCGCGGTGCTGGTGGCGTCGGATCCAGAGGAGCTCCTGGCTCGGCGTGAGCGCGCGGGACGGGTGATCGAAGAGGGGATCCCCGCCGGCCCCGGGGTGCATGTGCGGCTCACGCCGGTGAGCGGCGAGGTGGCCTTTGTCTTTGCCGGCGCTGGAGCGGCCTACGCGGGGCAGGGCAGGGAGCTGCTGCGGGCCTTGCCCGAGCTCACCGCGGTCCTCCTGGAGCACCCGGAGCTGGCCGCCGCCTACGACGCACCCTGGACGGGGGACCATGCGCCGGAGCTCCAGCGGCTCTGGAGCAGCTCGGCGCTGTGCGGTGTGCACCACCGCCTGTCGAGCCAGATCCTCGGGCTCACGCCTCACGCGGTCATCGGGTACAGCTCGGGCGAGAGCAACAGCCTGTTCGCGGCGGGGGTCTGGACGGACCCGGACGCGATGATCCGTGAGGCGAACGCCGGAGGCCTGTTCACCGAGCGCATCGGAGGTCGCTTCGACGTGCTGCGCGACGCGGGGCGCCCCCCGGAGTGGGAGACGTGGACGGTGCTGGCGCCGCTCCCGGAGGTCCGCGCGGCCGTGCAGGAGGAGCCTGGAGCGCACCTGTCCGTCATCCACACCGACACCGATTGCATCGTGGTGGGGGAGCCGGCGGCCTGTGGTCGCGTGAGGGATCGGATCGGCCGGTCCCGCTGCCTTCGCCTGCACTACGACCTCGTCGTGCACGTCCCCCAGCTCACGGCGGTCCAGGACGAGTGGCTGGCGCTGCACCGGCGTGAGGTGACCGCCCAGGCGGTCCGCGTCTACTCCGCCGGCCTCGGCCGCAGCTACGAGACGACGTCCGAGGGCTGCGCCCAGGCCATCCTCGCCCAGGCCGACCGCACCCTGGACTTCCGGGCCGTGGTGGAGGCGGCGTGGTCTGATGGGGTCCGGATCTTCGTCGAGCATGGCCCCCAGGGCAGCTGCTCACGGTGGATCCGGGACATCCTCGGAGATCGCGAAGCGGTGGTCGTGGCGCTCGACCGCAAGGGAGCGGGCCTCGGCGCCGTGCTCGATGCGGCCGCCGCGCTCCTGGCCGCGGGGGTCTCCATCGACGTGTCGCTGCTCTCGGAGCGGATCCGCCCCGCTCACGCCCCTGCGCCGGTCCGGCCGATGCGCTTCCCCGCCCATCCCCCGCCGGTCCGGCTTCCGCCGCTGCCCGAGGTCGCCATGCAGCCCATGCCCCCCGCTCCGTCCCTGCCCATGTTCGGCCTGGATGGACCGCATGTCGCGCCGCTGGCTGCCCCCGTGGAGACCGGACCGGAGCCCATCGCCGTGCCGGCCGCCGTAGCGGTGAGGTCTGCCCCTCCGGCAGATCCTGCGGCGGAGGCCCTGCGGCGGACGATCACCGCCCTGGGCGCTGCGCAGCAGCAGTTCATGGCTCACCAGGTGGCGGCCCACGAGCAGTTCCTCGCGACGCAACGTCGAGCGATGCAGACCCTCGGCGCGGCCGCCGCCGGCGGGTCCCCTCAAGGCGTGAACCAGCCCGTGAGCGCGTCCGTGATCCCGCCCACGACCCCGGCCCCGCGCCCCACCGTGAGTCCCGACCCGCGCCCCGCCGTGAGCCCCGCCCTGCGCCCCACCGTGAGCCCCGCCCTGCGCCCTGCCGTGAGCGCCCCGGCGCCCCGATCCGCGGTGGCCGTTCCCTCCCTCGGTGTGCCCGTGGGCCCGACCTTTTCCCGCGCCGACCTGGAGGTCCACGCCGGCGGCCAGATCTCCTTGATCTTCGGCGAGCAGTTCGCCGTGCAGGACGGCTACGCCCGCCAGGTGCGCATGCCCGAGCCGCCCCTGCTGCTCGCAGATCGGGTGGTCGGCATCGACGCAGTGGCCGGCTCACGGTCCACGGGCACCATCTGGACGGAGACCGACGTCACCGCCGACTCCTGGTACCTGCACCAGGGGCACATGCCCACGGGTGTGCTGATTGAGGCAGGCCAGGCCGACCTCATGCTCATCTCCTGGATGGGCATCGACTTCGCCAACAAGGGGGAGCGGGTCTACCGGCTGCTGGGCTGCGAGCTCACGCTGCACGGTCCGCTTCCATCCCCCGGGGAGACCCTGCAGTACGCCATCCACATGGACGGTCACGCGGCCCAGGGCGACATCCGGCTGATGTTCTTCCAATACGACGGCTTCGTGGACGGGGCCCGCCGGGTCTCGGTGCGCCAGGGCCAGGCCGGCTTCTTCACGGACGCCGAGCTCGCGGACAGCGACGGCTGCCTCTGGACTCCGCAGGGTCAGGAGGTCGTGGCTGCGCCCCGGCTCGCGGAGCCCGTGGTGGCCTGCACGAAGTCCCGGTTCACCCCCGCCGAGGTCCGCGCCTTCAGCGACGGCCGGCCCTGGGAGTGCTTCGGGGCGGGCTTCGAGCGCACCCGCACCCACACCCGCACCCCGCGCATCCAGGGGGGGCGCATGCTGTTCCTGGACGGCGGGGTCGATGCCCTGGAGCCCCGCGGCGGTCCCTGGGGTCGTGGCTACCTGCGCGCGAGCGTGGACATCCGACCGGACCACTGGTTCTTCGAGGGCCACTTCAAGAACGACCCGTGCATGCCCGGCACCCTGATGTTCGAGGGCTGCCTGCAGGCCATGGGCTTCTTCCTGGCGGGCCTCGGATTCACCACGGACGCCGACGGCTATCGCTTCGAGCCGGTGCCGGAGGAGCCCTTCCAGCTGCACTGCCGCGGGCAGGTGACGCCCAGGAGCCGGGTCCTGACCTACGAGGTGTTCGTCGAGGAGGTGGTGGGAGGCCCGTCGCCGGTCCTGTACGCCGACCTGCTCTGCACCGTGGATGGACTCAAGGCGTTTCACGCGCGCCGGGTGGGGCTGCGCCTGGTGCCTGGCTGGCCGCTGGACGAAGGCAGCGCCCTGCTCGATCCCGCGGCGACGTCAGGCCGCGCGGGGGTCGCGCCGCCCGCCGCCGGTCCGCTCTCCGTGGCCCACGCGGACGGCTTCCTCTTCGACCAGCGCTCGCTGATCGCCTGCGCGAACGGGCGGCCCTCCGAGGCCTTCGGCCCGATGTACGCGCCGTTCGACGGCACGACCCGCGTGGCTCGCCTGCCCAACCCGCCCTACCTCTTCATCAGCCGCGCCATCGAGACCGTGGGACCCATCGGCTCGATGCAGCAGGGCCTCGGCGTGACGATGGAGTACGACATCCCCGCGGATGCCTGGTACTTCGACGAGAACGGCTGCCGGGTCATGCCCTACGCGGTCCTGCTGGAGGCGGCGCTGCAGCCCTGCGGCTGGCTCGCCTCCTACACCGGCTGCGCCCTGACGTCGGACAAGGAGCTGTTCTTCCGCAACCTGGACGGCACCAGCACGCAGCACGTCGATCTGCTGCCCGATTCGGGCACGCTGCGCACGGTCGTGAGGAACACGGGCATCAGCAAGATGGGCCCGATGATCATCGTGAACTACGTCGTGGAGTGCTTCGTCGGCGAGCAGCTCGTGTACGACATGACGACGGTCTTCGGGTTCTTCCCGGCCGAGGCGCTGGCCAACCAGGTGGGCCTGTCCACCACCCCGGAGCAGCGGGCCCTGCTCGAGGCTCCGTCGGACTTTCTGGTGGACCTGACCGCGCGTCCCCCCCGCTACTGGGACCCGGATCGCCCCCAGCTCGCCGAGCCCATGCTGTTGATGCTGGACCGGGTGACCGCGTTCGAGCCCACCGGCGGGGGCGCCGGCCTCGGCTTCGCGCGCGGCGAGAAGGACGTGAACCCGGGGGAGTGGTTCTTCAAGGCTCACTTCTTCCAGGACCCGGTGCAGCCCGGCTCGCTCGGCATCGAAGCGATGATTCAGCTCCTGCAGTGGTTCATGCTGCACACGGGCATGGACGAGGGCGTGTCCGCTCCGCGGTTCGAGGCGATCGCAACGAAGCTGCCCATGACCTGGAAGTACCGCGGGCAGGTGATCCCCACCAACGCGCGCATCGGCAGCACCCTGGAGATCACGGAGACCGGTCGGGACGAGCGTGGGCCCTTCGCCATCGCGTCGGCCTCCCTGTGGGTGGACGGCAAGCGGATCTACGAGGCGTCGGGGCTCGGCATGCGCATCGTGTCCGGCGGCACCCCCCGGAAGGAGGCCGTGACGCTGGACCCCGAGGTGGACACCTGGCTCGCGGATCACTGCCCGACCTGGACCCGGCCGGCCCTGCCCCTGATGTCGATGGTGGACCTGCTGGCCAGCGCGGCGCCGATCTCGGACCCCGTGACGGGGCTGCGGGACGTCAAGGTGGGCGGCTGGCTGGACGTGTCCGAGCGCTGCGCGCTGCGGGTGGAGCGCCGCGGCGGGCTCGCCCGGCTCCTGCACGGGGAGCGTGAGGTGGCGACGGGTCGCGTGCTCACGGGCAGCTTCGGGCCGCGGCCGGAGGCATGGGCACCGTTGGATGGGCCCGTCGCCGAGTCCCCCTACGCCACGGGCGCGCTCTTTCACGGGCCGGCGTTCCAGGTCCTGGAGCGCCTCGTGCGCACGCCCCAGGGCGCCAGTTCGATCCTGCGGGCCACGAGCGGAGTGCCCACCGGGGTCCTGAACCAGGCGCTGCTGGACGGAGCGACTCACGGCATCCCTCACGACGCCCTGCACACGTGGGACGAGCGGCTGTCCGCCGACAAGGTCGCCTACCCGGTGCTGATCCCCGAGATCACCTTCTACGGACCGACCCCCAGGTTGGGCACCGTGCGCTGCGAGGTCCGGCCGGATGGCTTCTTCGGCACCGTGGACTTCCCGGCGTTCTCGGTCCAGCTCATCGATGCGTCGGGTGTCTGGTGCGCGTTCCGCCTGATCGAGGCGTGCTTTCCGAAGGGTGCCCTGGGCTCGGCCGGACCGGCGGAGCGGCGCGCCTTTCTTCGGGACCGGCGCTTCGTTCCGGGTCTGGGGCTGAGCACGGAGGAACCCGACGGGTCGTCGCTCCTGCACCCCGGCGCGGTGGAGGGGGCCGACTGGCTGGCGGGCACCGTGCAGGGCGTGTATGGCGCGCGTGAGCCGGCCGTGATCGCGCGACATGAGCACATCGCACGCGCTCATGGGGTCCACCCCGGGGACCTCCCGGCGGCCCTGCCGCTGACCCGCTTCGACCTGTCGGTCGACAAGGAAGAGGGCGGCCTGCGCGTGCGCGGCGACGGCCGGGGGACCCTGGACATCGGGCCCGTGACCGCCTTCTGGGACCGATGGTTCGGCGTCGGGCGCTGGCCCGTCCAGGACTTGTACTACGGACTCATCGAGCGCTTCCTGGGCCGCGTGGTGCTCGATGACCCGGCCGCGTTCGAGGCCGTAAGGGGGCGCAGCGCCATCTTCCTGGGCAACCACCAGACGGGGGTCGAGTCCCTGCTGTTCTCGATCCTGGCCTCTGGGCTCACGGAGGTGCCGACGGTCACGCTCGCGAAGATCGAGCACCGCACCACCTGGCTCGGTGAGCTGATCGCCCACTGCTTCGACTACCCGGGCGTGAGTGACCCAGGGCTCATCACGTTCTTCGACCGCGACGACCGCGCGTCGCTGCCGGCGGTGATGGGCGGGCTCGCGGCGGAGATGGCCAAGGGCGCCCGGTCGGTGATGGTGCACGTCGAAGGCACACGCTCCCTGCACTGCCGCGACGGGGTCGGCAAGATGAGCGGCGGCTTCATCGACATGGCGCTGGCGATCGGCGCCCCCGTGATCCCCGTGAGGTTCGTGGGCGGTCTGCCCGTCGAGCCCGCGCCGACGCGGCTGGAGTTCCCGGTGGGCATGGGCCGCCAGGACATCTGGTTCGGCCGCCCGCTGCTCCCCGAGGATCTGTCCGGGATGCACTACGGCGCCCGCAAGCAGCGGGTGATCGACGCGATCAACGCCCTGGGTCCGCCCAACGCCGTTGAGCAGCCCAGCCCTGGGGATGCGGCGTTCAGCGAGCGGGTGTGTGCATGGCAGGAGGCCGCCGGGGTGTCTCACGAGCACGCCGCCCTGCGCTGCATCCTGCAGGACTGCGCCGAGCCCACCGCGGCCACGGCCAGGCTGCTCGCCGCGTCGTCGTCCTCTGTCCTCGCCGGCTCGACCCCCGAGGACGGGTGGCTCGAGGAACTCGGCCGCCGCCTACTCGGCTGAGCGGGCCCGGGCGGACGCCCCGCCGATCGTCGGAGTGACGAGGCCCAGCGCGAAGGTCGGTCCGCCGCCGGTGGCGATCCGGTAGCCCGCTGTGAGCTGGAGCGCGGTCGGGGCACCGAGGCGGCGGATCCGCAGATCGAAGCTGACCTCCACCGGGCCGAAGAAGCCGATCCGCACCCCCACCTCGAGACCCGGTCCGTCCAGGTTGCTGTGCACGTAGCCGATGTTGAGCCGGCCCGTGACCGAGTGACCGCGCTGGCCCAGCGGGGTGAACGGCAGGTTGCTCAGCGTCAACTACATCCCGACATTGGCGACAACTACACTTCGGCATCG
>CALAGR010000181.1 GCA_937891735.1 uncultured Pseudomonadota bacterium | reverse complement strand
GGCAGCTTAACAACGGCCGCTGGTACCATTCCGCGATGCCCCGCCTGCTCCCCGTCCTTGTCGCGTTCTTCCTCCTTGGGTGTCCGGCGCGCTCCGTCAACGGGATCGACGACGTGGACGACGACGGCGACGGGTTCTCCGAGGCGGACGGTGACTGCGACGACGCCAACCCCGCCGTGCACCCGGACGCCGAGGAGATCATCGACAACGACATCGACGACGACTGCAACGGCACCGAACTCATCACCCCGCCCCGAGACGATGACGATGCGGCGCCGGACGACGATGACACCGCGGACGATGACGACGTGGCGCCCGACGATGACGACGCAACCCCCGCACCCCTTGAGGGCGACGATCCCGGCGAGTGCGAGGACGGCGCCGACAACGACGTGGACGGCCTCTACGACTGCGCCGACCCGGACTGCGCGGGAGCTCCGGCGTGCGCGGAGGCCCTCAACACCCCGCCGACCGCGCCGGTCGTGGCGATCGTGCCGCCGAACCCGCACTCGACGCACGCGCTGACCTGCGTGGTGCAGACCCCTTCCGAGGACGCCGACGGCGACCCCGTGACGTACTCGTGGGCATGGGCCGTGGACGCCGTCGATCAGGGGGTCGGCGACGTCACCGTGCCCGCGTCGGCGACGTCAACCGGGGAGACCTGGACCTGCACCGTGACCCCCAGCGACCCCTTCGAGGACGGGCCGCCCGGGAGCGCCGCGGTCACCGTGACGAACGAGCCGCCCTCGGCGCCAGGCGTGGCCATCCTGCCTGCGGTCCCCATCACGACCGATGACCTCACCTGCTTCGTGGAGACGCAGTCGGTTGACCCCGAGGGGCAGGCGGTCACCTACTCGTACGCGTGGGAGGTCGATGGCCTGCCGTCGCCCATCACCGACGCCACCGTGCCCGCCGCCGAAACGCTGGGTGCCCAGACCTGGTCCTGCACCGTGACCCCGAACGACGGTGGCGACGATGGGCCGCCTGGGTCGGCGTCGGTGACGATCGACGTGCCCGTCGGCTGCTGGGACGGAAGTGTCGAATTTGGCGTCAGCGTGTGGGGACGAGCCGACATCGTCTACTGCCGCCACTCGACCGGCTTTACGCAGCCCCCCGCCATCGCCTCACTCGCCTGCAACGTCGGCTGGCACATCTGCACAGGGTCTGAATTTGTCGCCAGAAACGACTCGGCATCAGACCCGGGCGGCGAGTTCACGGCGGTGATCGACGACGGACCTGACTGTGCAGTCCGCTGGACCAATACTGGTTGCTTCGATCTCGCCTCCGACTACGCCGTCGGAAACGGCCCTCAACACGTGAACCCCTCCTCCTATTGTCCCTCTACGACCGGCTACAACAGCGTTTGCGCACCCTTGCTCTCCATGGTCCAGTGGAACGAGCCGAGCGGTGGCCCAGGATGTGGGCAGGCGAACCTGCCGGGCAATTGCGGCGTCCTCTGAGGATAGGTCGCATAAACCTGTTTCCGTAAACTGGCACCGAGTACCCACGGCGCGGAAGCCTGCTGGTCGACGGCACCATGTCCATCGGCGAGCTCACCCAGTTCGTGCTCTACACGTTCTTCGTGGCCTTCTCCCTCGGCGCGCTGGCGTCCGTGTGGGAGGACTTCATGAAGGCGGTCGGCGCGTCCGATCGGGTCTTCCAGCTGATGGATCGCACCCCGGGCGTGTCGTCGGGCACGGTCACCCCCGACACGCTGCGTGGTGCCGTCCGGTTCGATGGGGTGCGCTTCTCGTACCCGTCGCGGCCGGACATCGATGTGCTGACCGACTTCGACCTGACCCTGCAGCCGGGCGAGACCGTTGCGCTCGTTGGACCATCCGGCGGCGGCAAGTCCACGGTTGCGTCGTTGCTGTCGCGCTTCTACGACCCCGATGCCGGGACCATCTCGCTGGACGATCAGCCGTACCTCGACCTCGACCCGGACTGGCTGCGCCGTCAGGTGGGTGTCGTGTCCCAGGAGCCGACGCTGTTTGCAGCCACCGTGAGGGACAACATCCGGTACGCCCGACCCGACGCCAGCGAGGACGACGTGCTCGCCGCAGCCACGGCGGCCAACGCCCACGAGTTCATCAGCGCGTTTCCCGAGGCGTACGACACGCTGGTGGGCGAGCGAGGCGTGCGGCTGTCCGGCGGGCAGAAGCAGCGCGTCGCCATCGCGCGGGCGCTGCTCAAGGATCCGCGGATCCTCGTGCTCGACGAGGCCACCTCGGCGCTCGACGCGGAGAGCGAGCACCTCGTGCAGGAGGCGTTGGAGCGGCTGATGATCGGGCGCAGCACGCTGGTCATCGCCCACCGGTTGAGCACCGTGAAGGACGCCGATCGGGTGCTCGTGCTCGACGCCGGCCGCGTGGTGGAGACGGGCAGCCACACCGAGCTCGTCGCGCGCGATGGGCTCTACCGCCAGCTCGTCGAGCGCCAGTTCCTGGGCGAGGCCGACGCCGTCGCCTCCTGATCAGGGTTGGGATCGCTGGCGCGCGATGGCGGGCTCGAAGGACTCCGCGCACTCCCACGCGAGCGGGCTGACGATCCAGGCCTGAGGGATCTGTCGGTGCGGCAGGCGCCGCAGGAGACTCGTCGCCCCGAACCCCAGGAGCACGAGGCAGAGCCCGCACGCCGCGAGCGCAAGGCGGCGCCGACCGTGACCGCCCGAGGTCGCCAGCGGCAGGCTGTGTCGTCCGTCGCCCGTCGAGGGTTCCAACGGCAGGCTCTGTCGTCCGTCGCCCGCCGAGGGTCCCAACGGCACGCGCTGGCGTCCGCCGCCGGCCTGTGCGCTCAGCGCCACGAGCAGCAGCAGCGGCAGGGCGAGGAACGGCACGAACTTGTCCTGCCCCAACCAAATCAGGGGGCTGACTGCGACGAGCACGAGCCAGGGTCCGAACGCGAGCTCGGCCGCCACACAGGCTGCTCGATCGCCTCGCCGGAGACCGCCCAGGGCGGCGACGAGCAGGCACGCCGCGGCCACTCCAGCGAGCCAGGCCGAGCGGGTGCGCCCCACGGCGACGCTGCCGATGGCGTCGAGGATCGGCAGGCCGGAGCCGGAGCTGCTTACGCGGGCGGCGCGGTCTAGCAGCCAATCGAGCTGAACGGCGCTCACGCCAAGCCAGGCGACCCCGATCAACACCGCGGGAAGGAGCGCGGCGAACCAACGGCGGTGCACGCGGTCTCTGTGCAGCCGCCAGGCGACCACGGGCACCAGCGCCCAGGCGGCCCAGCTGGTGGCGACGAGCGCGGCCAGCGCGGCGGCGGTCAAGGCGGCGCGCCGCTCGATCAGGCCGAGCAGCAGGAAGCCTGCGAGCCCGACCGTCAACGAGTGCACCATCGCCAGGGAGGCCGCGCCGAGCAGAGTCGGGGACCATGCGCACACGATCAGCCAGACGATTCGGCTGCGCCCCGC
>CALAGR010000180.1 GCA_937891735.1 uncultured Pseudomonadota bacterium | reverse complement strand
GCCGCCGCCCCAGCGCAGGGCCGCGAACCGGTCCGCGTCCTGCAGCAGCCGCGCGACCATCGCCGCCGCGCCGCTTCGCCCTTCCCGGTGGTACCGCTCGACGGGGTGCAGCAGGGGCGTGATCAACACGCGCACGCCACGCTGGGCGGCGATCTCCGGCAGCTCCCCCCAGTCCGGCGCCCGCTGCACGTTCCACAGGTTGAGCGCATCACCGGGCCGCAGCAGCGCCTCGGCCTCCGCGACGGTCCTCGTGACGTGCGCTTCGACCCCCGCGGCCTGCAGCACGTCGGCCGTCTCGTGCATCTGCAGCGCGTCCCCACCCGCCACCACGTCGATGGTGGGGCGCCCCAGCAGCACCGCCCTCATGGATCGCCCCGGTGGGTGCCGCCCCGGTGGGTGCGCAGCCACTGCCAGGTCGCCCGTCGCGACGCCGCGCGGCGGTCCGCGGTCCACTCCTTGTGCCCGCGGTGCACCATCTGGGCGGACTCCACGCGGGTCACCCGCCAGCCTCCCCTGCCGATGCGCGCGCACAGCTCCAGGTCCGTGCCGTGGAACCAGTACCGCTCGTCGAACCCGCCGATGCTGACGAGATCCGCCGTGCGGCCCATGAGGAAGCAGCCCATGAGCCAGCCCACGTCGGTCAGGTCTCCGGTCGGCGCGACCCATCGCGAGGCACGCCCCAGGCGCTCCCGAACGAGCTGGGGCGGAGACGGCAGCGCCCAGCCGTTGTCCTGGGCCGCGCCGTCGGGGAACACCAGGCGCGGTCCCAGCAGGCCGATGTCCCCGGCCGCGTCCAGCACCGCGGCGCAGCGGCTCACCACGGCCCCCGTCGGCTCCGTGTCGGGGTTGAGGAACAGCACGAGCTCGCCCCGGGCGGCCCGCAGGCCGAGGTTGTTGCCTTCGGAGAACGACGTGTCGCGCTCCGCGTGCAGGAGGCTGGCGCGCTCCCCGCGGGCTCCGCGCCACCCCCGTACGAGGTCGGCGGTGCGGTCCTGCGAGGCGTTGTCGAACACGATCACGTCGATGGGCCGGTCCGGGGGGGCGTCCCGCAGCGTGCCCAGGCAGCGGGCGAGCCACTCCGCGTCGTCCCGCGTGAAGATGACGATGGAGATCACCTTCGGAGCCATCCCACGCCGTACCCCACCAGCCCCGCGCCGCAAGCCGCCGCCCCGAGCGCCGCTTCGATGGGATCGCGCCGCTTCAGCAGCGCCGCGGCCGGCGCGCGCACCGCCTTGCGACCCATGCCGAACACCAGCTCCAGGGCTCCGGGGTGCTCCTGGGGCGTCTCGAGCGTGGCCCGCATGCCGTCCCGGCAGTGCCGAAAGCACAGGCGCACAAGGGATCCGGCGTCGTCGCGGCGCCGGTGCTGCACCACCAGGGACGGCTCGTAGCGCAGCCGGTGCCCCGCGGCCCGCAGGCGCCGCCCCACGTCCACGTCCTCGCCGTTGGTGCGAAAGCGCGCGTCGAACCCCGCGATGTCCTGCAGCGCGTCCACCCGGTAGGTCGCGCAGGCCCCCACGAGCATCGGAGCGTCCAGCAGGGGCTGCTCCCCGGCGTCCTGGCGCCAGAAGCGCGCCCGCCACTGATCGGGCCGGGCCGCGTCCTCCTCGAGGGGGTCGACGTTGCGTCCGCCCAGCCCCGCGAGGCGCGGATCCTGGGCCAGCACCGCCCCGATCCGCTCCAGCCAGTCCGTCGGCGGGGTCACGTCCGCGTCCAGGAAGCTCACGAAGGGGAACCCGAGCTCCCGGGCGCGCCGCCACAGCGTGTTCCGGGCCGCGGCGAGGCCCTCGTTGCGGGCGTGCCGAAGGACCTGCACGCCGTCGACGGCGGCCCGCTCCGCGGTGCGATCTGCGCTGCCGTCATCGACGATCAGCACCGCGCCGGGGGCCGGATCGAGGCCGCGCAGCGCATCCAGCAGGGCCGGGAGCCGCGCCTCCTCGTTGAAGCAGGGCACGCCGACGGCGATGCGGCTGGCGGGGAAGCGGGGGCCAGGCCCGTCGTTCAGGGGCGCCACACGTACAGCGGCAGCAGGGCCTGGACGTGCTCGGCGAGATCGGGGACCTCGGGCCACATCGGGGCGTTGCTCTGCATCGAGACGCCGTCCTGCGCGATCCGCCCCATGGCGGCGGCCAGGGACGCGGCGTCCCCCGGCTCGAACAGCGCCCCGTTGACCCCCTCGGTCACGTACTCCGGGAGCGCTCCGTGGTTGGCCGCGATGACCGGCACGCCCAGCTGCAGGGCACGGTTCGCGGTGCGGCTGAACGTCTCGCGCACCCGCGACGGCACGACGAGGGCCGCGGCGCCATCCAGGAACTGCATCATGTCCAGGTCCTGGTAGCGGCCGAAGAACTCGGTGCGCGTGCCCTGGGCCAGCGTGCGCAGGCGCTCCTCGAAGGCGTGCTCGGCGGGCGCGGGGGGCGGCGCGGAGCCGCCGTGGACCTCCAGCGCCACCTCCGGGCGATCCAGCAGCCGCAGGGCCTCGATGCACAGGTCCGCGCCCTTCGCTTCCCGCAGATCTCCCGCGAACACCAGCCGCGTCACGAAGGGATCGCTCGCCATGTCGGCCATGCGGGCGGCGCGCGGGACCGCCGGGGCGAGCACGTGCACCCGGTCCGCGGGGGCGCCGTGGGCGATGATGATGTCGGCCAGGAACCGCGACGGCGCCACCAGCACGTGGGCGCTGCGCATCGCAGCCAGGAAGCCGATGTTGCGCAGGGCGAACACGGGAGAAGCCAGCAATCCCTTGAGTCCGCCGCCGTGGCATGGGCCGCACGCCACGCCCGACTTGGGCCCATCGCACGCCGCCCCGTCGGCCCGGTGCAGGTGCACCCGCTGACACAGAGCGAAGAAGTCGTGCATCGTCCAGACAGTCTGGATCCCGCGACGCCGGGCGACCTCGACGATGCGGTGGCTCAGGTGCTGAAGGTTGTGGATGTGCACCGCGTCGGGCTCGAGGCGGTCGAGCGCCTCCTCGAAGGCCTCGATCACGGGGGAGTTCAGGATCTGCCCGACCAGCCCGCCGTCGGCGGACGCCGGCTCCCCGAACTCGACGGTCACGGGGCGCTCCCGGCCGATGTCGCCGGGGTTGTCCGAGGACCAGTCCGAGTCGAGATCGGCGACGCGTTGAGCCTCTCCGACGGCCAGCTTCAGCACGATCGACTCGACGTCGTGTTGCCGCAGCTCGGCGTTGAGCTGGCGCACGTGCCAGTCCAGTCCGCCGCGCGGCGCAGGGGGCAGATCGTCTGTTACCTGGAGGACGCGCACATATCCTCGCTTGCGGGTGGACCGAGCGGCCGGGGACAATGCCGGCACATGAGCCGACCGATGAGCGATGTACCCGAGCTGAGCGCGATCGTCGTGGCTTGTGAAAGTGGGCTGGACCTGAGGGCCTGCCTCGATTCCGTGCGCCTGGAAGCGCGACGCGAGCGTATCACGGCCGAACTCGTGGTCGTCGACAACGCCAGCCGGGACGGATGCACCGACGGGTTGGAGGCGGACGGCGTGCTCGTCCTGCGCAATCGCAGCAACCGGGGCTTCGGGGCGGCCGTCAACCAGGGCTTCCGTCAGGCCCAGGGCCGGCGGGTGCTGCTCCTCAATCCGGACGCGCGGCTCACCGAGGGCGCGCTGGGCCGGCTGCTGGCCGAGCTCGACGCCGACCCCACCGTGGCCCTCGCGGCGCCCACCCTCCGGCTCGCCGATGGGGCCCTGCAGGACTCCCCGCGGCGCTTCTACGACCTGCCCGCGGTGCTCGCGCAGCGCACCGACTACGGGCGCACGGCGTCCGGGGAGCGGGCCCGGGCGCGGCACGTCATGCAGGAGCTGGACCGGTCCGAGCCCGTGGACGTGGACTGGGTGACCGGCGCGGCCATGCTGCTGGACCGGTCCGCGGTGCCCACGTCCGGGCCCTTCGACGAGCGGTACTTCCTGTACTTCGAGGACGTGGACCTGTGTCGGCGCCTGGGGGCGGGGGGCCGCCGGGTGCGCTTTGTGCCCGACGCGGTGGTGGATCACGCGTTCCGCGGGGCGTCGCGACGCCAGGTGCCGTGGAACCCCCTGCTGTGGCAGCACCTGCGGTCGGGGGTGCTGTACGCGAGCCGCTGGAGCGCGGGCTGGTGGCACGGTCGTTGGTGGCGGGCAGGGCTCCAGCGGCTGGTCCGCGCGGGGGGCCGGGCGGCGATCCTGGGGGCCGTGGCGGTGGGTCTGGCCCAGGCGGCACAGATGACCCTGCTCCCGGCCCTCGTGGGCGTCGCGGCCTGCCTGGGCATGTTCGCGCTGCCGACCCGGGTGCCTCCGGTGGTGGGGCGCGCGCCGCGTCCATCCCTGGTGCGCAGCGTGGCGGGTCTGGGGGTCGCGGGCCT
>CALAGR010000179.1 GCA_937891735.1 uncultured Pseudomonadota bacterium | reverse complement strand
GGGACTCGAGCCACTGCCGGTATTCCTCCTGGAGGAACACGGGGACCGGTGCGGCGGCGATGGCGAGCTTCCAGTCCTCGGACACCGAGTCTGCATCCTCGCCCGCCGAGTCACCCAGCCGCGCGGCGCGCGCGCGCCACCAGGCGGTGTCGGAGCCGCCCCAGGCGGTCGCCGCGTCACGCCACAGCGCCACCAGGCCCGGCTTGTCGCCGGAGTCCCCGAGGAGCTGCTCGGCATACAGGAACGCCGGGATCAGGCGCCCGTCCTGCTCCAGCGCGCGCCGGAACGCGACCAGCGCCGCGCCCTGGTCCTTGAGGACCTCGTCGTGCACACGGCCCAGCTCGTAGTCGATCCGCAGCTGCTCGCCGGGTCCGGCCAGGGTGCGCGCCTCTTCCAGCACGCTGACGAGGCTCTTGTAGTCCTCGCGGTCGTAGTGGATGACGCGAAGGAAACGCAGCGCCGTGTAGTTGTTCGGGTACACCTCGAGCGCCGCCCGCAGCGACTTCGCGGCGTCTCCCTGGCGGTCCTTGAGCTCGGACAGCTCGATGTGGGCCGACGCGAGCAGCGCCGCGGTCTTCGCGACGGGGTCCTTGGAGACCTTGGCCTGGGTGCCGAGCAGCTCCACCGCGCGCTCCCAGTCCGTTCGGGACACGGCCAGGCGCACGAGCTCGCGAAGGGCGGGCACGAAGTCGGCCTGGGCCCGCAGGGCGGCGCGGAACTGCTCTTCAGCGCCGCTCCAGTCCCCCATCCGGTACGCCAGGATCCGGCCCATCTCGAAGTGCAGGACGGCCCGCGTCTCGGCGCCCTTCTTGCCCTTGTGGGCCTTGGCCTCGGACTCGAGCTCGGCGACCACGGCGGCCCAGTCCGACGCCCCGAGGGGCGCATGCGCCGCCAGGGCCGGCACCGAGGCGCTCGACTTGGGGCCGACGATACCGACCCGGGCGAGGGACGCGCGGGAATCGAGCGGGCTGTCCGCCGTATCCACCCCGGCGCCGGATCCCTCGTCGTCCTCGCCGCCGATGATGATGTCCCCGCCCATCGCCGCCGCCGCGGCGGCGCCAGCGGCGCGACGCTCGCTGATCGGCGGAGGCTGCTCCATCCCGGGAAGGCCCGTCGGATCATCGCCGGGCAGCCCGCTGGGATCGTCCTCGGCCGCGGCGGCCGCAGCGATCTCTGCGCGGCGCCGCTCCTCTGCCTCGACCTTCGCCCGCTCATCGGCTTCGGCCTTCGCGGCGGCCTCGGCCTTCGCCTTCGCTTCGGCCTGCTTCTTCGCCTCGGCCTCGGCCTGCTTCTTCGCTTCGGCGTCCGCCTTCTGCTTCGCTTCGACCTCGGCGGCCTTCTTCGCCTCGGCGTCGGCCTTCTTGCGGGCGGCGGCGGACATCTGCTCGCGGTTCTTCGCGTCGATCTCGGCCTGCTTCTTCGCCGCGGCCTCGTCGGCGGCCTTCTTCTTCGCGTCGATGTCGGCCTGCTTCTTCGCCTCGGCCTCGGCCTCGGCCTCGGCCCGCTTCTTCTCCTCGGCGTCCGCCTTCTGCTTCGCAGCGGCCTGCTTGCCGGCGGCCTCGGCCTTCTGCTTCGCGGCGGTCTCGGCCTGCTTCTTCACTTCTTCGGCGGCGGCCTTCGCTGCCGTCGGATCGACGGCCATCTTTGCGGTGCTGGGGGGCGCCTTGGCGTCGGTCGCGGCCAGGATCTCGGCCGGCACGTCCATGACCATTCGGGTGGCCTTCGCGTCCACCGGTGCCGCTTCCTCCTCGGCGGCGTCGTGCGAACCCGACTTCTCCTCGAAGGGGTCGTAGTCGAACTCATCCCTTTGGAACTGACCGGTCTGGGACCCAAAAAAGAAGTCGTCGAGCTCATCGAACTCGTCGCCGACCCTCGGGGCTGGCTGGCGGACCTGTTCCTTCTGCCGCCCCTCGGGGGGCGGTGTCGGGGGCTTTCGGTTCTTCTTCTTCGCCATCGAGGATCGGCTCCGGTGAAAAGCGGCAGGGAATCCTATCAACGCTGCGCTGGCGGGCACAATCGGGCGCCCCGGTCTTCAGCCCCGCCGACGGGGTCCTCGCAGCTCAGAGCGCTCCGGTCGGGAGGCTCCCCAGGATCCACTTGAGATCGTTGTCCGTGAAGAAGACACCCCCGCCGACAAACCAGGTCGGCTCGCGACGGACGATCCCGTTGACGATGTTATCGACTCCAGCGGTCAGGTACACGTGCCGGACCGGAGAGACGTTGATTCCAAACTTCACGTTCGGGATCCCCAGGTCGCTCGGCCAGGACGCGTAGGTGAAATCGAACACGTCCAGGCTCAACGTGATTCGGTCGTCCCACAGATACAGGTCCGCCCCGACGCCGCCGGTGCTCTCCTTGATGCCCAGGCGCAGCACGAGGTCGTTGAACCGCTTCGCGAACTGGAGCGAGACCTGGAGCTTGTCCTGGCGCCGGACCTCCCGAACGCCGTTGGTCGTGGTGTTCAGGAAGACGATCTCCTCGCTGAAGGCCCCCAGCGGATCATCGACGAACTCGAAGACGTACCAGTAGTCCGGTCGCGGCTTGACCCGCACCCCGATGAGGTTCTTCGTGGAGAACTTGCGCTCGGCCCGGGCCGGCGACAGGTGCACCTCGCCCCGGTAGTACACCTCCAGCTGGAAGCGGCCGACCGAGGACACGAGGTCCCCGATGTCGTTCACCGTGCTGGTGACCGAGTCCACGAGCTCGCTGTCCGTCACGAGCTTGCCGAGGGTGCCCTGGCCCTCGTCGATCTTCGTGGCGATCGACTCGACCCGCTGCAGTCCGCGGTTCAGGCTCCGGGTGACCTCCGCGATCTGCTCCATCTCGGTGTCGAGCTGGGGGCGCAGGTTCTCGGCGATGCCGTTGAGCTGCTCTGTGAGCAGCCGCATGTTCTCGATGACGGCCGCGATCTGGTCCGCGTTCTGGGTCGTGATCCCGGTCACCTGCTCGGTGAACGCGTCCACGTTGGTCAGGATCGAGCTGATGCGGCCGACCGTCTCCTCCGTGTCCAGCATGGTCCGCAGCGAGCCCGTGATCGCCTTGACGTCCTCGGCGATGAGGCCCAGGTCCGCCTGGATGTCCTGCAACGAGGCGATGGGCTCGTCGGACGTGATCCAGTCGCCGTCCCCGAGCATCGAGGTGGACGTGCCGGTGTGCAGCTTGATGATCGTGTCGCCGAGCAGGCCGCGGGATCCGACGCTCACCGTGGAGTCAGCGGGGATGGAGAACTTGCCGTCCATCGACAGGTCCGCCACGGCGTAGCTGCCGTCCACGAACACCCGGTCCACCGCGCCGATGCGCACCCCGGCGAGCTCGATGCCCGAGCCGTCCTTGAGCCCCTGGGCGTTGGCCAGCCGCGCGTGCAGGGTGTAGCCCTGCTCCTTGAACGGGTTGTCGGTCGTCGCCATGGACGCGTAGACGGCTCCGGCCAGCGCGAGCGCCGTGAAGATGCCGACCCGGACCTCGGAGGAGCCCTTCATCCGGTCAGCTGCCCGGCGGACGCGTCGCTCATGGGGCGGCCCGCGATGAAGGACTGCACCACCTCGGAGGGGTGCACCCGGAGCTCCGCGGGCGTCACACAGACGTGGATCTTGCCGTCGAACAGCATGGCCACGCGGTCGGCGATCTCGAACACCGCCTGCATGTCGTGGCTGATGACGATCGAGGTGACGTTCAGGGTGTGCGCGGCGTGCAGGATCATCTCGTCCACGGCGTGCACACGGACCGGGTCCAGCCCTGTGGTCGGCTCGTCGTACAGGATGATCTCGGGATCCAGCGCGATCGCCCGCGCCAGCGCCACGCGCTTGCGCTGCCCCCCGGACAGCTCGGCGGGGATCTTCTTGTCGATGTCGCTGAGTCCCACGAGGGCGAGCTTCTCCAGCACCCGGTCCCTGAGCTCTCCCTTCCGCAGGCCCAGGCGTGCCTCGCGGATGGGGAAGGCCACGTTGTCGAACACGGTCATGGAGTCGAACAACGCGCCGTTCTGGAACAGCATGCCGAACCGCCGCAAGAGGCGTCGGCGGACCCGCGGAGGCGACCAGCACATCGAGGTGCCCTCCAACAGCACGTCGCCCGAATCGGGGGTCAGCAGGCCGATGATGTGCTTGAGGAGGACGGACTTGCCCTCGCCCGAGCGGCCGATGATCACGGTGACCTCACCTCTGGGGATGTCGAGATCGACGCCCTTGAGGATCGAGTGTGGGCCGAACGACTTGTGCAGATCGGTGATGGAGATGATCGGGTCGCTCGCGCCCTGGGCCGCTTCGTTCATCGCGCCAGGGCTCCGTACTCGAGCAGCGAGGTGATGAAGTAGTCGCTGATGAGGATGGTGACCGAGGCGACCACGACCGCGCGGGTGGTGGCCCGACCCACGCCCTCGGCCCCGCCGCGGGTCTGAAAGCCCAGGTAGCAGCCCACCACCGACAGGATCAGCCCGAAGCAGCCCGCCTTGATCAGCCCGTTGAGTATGTCGTCCGGGTCCACGTAGCTGAAGACGCGGCTCCAGAACACGTTCTCGTCGATGCCGAGGTAGCGCACCCCCACGAGCCAGGATCCAGCCATGCCCAGCATGGTGTAGGTCATGGCGAGCATCGGCAGCATCACCACCGAGGCGAACAGCCGCGGGCTCACCAGGTACTGCACGGGGTTGACGGCCATCACCTCCAGCGCGTCCACCTGCTCGCTGACCCGCATCGTGCCGATCTCGGCGGCCATCGACGAGCCCACGCGCCCCGTGACCATCAAGCCCGTCAGCACGGGGCTGAGCTCGCGGGTCAGGGACAGCGCGACGGTGGCCCCGGTGAGGCCCTCCGCTCCGAACATAGAGAAGGCCAGGTTGCTCTGGAGCGTGAACACCGCCCCCGTGAAGAACCCCGTGATGGCGATGATCACCACCGAGCCGGCGCCGATGAAGTCCATCTGCTTGAACAGCAGGCCGATCCGATAGGGAGGCGCGGCCCCTTGCAGCGTGGCCTGCACCATCATGCGGGTCATCCCGCCGAGGCCCTCCAGGAACCCCAGCACCAAACCGCCGAGCCACTCGAAGGCTCCCAGGAGCAGTCGGATCACGCCTTGCCCGTCACATAGACGCGCGGCACCCGGGGCGAGATCGCGCACAGGATCTCGTACGGCACCGTGTCCACCAGGGAGGCGAGCTCGCCGGCGGTGATCGACTCGTCCCCCATGCTGCCGAGCAGGATCACCCGATCCCCCTCCGCGACGTGGGGCACATCCGTCACATCCAGCAAGCACAGGTCCATGCAGACACGTCCCACCACCGGGGCTCGCTGCCCGCGCACCAGGGCCTCGGCCCGGTTGCCGAAGGCCCGCCAGTACCCGTCGCCGTACCCCACCGGAAGGGTCGCGAGCTTCGTGTCCCGCGCCGCCCGCCAGGTGCGTCCGTAGGAGACCTCGGAGCCCGCCGGCACCTTCTTGAGGTAGGAGATCGCGGACTCGAAGGACATCACCGGCCGCAGCGGCCACGCCCCGTCCAGCCCCGCGTCGGGCGCGCTCCCGAACAGCGCGATGCCGGGGCGCACCAGGGCCTGGCTGAAGTCGTCCAGGGGCAGGTGATCCGTGGCCCGCCCGGTCATCACCGCCGCGGAGTTCGCCGCGTGCAGCCAGCGCGGGCTGTGGCCGTGGGCGCGCACCAGGCGTACCGCGTCGTCGAACGACCGCAGCTGCCCCTCCGTGAAGGCGCCATCGGGGTTCTCGGCCTCCGCGAGGTGGGTCATGAGGCCATCGATGTAGATGTGGTCGAGGCCTTCGAGCAGCTCCAGGAAGCCCTTGAGGTGGCCCAGGGGCACGCCGAGCCGGTTCATTCCGGTGTCGATCTTCAGGTGCACCGGCACGGTGCGGCCCGCGTTGGCGGCGACGGCGTTCAGGGCCCGTACCGAGGCGGAGCGGTACACCACTGGGGCCAGACCGGAGTCCACGGCGAGGGCCTCGCTGCCGTCGGCGAGGCCGCCCAGCACGAGGATCCGGGTGGACACCCCCGCTGCGCGCAGGGTCAGCCCCTCCTCGATGAGGGCCACTCCGAGCCAGTCCACGCCCTCCGCCTCGAGCACCTTGCCCACCGGCACCAGGCCGTGGCCGTAGGCGTCGGCCTTGATGGGCACGAGCACCCGGCACTCCGCGGGCAAGCGGCGGCGGAGCAGGCGGTAGTTGTGACGGAGGGCTCCGAGGTCCACCCGAGCGATGGTCGGGCGGAACCGCTCGGTCGGTTCTGAGGCGGTCATCGCGCGCAGTCTAGACGGCTTGTCACTCCAGGGGCACGGACAGGTCGCCGCGCTGCGTCATCGGGTCCAGGACCAGCCCGCCGTGATCGATCCCGTCGGGCCCCACCGACCACAGCGTCATCGCCCCGGAGCGGGCGGGCGCGGGGCCGTAGCGCAGCCCCCGGGAGGGCGAGAAGGGATCGGCGGGCAGGTCGGGCAAGGCGCTCGGCACGAGGGCGTCCAGGGTCGCAGGCCACGCCCCGTC
>CALAGR010000178.1 GCA_937891735.1 uncultured Pseudomonadota bacterium | reverse complement strand
GGGCCCTGAGCGCGATCGCCGAGGCGCTCCCCGCCGCCGCCTGCGCCAGCCTGCCCGGCGACGTCGACACCGCCCGGACCGACGGATGGGCCGCGCTCCCCCTCCCGACGCCGCCCCAGGTGGTCCGCTCCGCGCTCCAGGTCCTGTGCGACCGCCGCGTGCGGGAGCGCTGGGCCGCCACGGGACTGCGCGAGGTCCCCGGACGGGGGAAGGCCCGCAAGAGAGGGCCCGCCTCGGCCCTCCCCGAAGCAGTGATCGTGGAGTTCCTGGGGGCGCTCGCCGGTGACTACCCGGTGCTGGAATCGCCCGACCCCGCCCCGCCCCGGGAGCTGCAGACGAGGCTCGCGGCCTGGCTCGCTGCGGCCAGCCCCTCTGGTCCCTGGCGGACCTGCTTCCGGCTGGTCCCCCCGGGGGAGGGCGATGGGACCGAGGCCCCCGAAGAAGGCTGGTCGGCGGAGTTCGAGATGCAGCTCCGGGACGACCCGAGCCTCGTCTTCCCCGCCCGGTCCGTGTGGGGCGGCGCGGCGCTCGACACCGGCGACCCGCAGGAGTCCCTGCTGGCCTCCCTGGGCCTGGCGGCGCGCCTGCACCGCCCCCTGGAGGCCGCCCTGCGGGAGCCCGCCCCCTGCCGGCTGGTCCTGGACACGGCGGGCGCCTGGGCGTTCCTGCGGGAGGGGGCGCCGCTGTTGTCGCAGGCCGGCTTCGGGGTCCTCGTGCCTCCGTGGTGGGGCAACCCCGCCGCCGGATTGGGGCTGCGCCTTCGGGCCCGCTCGGCGCCCACGGACGGCGGCGGCGGCGAGCTGGGCGACGGCGCGCTGCTCCGCTTCGGCTGGCAGGCCGCCCTGGGCGACGAGGTGCTCTCCGAGGAGGAACTGCACAGCATCGCCGAAGCGAAGGCCCCCCTGGTGCGCCTGCGGGGGCGGTGGGTGGAGGTCCGGCGGGAGGACCTCAACGCCGCGCTGGCCGTGATCGGTCGGGAGACCCAGGCCGAGATCGGCGCCGTGGAGCTGCTCCGGTTGAGCCTGGGCCTGCAGGACGCGCCGGGCGGGCTGCCCGTGCTCGGCATGGACGTGCAGGGCCCCCTGGGCGATCTGCTGAACGGCGAGGCCCGGCTGCGGGCGGTGCGGACGCCGGCCGGGTTCGTGGGGGAGCTCCGGCCCTACCAGCGCCGGGGCCTGGCGTGGCTCGACTTCCTGGAGTCCTGCGGGCTGGGCGCCTGCCTCGCCGACGACATGGGCCTCGGCAAGACGATCCAGGTCCTGGCCCTGCTGGCTCGGGAGCGGGCGGGGCGCCGGAAGAAGGGCGCGGGGCGGATCGGGGCGACGCTGCTCATCTGCCCGCTGTCGGTGGTCGGCAACTGGCGCAAGGAAGCGGAGCGCTTCGTCCCGACGCTGGACGTGCATGTGCACCACGGCGCGAATCGGCTGTCCGGGGACGCGCTCGAGGAGCGGCTGGACGAGGCCGATCTCGTGATCACCACCTACGCCCTGGCGACGCGGGACGCGGAGGCGCTGGGCGGTCGCCGCTGGCACCGGCTCGTGGTCGACGAAGCCCAGGCCATCAAGAACCGGGACGCGAAGCAGAGTCGGGCCATCCGGGGCCTGCCCGCCGCCCGCCACGTCGCCCTGAGCGGGACGCCGGTGGAGAACCGGCTGAGCGAGCTGCACGCGATCATGGAGTTCCTCAACCCCGGGCTCCTGGGGAGCCCCACCGCGTTCCGGCGGTCCTTCGTCCTGCCCATCGAGCGAGACCGACGACCCGAGGCCTCCGACCGGCTGCGGCGGCTGACGCGCCCCTTCGTGCTCCGCCGCCTCAAGACCGACGCGAAGATCGCCCCGGACCTGCCGGACAAGGTGGAGCGGATCATCGAGTGCCGGCTCACGCGGGAGCAGGCCACCCTGTACCAGGCGGTGGTGGACGACCTCGACGAGGCCCTCAATGGCGCCGGCGGCATGAAGCGGCGCGGGGCCATCCTCGCCGCGATGACCCGCCTGAAGCAGGCCTGCAACCACCCCGCCCAGCTCCTGGCGGACCGGTCGGAGCTCGCTGGGCGTTCGGGCAAGCTCCGGGTCGCCGAGGAGATCCTGGACGAGGCCCTGGCCGCCGGGGACAAGGCGCTGGTCTTCACGCAGTACGCCGCGCTGGCGGGGCTCCTGCGGGGCCACTTCCAGCGCCGCTTCGGGGAGGAGGTGCTCCTGCTGGACGGCGCGACCACGAAGGCCGCCCGGGACCGGATGGTGGAGCGCTTCCAGGGCGAAGGCGGACCGCGCCTGTTCGTGCTGTCCATCAAGGCCGGCGGCACCGGCTTGAACCTGACCGCCGCGAACCACGTCCTGCACTTCGACCGGTGGTGGAACCCCGCCGTCGAGGACCAGGCCACCGACCGGGCCTTCCGCATCGGCCAGCACAAGAACGTGCAGGTGCACAAGCTGGTCTGCGTGGGGACGATGGAGGAGCGCATCGACATGATGATCGCGCGCAAGAAGGCCCTGGCGAACCTGGTCGTGGGGGCGGGCGAGGACTGGCTCACCGAGCTGTCGGCGGAGGAGCTGCGCCGCGTCGTGGCCCTGTCCGCCGAAGCCGTCGAGGAGGACTGACCATGGCAAGGGGTTGGGATCGCTGGCCTTCGTACACGACCAGCAAGCCGCTGAAGGCGAAGGACGGCATCGCCTCGAAGAGCCGCAAGGGCGCCATCGGCGCGACGTGGTGGTCCCGCCGCTTCGTGGACATCCTGGAGTCGTTCGGGATGGGGGCCCGCCTGACCCGGGGACGGTCCTACGCCCGGTCGGGCCAGGTATCCAGCCTGGTCGTGAGCCCGGGGCGGGTCCAGGCCGGCGTGCAGGGGAGCCGCGCGCGCCCCTACCTCGTCGAGCTGCGCCTCGAGCCCTTCACCGACGCCCAATGGGAGACGGCGGTCGGCTGCATGGCCGGCCGGGCGTTGCACGCGGCGCGCCTGCTCGCGGGGGAGATGCCCGAGGAGATCGAGGAGGACTTCGCCGAGGCCGGGCTCTCCCTGTTCCCCGCCCGCACCACCGACCTGGCGACGGCCTGCAGCTGCCCCGACTGGGCGAACCCCTGCAAGCACGTGGCGGCGACCCTGTACATCCTCGCCGAGCGCTTCGACGAGGACCCCTGGGCCATCTTCGCCTGGCGGGGCCGGGAGCGGGACGCCCTCCTGGGCCGGATGCGGGAGCTCCGCTCGGGAGGCGAGACGGGAGCCGAGGTGGCGCACGAGGTCTTCCAGCCCGTGCCCCTGCCCGATCCCCGGGAGGAGGAGGGCTTCGCGGCCTGGTACGGCGGCGCCCCCGACGCGCTGGCCGCGGCGCAACGCGCGGTCGCCGAAGCCACCGAGGGCCTCGAGGGTGAAGGCGCCCCTGGGCGGGGCTCGGTCCCGGACCTGCTCGGACCGTCCGGCCTGCAGGTCGGGGGCAAGGACCTGGCGGAGTGGCTGCGGACGGCCTGGGCGAGCGACTGAACCGACCGTGCGAGCGGGGGCCAGAACACCCCCCGTGCGGGTCGGTGATTGGGTGGGCCGGCGTCGGCTCAGCTTCGGAAGGCTTCGCGTCGTTCCCCGGCGAGCCTGCTCGGCGTCGCGCTGCTGCCCGGTGACCCCGTCCCCGGCGCAGCCGGAGGATCCGGGATAGGTTGGGTCGAGACGAGGGGGTGTTCATGGGTCGGTCGAGTCTGTGGTGTCTGTCGGCCGTGCTGGTCGCCTTGGCGGGCTGCCCCCAGGCGCAGCTGCTCTACGACTTCGACGCCGATGGGAGCCCCGACGACGTCGACTGCGAGCCCGAGGACCCGTCGATCAACCCCTTCGCGGTCGAAGTCTGCGATGACCAGCTCGACAACGACTGCGATCAGGCGATCGACGGGGATGACGCCGACTGTCCCGACCTCGACGGCGACGGGTGGGCCAACTCCAACGACTGCGCCCCACTCGACGCCACGATCCACCCCGAGGCCGACGATCCCTTCGGCGACGACGTGGACAGCAACTGCGACGGCTACGACGGACTGGACTCCGACGGCGACGGCTACCCGTCCAACTCCGAGGAGAGCGAGGAGCTGTACTGGGACTGCAACGACAGCAACGACACGGTGCACCCCGGCGCCACGGACACCGTCGGCGACGGCGTGGACAACAACTGCGACGGCGTGGATGGCGTGGACATCGATCGGGACGGTCGCGCCTCGGAGGCCTCGGGAGGCGACGACTGCGACGACATCGATCCGGACACCTGGCCCGGCGCCGCCGAGCAGGTCGACTGCGAGGACGACGACTGCGACGGGCTGATCGACGAGGGGACGGCGACAAGCGACGACGACGGCGACGGCTGGTGCGAGGGGGCGGATCTGGGGGCTGGCGTGACCTGCTGCGCGCTCGCGGCGCCCGGCGACTGCGACGACACCTCGGCCGTCCTGAACCTGGACGACGTGGACGGTGACGGCGCCTCGACCTGCGACGGTGACTGCGCCGACGCCGATCCCGCCATCGGCCCCGGGGCCGCGGAGGTCTGCGACGGCCTGGACGACGACTGCGACGGCGTGGTTCCCCTCGCCGAGATCGACGGGGATCTCGACGGCTCGCCGGCGTGCGACGACTGCGACGACGCTTCGGCCTGGCTCGACCAGCTCGACGTCGACGGCGACGGCGTCACGACCTGCGACGGCGACTGCAACGACAGCAACGCCGGCGTCTACCCCGGCGCGCTCGAGATCCCCGGCAACGGGCTGGACGACGACTGCGTCGGGGGCGAGGCGGTGGACGTCGATGGCGACGGCGCGGTGGCGGGGCTGGCGGACTGCGACGACGCCGATCCCCAGGTGTTCTGGGGCGCGCCCGAGGTCCTGGACTGCAAGGACAACGACTGCGACGGCGCGATCGACGAGGGGACCGCGACGGCCGACGACGACGGCGACGGGGCCTGCGAGGGCTACGACTTCGGGGCCGGACCGGTCTGCTGCGACGGATCGGTCCCTGGCGACTGCGACGACGGCAGCCTCGCCAGCAACATCGCGGACACCGACGGGGACGGGGTGACGACCTGCGCCCTGCCACCGGACTGCGACGACGTGAACGCCTCGCGCCTCCCCGGGGGCGCGGAGGTGTGCGACGGCGCGGACAACGACTGCGACGGGATCATCCCCGCCGACGAGGTCGACGCGGACGGGGATGGCTTCGCGGGGTGCGCGGGCGACTGCGACGACGGGGATCCCCTGGCGACCCCAGCCGACGCCGACGGCGACGGCTACTCCACCTGCAACTCGCCAGCCGACTGCGACGACAGCGATCCGACCGTGGAGTGGGACGACGTCGACGGCGACGGGCAGTCGACCTGCGAGGGGGACTGCGACGACAACCTCGCGACCACCTGGCTCGGCGCGCCCGAGCTGTGCGACGGCCTGGACGGAGCCTGCGACGGGGCGAGCGCGGACGAGGCGGACGACGACGGCGACGGCTTCCGGCTGTGTGACGGGGACTGTGACGACGCGGCGCCAGGGACCTGGCCCGGCGCGCCCGAGCTCTGCGATCTGGTCGACAACGACTGTGACGGCACCGTCGACGAGGGCACGTCGTCGGATCAGGACGGCGATGGCTTCTACCCCTGCCAGGGGGACTGCGACGACGCCGACCCGACGCGCTCGCCGGCGCTCACCGAGGCGTGTGACGGGGTGGACAACGACTGCGACCTCGTCGTACCCGCCGTGGAGGCGAACGACGACGCCGACGGCTACCGGATCTGCGAGGGGGACTGCGACGACACGGACGACCTCGTCAACCCGTCGGCGGCCGACCTGTGCGACGGGGCGGACAACGACTGCGACGGCGTAGTCGACGGCACGTGTCTGAGCTGCACGTTCGACGTGTCGACCGACTTCGCGGCGCTCCAGGCCGCGGTCACCGCCGCATCTCCCGGCGACAGCATCTGCGTCCTGCCGGGCACCTACACCGGCAACCTGGACCTGCAGGGCAAGGCCCTCGATCTCGTCAGCCGCGGCGGGCTGTTCCTGACGACGCTGGACGGCGGGTCCACCGGCTCGACCTTGACGCTGGTCGGTCCGGGGGCGGGCGGGCTGATCCAGGGGTTCACGATCACCGGCGGCTTCGGCGCCATGGGCGGTGGGATCCACGTCGATGGCGCGTCCCCCACCCTGCGGCACCTCGTCGTGTCCGGCAACGGGGCCACCTTCGACGGCGGCGGGATCTACCTGTCGGGCGGCGCGCCGGACTTGCTCGACGTCCAGGTGCTGGGCAACGACGCAGACTACGGAGGGGGGCTGTACGCCCAGGGCGCCTCGCTCTCGTTGACGGACGTCACGCTCGAAGGGAACGAGGCCTCCTACAACGGAGGCGGCCTGTGGCTGGAGGCGGGCACGGCGGTCCTGACGAACGTGGACGTCTCGGGGAACACGGCGCTCGTGGACGGGGGCGGGGGGTGGCTGAACGCCCAGACCTTCTGGTCGGGGGGAATC
>CALAGR010000177.1 GCA_937891735.1 uncultured Pseudomonadota bacterium | reverse complement strand
CGCCGCCCAGGCGAGCAGCACCACCCACAGCCAGCCCGCCAGGATCGCCGCCGTAAGGCTCTGACCGAAGGGCGCCGCCGCGATCATGTGGGCCAGGGGCATGACCGGCGGGTACTCCCCGTCGAGCTCCCGTAGCCACATCAGGGGCGACATCTCGCCGTTCAGCACAAGGCGCGTGTTCAGCGCGACGTACAGGCGGTGCAGGTGGGGGGCGAAGTGGGATCCCGCCGCGCCGCCGGGGTAGCTCGCGGTGGCGGTGGGCAACCGCGCCAACACGAAGGCGGTGCCGAGGGCCAGCGCCAGCGCCGGCACGAGCCGGAGCCCGAGGGGGACTGGCTCAGGGGACTCGGCGGGCTCTGGTCGCACGCTGGGCAGTCTACTTGGCGGTTGGGGGCCGCGTCAGCGCTTGGGGTCGAGCTCGAACCTCACCTCGGCCTGCTCGACGAGGTTGCTGAGCAGCGCCCAGGCGATCTGCAGGTCCGTGTGCACCGTCGGATCGACGCCGTCGAACAGGTGCCCCAGGGAGCGCACCACCGTGACCCGGCCGTGCACCGGCTCGTCGCCGAGATCGGAGGGGACCACCTGCAGGTCGAGCAGCACCCCGTTGGTCCACTCCGTGGACAGGTCCAGGGCTCCGGCCGTCTCGGCCCCCTGCCAGCGGGCGGAGACGCTCAGCGCCACGTCGGACAGGTCGGTGCCGTCGGGGGCCAGCGCGCCCTCGTCCGCCGAGGCCACCAGCCAGTGCACGCTGCAGTAGGTGGCGGCCCCGAAGGACAGCGCGCCGAGGCCCGCGGGGCCGGGCGAACCGAGTCCCTCGGGGTGCTGGGGGACCACCTCGGAGGGGTCGTCGAACTCCACGTGGTGGGCGTGGGCGACACCGATCCCCAGGAGGCGCTCCCAGCCCGCGTCCGCCACCGTGTCCGTGCAGGGCACCAGGGTCAGCGAGTAGTCCACCAGCCACCCCGCCTCGAGCACGAAGGTGAAGCCCAGGTCGTTGGTGATGGCCCAGCCCTCTTCGGTGTACTCGGCCTCCCCCAGGTTCCAGTCCACGCCCCAGCTGACCCCGTCGAGCACGGGGTGCACGGCCGCCTCATCGCCGCCTGGCTCCAGCGGGAGCCGCTCGCCCTCGGAGCATCCGAGCAACGCGACAGCGCCGAGCAGGGCGAGTCGCTTCACTGGGGTCCGCCGCCGTTGGGCACGCAGATGCCCTCGGCCTCGTCGCAGGTCAGCCCTCCAGGGGGGCCGCCCACGAGGTCCTCGCAGTCGGAATCCTCAGCGCAGGTGGGCACGCAGATCCCGGTGCCCTGGGGGCCGTCGGCGCAGGTGCAGCCCAGCGCGCCGTCGGGGCAGGCGCCGACGCACTCGCTCTCGTCCTCGCAGGCCTCGGGTCCGCCGTTGTCGTCGTCGTCGCCGGTGTTCTCGTTGCCCGCCGCGTCGCTCGGGGTGCCCACGTAGCAGCCCAGGATGTACGGGAAGCCCTCGGTGGCGTGGTAGCCGTAGGAGCCGTCGGGCTGGGTCCGGCCGTTGCAGCGGTCCATGTACTGGTCGCCGACCTGCTCCTGGTAGGTGTAGTTGTCCCAGGCATAGGTCGTGGGGTCGCCGGTCTGGACCCAGCTGCTCTGCATCTCCACGACCGACTTGCAGCCCGCGTCCACGCATCCATAGGGGCCGTAGATCGGGAAGCCGTCCAGGGCCCAGCCCAGGATGGGGGAGGGCTCGGTGGGATCCGGATCCGCCAGGGTCCACGGCTCGGCGACGGCCACCGCGGCCTGGATGAGGCACTTCTGGAGCAGCGCGTGCTGGTGGTACTCGTTGGCCGTGTGGCCCATGCAGCCGTCCATGATCCCGTTGTAGACCGGGTCTCCGTAGGGATCCGGGATGGGGCCCTCGTTGGGGCCGAACCACGGCATGCCGTTCACCGCGAAGCCCGCGAGGCCCAGCAGGGGGATGTCGGTGGTCTGGGCCGCGACCTGTGGGGTCAAGGTGATCCGGTAGCTCTGGGCGATCTCGTTGAGGGGGTTCGGCGTCATCGCCACGAAGGTGTAGGTGGGGATCCCGTTGCCGGTGACGATCAGCTCGTCGCCGTCGCAGCTCGCCGCCAGCTCTGGGGCCGCGTACCCGGCGCCCGCTCCCGCTGCGTCGCTGACGTCCAGGATCGTGTCCGCCTGCCAGCAGCCGGTGGTGTCGTCGTCGTCGCCCGTGTCGTCGTCGTCGGCCGTGTCGTCGTCGGCCGCGTCGTCGTCGTCGGTGTTGGTGGAACAGCCGACCGGGAAGGTCAGCAGACCCAAGAGGGCGAGGAGATCAAGGCGGGGGCTGGGTCGGCTCATGGCGGGAGGGCTCCGAAGCGGTGTGTGCCCTGACCCTAGTCGCGCCGCGTCGGGACCGGCCCCTCGCCTCACAAGCCCTTACACATCCCCCGGGTTGCCTTGCGCTGCCCGGTCGCGCCTAATCGCAGTAGCGGATGCCGCCCTGGGTTCCGCTGCCCTTCGCGGACCGGCCCGGCGGGAGGACCTCGACGAAGCAGGTGTCGATCCCGGCCCCTGAGAACGTCAGGCGCGTGTAGCCGAAGTGCGGCACGCCGCCGCCCTGGCTGGCCCCCGCGGTGCCGGTGATGATCTGGTGGACCTCGCCGTCCCCCACGGGCACCTCCGGCATCTCCTCCCAGGAGTGGTAGTGGCCGGCCATGTACAGGTCCGCGTCGTTGCGGGCGAGCTCCGACAGCAGGTACCAGGCCGCGTCCTCGTCGCCCCATCCGTTGCCGGTGCGGCCGGGCCAGGCGGGGTAGTGGCCACCGGCCACGAGGAAATCCGAGCCGCTGCGCTCCATCAGCTCCGGCAGGCGTCCCTGGATCGAGGCCGCGAGGCTGCCGGTCCCCGTGTCGAGCAGCACCACCCGCGCCGTGCACACGCTCTGGGCGTAGGTGCCGGCCCCGAAGACGCGGTTGTACAGCGCGAACTCGTCGCCATGCACGTCGTGGTTTCCAGGCACCACGGACACGGGCACCGGGCTCTTCAACAGGAGCTCTTCGATGTGGCGCAGCTCGTCTTCGACCGGATCCTCCGCGAGGTCGCCGAGCAGCGCGAAGCCCATGAGGGGGGCGCCGGCGGCCTCTGCGTCCGCGGCCTCGTCGTGCAGGCTCTCCAGGATGCGCTCGAACTGGACGGGGTTGGTCTGCACGTCCGCGGCCACGGCGAGGCGGAAGCTGGGGCCGCAGGTCCTGCGCGCGCGCACCCACACGATCTCGTCGTCCAGGTCCACCGTGAGCCCCCGCCGCGTGCCGACCAGGGGCCCGGGGACCTCGATCTCGGCGCCGACGGGGCCGACGGTGAGCACCGCGTCCGAGGCCACGTTGTCCAGCACGAGCTCCAGGCGGTCCGCGCCCAGCGTGCCGGGATCGATGGAGATGGCGAAGTCAGTGAGGGTGGACGGGCGCCCGTGAACGACGGCGCCTTCTTCTTCGGTGAGCTTGCCCAGGGCCTGCCATGTGTCCGCGTCGGTGGCGGCCGGATCCTGGAATCGGACGGTCACGCCGGTGGAGGTGAGCACGCGCGCGTAGTGGTTTTCGGCCGCCACCCGGCACTCCGCGGCGCTGTAGTCGCCGTGGGCGCATGCGACCGTGGAGCAGCCGGTCGGAAGCCAGGCGAGCGGGGCGAGGACGATGAGGGCGAGGGCGCGCATCAGGAGTCCGCCTTTCCGATGGTGGGGGCGACGAAGCCGAGCTCGAGGAAGACGCCACCGCCGGCCGACAGCCGGTACCCGGCGGTCAACTGGAACGCGACGGGGCTCCCGATCCTGCGGACCCGCAGATCGAACGAGAGCTCGACAGGGCCGAAGTAGCCGACGACCGACCCGAAATCGAACCGTTGGCCGTCCAGGTTGCTGTGGATGTACCCGAGGTTCAGGCGACCGGTGACGTTCGTGTTCTTGCGGCCCAGGGGCGCGAACGGGATGTCGAGCTGCCACCAGCCCTCGGCGTAGAAGCTGCCGAGGGACGCCCGGCCCCGGCGCAGGTCCAGGTCGCCGGGATCACTGAACGAGATCCAGTCGATGCGGGGGCCGGCGTAGAACGTGAAGCGCTGCCGGGGGGAGACGTGCCAGCGCAGGCCCAGGGTGGCCGGGTACAGCGCGCTGTGCTCCACCATCTGCTTGTCGCTCGTGCCCGGCTGCACGGCG
>CALAGR010000176.1 GCA_937891735.1 uncultured Pseudomonadota bacterium | reverse complement strand
CGCCGCAGCGGCGGCGGCGGCGGGGCTCGCCGCAGCGGCGGAGGGGGCCTCGGTGGGAGCTCCGGCCCAGGTGGCCTGGATGCCACGTCGCTTGCGCCAGGTCCTTACGTTTTCGGCGGTCACGCCGATCTGCTCGGCCAATTCACGATCCGACACGGTTCCCACGAGGTGGGCGACCGCGTCGACCTTGCTCTTGCGGCCTGTGAACGTACGCTTCGTCGTCTTGTCAGTAGCCATGGTCGTCGCTCCAAATCCGCAGCCCTGTTCGCCCCCCAGGCCGGGCGGCGGCAGGATTGCATTTGGAAAGACGGTTGTCCACGAACGTCCAACAAACCCTGGGGTGCGGCTTCTTGCGTGATCTGCAGGGGGTGATGGTCGGTCCCCTCGCGGCCCCAAATCGGGCATCCTGTGCACCTCATGCCTCGCATCGATCTCCCTCCCATCCTCTCCCTGGCGCTCGGCGCCGCTCTCTTGCTGCCCCTGGGGTGCCGCAAGGCGTCCACCACGTCGGGCACCACCCCTGAGCCCGAGGCGGCCACGCCGGCGCCGGCGCCGGACCCCGAGCTCGACCCGAAGTGGCCTACGGTCCGCCTCAACGGGGAGCTCATGTCGGTGCGCTGGTCCGACGGGGACAGCTTCAAGTTCAAGTCGGGCCCCCACGACGGCCACGGCGTGCGCCTTCAGGGCTACAACACCCTGGAGAGCTACGGTCCGGTGCACCGGTGGGGCGACTGGACGGCCGCCGAGCTGTACGTGATCGCCAAGGCCGGATGGAAGCTGGGCGCCTCGGAGACCTGGGACTGCACCACGACGGGGGATCAGGACCACTACGGCCGGCTCCTGGTGGATTGCCCCGCGGCGGCGCTCAAGTTCGTCAGCGAGGGCCAGGCGGTCGCCTTTGGCATGGACGCGGCGCCCGCCCCGGATCTGCTGGAGGCCCAGATCCACGCGATGAAGCAGCGCAAGGGGATCTGGGAGAAGGGCACGCCCGGCGAGGTCATCACGTCGCTGCACAGCTCCGACGAGGATGGTGGCGGCAAGCTGGTCTACAACCGGGTGGTGGACACGCGCACCGGGATGTCCCGCGAGGCGGAGCACAAGGCGACCTACGCCACCTGCCAGGAGGTGTGCATGGGCACGGGCGCAGACGAGAGCTGCATGACCTACGTGCCCTTCGTCATCCGGTACAAGAACAAGCCCGAGTGCCTGAGCGTCAAGGGATCCAAGGCAGAGCACGCGGCCGAGGGGAAGAGCGCGGAGGAGTCCCCGGAGACCGAGGCGGAGTGATGACCGCGGGGCACCCGACCCGCTGGTGGGGCGCGCTGCCCTCCGGCAAGGTCGAGTGCACCGTCTGTCCCCGGCGCTGCGCGCTGCAGGAAGGTCAGCGTGGGCTCTGCTTCGTGCGGGCGCGGCAGGGTGGCGAGATCGTGCTCACGACCTGGGGGCGGAGCTCGGGGTTCTGCGTCGATCCAATCGAGAAGAAGCCCCTGAACCACTTCCTTCCCGGGACCCCGGTGCTGTCGTTCGGCACCGCGGGATGCAACCTCGCCTGCGCCTTCTGCCAGAACTGGGACATCAGCAAGTCCCGCCAGATGGACACCCTCGCCGACTCAGCGACCCCCGCCGGCCTCGCCGACGCCGCCGAGCGCCTGGGTTGCCGCAGCGTGGCGTACACCTACAACGATCCGATCATCTTCCTGGAGTACGCCGCCGACGTGGCCGCGGAGTGCCGCGGGCGCGGGATCAAGAACGTCGCGGTGACCGCCGGCTACATCGAAGCGGGACCTCGGGAGGACCTCTTCGCGCACATGGACGCGGCGAACGTCGATCTCAAGGCGTTCACCGACGACTTCTACTGGCGGGTCTGCGGGGGCCGTCTGGAGCCCGTCCTGGACACGTTGCGTTGGCTCGTTCACGAAACCAGCGTCTGGGTCGAATTGACCACGTTGCTGATCCCCGGCCGCAACGACTCGGACGAAGAGCTCGAGGCCATGACCCGCTGGGTCGTGGACGAGCTGGGCCCGGATGTGCCGATGCACTTCAGCGCCTTTCACCCCGACTACAAGATGCTGGATGTCGTCGCGACGCCGGCGGGGACCCTGACCCGGGCCCGGTCCATCGCCCAGGACGCTGGCGTGCGTTACGCCTACACGGGCAACGTGCACGACGCCGCCGGGGACACCACGGTGTGTCCGGGGTGTGGCGCAGCGCTGATCGAGCGGGACTGGTATCGGCTGCAGGCCTGGCGCATGGGGCCTGGCGGCACCTGCGGCGCCTGTGGTCAGGTCATCCCCGGCGTGTTCGAAGACCAGCCCGGACAGTGGGGTCGCAAGCGCCTGCCCGTGTCGATCGGCCGATGACGGCGAGCAACAGCAGCGCGAGAGCCCAGGCTGCCGAGGCGCCAGGGCCGGCCTGGCTGGAGCGGCAGCCGCTTCCCCCGAGGCCGGTGTCGCTGGTGTCGTCCACCTCGGGCTCGAACGCCGGGGTCGACGGGAAGCTGTCCGGTCGGAACCCGTAGCTCCCGTCGGACCAACCCAGGCTCGTGGACAGGGTCGCCTGACCATCCACCATGGACTCCCACAGGGCCGCCAGATCCTCCCGGGTGTCCTCGACCACCAGGTACGGGTCGAAGTCCAGGGTGGCGGACGCGGGCATCATGATCACGATGGCCATGCGGAAGTCGCGCTGGGCCTCGGTGAAGTCCGGGTCCCGCTCCCCGTGCACCGCGACCACATCGTCCAGGCCGATGTCGATGCGATCCCCCTGCACCCGGATGGAGGGCAGGTTCTGGGCCTCCTCCTCATCGACGTACTGCCGCACCGCGTAGTACGGGGGCGAGTCGGGCTCCGTATCCCAGTTGATGGGGTTGCGCACGACCTGCGGGTCATCGATCAGGAACCAGTCGGGCACGTCCTGGGGATCCCGGAAGCCCATGAGGTACTGGTCGAGCTTGCTGTAGCCGATCTCCGCGAGGTGGTCGGTCTCGAAGAGCCCGTCTTCGATTTCGGTCCAGGCGTTGCCCTCCATGGTGGAGTTCTGGGTCTCCAGGAAGAAGGACCAGTGCGCGTCGTCCCGGCCGAGCATGTCGCGTCCGCCCCCGGAGCGGCGCACGTAGGCGCCCCAGCGGTGGCCGATCTCCTGGCCGAAGTACAGGGCGTCGTGCACCGAGCCCGTGTAGTCGAAGATCGAGTTCATGAACAGGAAGCCCTCGAGCTCGCCGTATCCGGCGTCCGAGGTCTGGTCGAAGATCCCCGAGCCGATCCCGTCCGTGTCGTTCTGCAGCGGGGAGTAGAACGCGCCGAAGTCCAGGTGCTCCGTGACGAAGATCGACACGAAGTCGTACTCGTTGTCGTGGGCGCCCAGGAACGCGTTCAGGCTCGCGTAGATGTGGTCCCCGCTCAGCGTGTTGTACGTCCACGGCCCCGCCACGAGCGACACGTCACCGACGTCGAGGACCTCGTAGTCGCCGCCGCCCCGGGCGCCGGGCCCGGTGGGGTCGATCCAACCGATCCCTTGGGGGAGGCCCGCCAACTCGAGCAACGGGGAGCCCGTGAAGGAGCGCTGGCCCGGCGCCATGGCGCCGATCTCCTCCAGCGTCAGGGGACCAGCGTGGGCGGCCGCTGGCACGGCGAGGGCGATCAGCAGCAGGAGGCGGCGCATCACAGCGCGCCCATGCGCAGTCCGGTGAACGTGCCCGCGATGACCGCGTCTTCGTCCACGCCCCACTGGCTGAGGAGCACGCCCCCGCCCGCCGTCCGGGCGAACAGGTGCGGGTCCTCCCCGGGGTCGAGGCTGTACATCGAGCCGAACCCGCCGTTGCCCGCGAAGACGACGACGTCGTTCACCACCAGGGGGCTGTCGGCCCGCTCCGAGAGCACGCTCACGGGCAGGTCGAGCTCGAGGATCTGCGCCCTGTCGAACCGGGTCTGCTGCAGCAGCGCCACGCTGACGACATCCCCGCGGTCTGCGGTGATGCGGCGGGCGATGCACCCCTGGGTGCGCAGCCCGGCGATGAAGTCGGTGCTGTCCAGGTCGCCTTCGAGCTGCGCGGCGCCGAGGTCGAAGCGGTCCTCGGTCGCGCTGTAGATGATGCAGGAGAAGCTGCCGTCCACCGCGCCGATCGGGTCCACGTCGTCGATCAGCAGCGGATCCTGGGGGCAGCCGGCGCACAGCAGCGCGAGGAGCAGGGCCCCCGCGCACTTCACGTCCGAGGTTGGCACCTGCATCTACAGCAGGCCCAGCTCGGCCGCGAGCCGCCGCACCAGGCCCGGATCCACCTGGCCCTTGTACTTGCCCATGACCTTGCCCATGACCGGTCCGACGCCGGACACCTTGCCCACCATGGGCAACAGGATCGCCCGGGTCGCGGCTTCATCGAGCAGCTGGGGCCCGAACGGCGCCAGCAGATCGATCTCCTTTTGGTACTGCGCCGCGAGGTCCGAGCCGGCCAGCACCTCCAGCGAGCTCGACAGCTGCTTGATGTGCGCGGCGATGAGCTCCCGCTGGCTCTGCTCGGTCCAGCCGTCGAACTTGCCGGACTTCTCGACCTCCTGGAACCGGCCGAGCACGCCCGACAGCAGGGTTCGGGTCTCCTTGTCGCGGGCCTTGAGCGCCGCGATGGACATCGCCTTCAACTCGTCGCGAACCATGTCGTATCCCTTTGGTGGTCGTTGCTGATGGGGCCGGAGTATAGGGATCTGCGGCCCTTCAGAGCGGCTCGGCCGCGCGCAGGGTGCGCACCTGCCAGCGGAACCGCAGGATCGCCAGGAACGCCACTACGGTGAGTCCGATGGTCAGGCCGTACCAGAGCCAGATCGGATCGTCGGTGAGTTTGAAGGCGCCGAGCCACCCCAGGGGGATCCCCAGGACCCCGTAGCCGAGCACCGTGAACGCGAGGGGCAGCCGCGTGTCCCCCAGGCCCCGCAGCACCCCGTTGGCGAGCACCTGCAGGCAGTCCACGAGCTGGAACAGCGCCGCCACGCCCAGAAACACCACGGCCTGCTGCATCACGTCGTCGGTGACCCGGTACAGCCGGGCGATGGGCACGGCAAAGGCCATCAGCATCGAGGCCGACAGCACCGCGTAGGCCACGCCGTTCCACAGCGCCGCGGTGCCCGCCCGGTGCACGGCCTCCGGGTCGCCCGCTCCCAGGGCCTGCCCGCACCGCACCGCCGCTCCGGTGCTCAGCCCCAGGGGGACCATGAAGAGCAGGGCCGTCATGTTTAGGGCCACCTGGTGCGCGGCGAGGGGCACGGCGCCCTTGAGCCCCATCAGCACCCCGACGCCCCCGAAGGCGCCCACCTCCGCGAAGATCGTGAACCCCACGGGCAGCCCCACGGCGATCAGTCGCCGGATCAAGGCCGGCTCGGGGCGCCGGAGCACCGACGGCAGCGCGCGCAGCGCAGGGTGGAGCCACACCGATCCCGCGAGCATCACGAACATCAGCCCCTTGCAGGCCGACGTGGACCAGGAGATCCCCACCACGCCCAGGGCCGGGGCGCCGAGCTTGCCGTCGATGAGGGCCCAGTCCAGGCCCAGGTTCAGCGCGTTGGCGAGCACCGCGGCGGCCATGATCGGCACGGTGATGTTCACCGAGGCCAGGAAGCTCCGGTAGCCCGCGAAGAGCAGGGCCGCCGGGAGCCCCCACACCAGAGGCACGATGTAGGCCCGGCTGGCCTCCACGATCCCCGGCTCGTACCCGATCGCCGTCAGGGCCCAGGGCACCGCCAGGCACAGCAGCGCCAGGGGCGGCGTCATCAGCGCGACGAGCCAGTGGGACTGGGCGAGGCCTCGGGCGCAGTCGTCCAGGCGGCCAGCCCCCCAGGCCCGCGACACCCAGGAGTCCAGGGCCCGCAGCGTGCCCGCCCCGATGACGAAGATCCCGAAGAACCCGATGTTGCCGATGGCCAGTCCGGCCATGGACTCGGCGCCCAGGGGCCCCGCGAACACCGTGTCCACCACGCCCATGAACATCACGCCCACCTGGGCGATCACGATGGGCCAGGCGAGGGTCCACAGCGCCCGCGCTTCGTCGAGCAGGCCGGTGGTCTCGGTGGGGGGTGGCAGGGGCACGGCGCGGGAGTGTAGGGCCCCCCGCCCGTGCCCGCCGGGTCAGGCGCTCTTCACCGGGGCATCGTCGGACGGAACCGACCCACCCTCCCACAGCCGCTTGGTCTGGCGGCCGGAGGTGATGTCCAGGCTGCGCTCCCGAGGCAGCGGATCCATGTCCAGCTCCCGGGGCGCGGGCAGCGTGTCGGCCCCGTCCATGGCCTCCTTCGCCACCGCGCGGGCCAGGGCGTCGCTGTTGCTGGTCACGGCGGAGAACAGCTGGTCCACGACCACCGAGCGGGCGTGCAGCCAGTACACCGCCTTGTTGAGCCCCGAGGCGTCGCCGGCGGCCATCTCCGTCTGCACCCGCGCCGCCACGAGGGCCATGACGGCCAGCTCGGTGCCCACGTCCACCAGCCGCGCGAGGATCAGCTGGTGCATCTCCAGCTTCTGGCCCTTGAACATCATCTGGTGGAACAGGGTCCGCGCGAGCTTGCGGGAGCGCTTCTCCACCCACTTGACCCACTTGCGCAGCCGCGGATCGAAGCCGCCGTAGCTCTTGAAGAGGCCGCCCAGCCACAGGCGGGGGTACCAGCGCGCGTAGAACACGCCGGACCTGGCCAGCACGCCGAGCTTGTCGCCGACCGTCGCGCCGCGCTTGAACAGGCCGCCCGCCAGCCGCAGGTGGCTGTCCAGCGCCTCACGGGCCAGGAACAGCCGCATGATGTCCGAGGTGCCCTCGACGATGCGGTTGATGCGCGTGTCCCGCAGCGCCCGCTCCATGGGGAACGCCGGGGCGCCGCGGCCCTCCAGCGAGGTGTGGGTCTCGTAGCCGCGCCCGCCGCGCAGCTGCATGGCCGTGTCCGCCAGGGTCCACGACATCTCGGTGTTGTACAGCTTCGCCGAGGCCGCCTCCATGCGCAGGTCCCGGTCGCCCATGTCGGACAGGGCCGCGCAGTAGTTGGAGAACGTCTCCATGGCGTAGGCGCCGGCGGTGATCTGGGCGAGCTTCTCCGCGCCTGCCTCGTGCTCGCCGATGACCTTGCCCCACTGCTCGCGGGTCTTCGCCCACCGGGTCATGAAGGCGCCGATCTCGATCATCGACTGGGCGCCGATGGCGGGGATCGACAGCCGTCCGTCGTTCAGCGTCGTCAGGGCGAGGCGCAGGCCCTTGCCCTCGCCACCCACCAGGTTCTCCTTGGGGACCTTGAGGTCCACGAAGCGGATGATCCCGTTCTCGATGGCCTTGAGGCCCATGAAGCGGCTGCGGTGAAGCACCTGGAAGCCGGGCGTGTCGGTCTCGACGATGAACGCGGAGATCTGGTTGATCTCCCGGCCGTTCTTGACGATGGCCGGGGTGCGGGCCATCACGACGATCACGTCGGCGATGTTGCCGTTGGTGCACCACAGCTTGGTGCCGTTCAGGATCCAGTCGCCGTTCTCGTCGGTCACGGCGGTGGTGGACATGTTCGCGGGATCGGACCCGACGCCCGGCTCCGTCAGCGCGAACGCGGACAGGGCGCCCTTGGCGAACAGCGGCAGGTACTTGTCCTTCTGGGCCTGGGTGCCGAACAGCTTGAGGGGCTGGGGCGCGCCGATGGACTGGTGGGCCGACAGGGTCGCGGCGACGGAGCCGCAGTGGTTCGCGATCACCGACAGGATCCGCATGTAGTTGGTCTGGGACATGCCCAGCCCGCCGTACTTCGTGGGGATCTTGATACCCATGAGGCCCAGCTCGGCGCAGCCGCGCAGCACGTGGGCGGGGATCTCCTCGTCGTGATCGATCTGCTCCCCGTCGATGTTGGCCTCGGCCCAGGCCTGCACCTTGGCGCACATGGCGTCGCCCGCGGCCTTGTCGGCGGCGTCCTGCGCGGGGAAGGGGAAGCACATGGCGACGTCGAAGTCGCCCATGAACATCGAGGCCATGAAGCTCTTGGACTTCCAGTCGAGCTCGCGGTTGTCTTCCGCGACGGCGATGGAGGCAGCCTCTTCTTCGTTGCGGTTCTTGTTCTCGATCATCGCCAGATCCATGCCTGCGCTGGGTTGCCGGTCGCTGGGTGCCGCGGCAGGGGGGTCACCCGCGTGAATGAGCGTTCACTCAGTTTCGGGTACGAGATAGCTTCTGCGGCGCAGCGGGTCAACCATTTCCGCTGTGGGTCGGGTCTCCGGGCGGGCCGGTACGGGGGGCAGGCGCCCGCCGCCGGTCCATTCGGTATGGTGGTCACCGCTCTGGGAGGGAGGTCGGCCGGTGTCCGACAGTGCTGACCATGCGTTCGGTGGCACGGACCGCTATCGGATCCGCCGCACCCTGGGGGTCGGCGGCATGGGGGTGGTGTACGAGACGTGGGACACGCAGCGCGAGCTGACGGTGGCCCTCAAGACGCTGCGCAAGGTCGATCCGGGCGCGCTGATGCGGTTCAAGCGCGAGTTCCGGGCCATCGCCGACGTCTCCCACCCCAACCTCGTGTCGCTGTACGAGCTCGTGTCTGAAGGCGAGTCGACCTTCTTCACGATGGAGCTCGTGGAGGGCGTGGACTTCCTGCGGTGGGTGGGGCACGCCACATGGCCCGGGGCGGACACCAGGACCGGCGCGCCCGAGCCGGACGAGAGCTCCCTGGGGATCGATCTCTCCGACGAAGAGCCCACGTCGGATCCGGCGGAGCTCCGGCTCCCCCTGGGCGACACGACGCGGCCCCGCGCGTTCGGTCAGAAGGTCCGCCTGGGCAACCCCGACGGCACCACCATCGACCACGGGCGGGTGCGGCACGCCTTGAAGCAGCTGTGTGACGGCGTCGCCACCCTGCACGGGCTGGGCCTGCTGCACCGGGACATCAAGCCCAGCAACGTGATGGTCACCGCCGAGGGCCGGCTGGTGCTGCTCGACCTGGGCCTGGTGACGATGATGGCGCCGTCCGAGGCCTCGGTGGAGCGCTACGTGGCCGGCACCGGCGCGTACATGAGCCCCGAGCAGGCCTCGGCGCGCAAGCTCTCGGAGGCCTCGGACTGGTACTCGGTCGGAGTGATGCTGTACGAGGCGCTGACCGGGGTGCGTCCCTTTCGGGGCAACTTCGAGGAGGTCGTGCGGGCCAAGCAGCTGTCGGAGCCGCCGCCGCCGTCCCGGGTGGGCCTCGCGGTGCCCCCGGATCTCGACGCCCTGTGCATGGACCTGCTTCGTCTGCGGCCCCAGGATCGCCCTTCGGCGGACGAGATCCTGCGTCGGGTGGGCAGCCCCCCGCGCCCGAAGGGGCTGGCGGACGCGGAGCGGGCCGGGACCCGTGGCGGGCCGGTGTTCGTGGGGCGAGGCAAGGAGCTGGGCTGGCTGCAGGGCGCCTTCGCCACGGCGGCCGCGGGCCACGGCATGACCGTGCACCTGCACGGCGACTCGGGCATGGGCAAGTCGGCGCTGCTGCGGCGGTTCGCCGACGATCTGGCTCGCGATGCGTCTGCGGTGGTGCTCGCGGGACGCTGCTACGAGCGGGAGTCCATGCCCTACAAGGCATTGGACTCCGTCATCGACTCCCTGTCGCGCTTCCTGCGGTCCCTGAGCCCCGAGCGGGTGGACGCGGTCCTGCCCCGGGACGTGCACGCCCTGGCCCGGGTGTTCCCGGTGCTGCGGCAGGTGGAGGCCATCGCGCTGGCCCCGGGGCGGCTGGTGGAGGGGCCGGATCCGCAGCAGCTGCGGCAGCGCGCGTTCGATGCGCTGAGGGAGTTCCTGGGGCGCATCGCGGATCGCCATCCGCTGATCGTGACCATCGACGATCTGCAGTGGGGCGATCTGGACTCCGTGCGGCTGCTGCTGTCGGTCACCCGCCCTCCCGACGCGCCGGCCCTGCTGCTGGTGGTGAGCTACCGCAGCGGGGACATGTCCGCGCCTCACCTGCAGGCGCTGCGCAAGGCCCAGGGCCTCGTCCAGGACGGCGCGGGCCCCTCGGCGCAGCGGCACGCGACGGTGGCCCCGGTGCTCGATCTGCGCCTGGAGCCCCTGTCGGCCGAGGAGTCGATCCGGCTCGCCGGCGAGCTCGTGGGCGGCGAGGGTCCCGAGCGGATCCGCGCGGTGGCCTCGGAGTCCCGGGGCAGCCCGTTCTTCGTGCAGGAGCTCGCGCGGTACGTCCTGCAGAAGCGCGACCTCACGGGCCAGCCCGCGGAGGGCGACTCGGGCTGGCTGGAGCGCGCGGCGGACACGGCGGCCTTGGAGCTCGGGACCACCGAATGGGCCCGGGAGGACGTGGCCGAGGGGGTGAAGCTGCGGCTCGAGGAGGTGATGCGGGAGCGCCTGGGCAGGCTGAGCGAGGACGCGCGGGCGCTGCTCGAGACCATCGCGGTGGCCGGTCGCCCCCTGTCGCGCGCCCTCGCCCGACGCGCCGCCAACCTGCCGGGGATGGAGACCGAAGCGGTGGGAGCCCTGCGGCAGGCCCACCTCGTGCGCAGCCGCGGATCCGGAGAGGACTCGGCCATCGAGCCGTACCACGCGCGGATCCGCGAGGCCGTGCTGGCGGGGCTGCCCAACCACCAGCTGCGCGAGCGGCACCTGCGGCTGGCCCTGGCGCTGCAGGGGTCCCGACAGGCCGACCCGGAGGCCCTGACGGAGCACTTCTGCGGAGCCGGGCACCTGGAGCGCGCCGGCGAATACGCCGAGCAGGCCGCCGAGCAGGCGGCGGGGGCCCTCGCCTTCGACCGGGCCTGCATGCTGTACCGCCTCGCGATCCGGCTGCGGCCGCCTCCCACCCCCGCGGACACGCGGCGCCTCATGGGGGGG
>CALAGR010000175.1 GCA_937891735.1 uncultured Pseudomonadota bacterium | reverse complement strand
CGCGCTGGCGAGCTGCGCGTCGGGCCTGTGCTGGAGTCCGACCCTCGGCTGCGTCTCGTTCTGCAAGGCCGATACCGACTGCCTGACCGACACCTGCGTCGCCGACCTCGGCAAAGCTGGCTTCTGCAAGGAGAGCGGCGCGGCCTGCAGCAGCGACGCCGACTGCTCGGCGTGGTTCTGCGACCACGATCGGCAGGTCTTCAGCGACGTCAAGCAGACCTACGACATCTGCTGGCCGAAGGGCTGCATCGTCAACGGCGACTGCGGCCCGAGCTACCACTGTCAGATCAGCTACAACGGCGTGCAGAGCGCCAAGGGCGATCCCGACCCGACCCAGCCGGGCGGCGTCAAGCTGCCGGCGTGGCAGAACCTGTGTCTGCACGACGCCGCCGAGGCCGTTGGCACCGGTGACGTCTGCGACCCCTACCCGACCGACGGCGTCGACGCCGGCAAGCCCTGCAACAACGCCTTCATGTGCCAGGGAAGCAGCACCGGCGTGTGCGGCGCGATGTGCATCAAGGACGCGGATTGCAAGAACCCCGCCTCGAAGTGCGGCGTCGGCGAGTACGTCATGGACCTCGATGAGGACGACGAGAACGGCCCCAACGACGCGTATCTTCCCTTCGGCCAGTGTTTCCACCTGCCGGGCGCCTCGAAGATCTGCGCGGGGCCGGGCGACTGCGGCTTCGGCCAGGTTTGCAAGCCGTGGACCTTCTACGGCAACGACGGCAAGAGCGTCACCGGCGGCGGCCAATGCGTCGACAAGGCAGCCGCGAGTGGCACCTTTGGCGACGAATGCGGGGCTGCAGCCCAGGGCAAGACCTGCGCGACCGGCCTGTGCCTGGGCGGTACAGCGGACGTCGTGCCCGGGCTGTGCACAGACGTCTGTTCGAGCCAACAGGACTGCAAGGCGTCAGTCACGGTCAGCGACACCGCCTACAAGAGCGTCTGCACCGTGATGACCAGCGCCTGGAATGGCACGTACGCACCCCACGACGACGTCTACACGCCCATCTGCTGGGTGGTCGCTGCCGAGAGCAGCCTGAAGAGCTGCCCCGACGGCAAGGGCTGCGCAGCCGGCGAGTACTGCCGGGCCTATGCGATCGGTTGGGGGCCGGATCAGGCCGCGAAGGTCGAGCAGCTCTGCGTCGCGTTCACCGCGGGCGCGCCGCCGCCAAACAAGGCTGTGGGCGAGAGCTGCAGCACAACCAGCGAGGTCGCCGTCTGTACGGGCGGCTACTGCCTGAACGACGTCGGCCAAGGCGCGGGTTATTGCAGCGCGGTCTGCAGCGCCGATGTCGACTGTCCTGCTGGACTGGTCTGCGACGAGGTGGCGCTGCTGCCGCGCGTTGACCCGACCAAGGCAGCGGTCACGCACTTGTGCCGCAAGAAGAAGTCTTGCTTGCCGTGCTCGTGGGACGAGAACTGCACCGGCAACTACCGCTGTACCAACGTCGGCGGCCCCGGCGCGCCGCAGATGCGCTGTGCGCCGCCCTGTGTGGTCAACTCCGACTGCGAGGGCACTGACGGTGGCGCGACGTGCAAGCCAGTCATCGATCTAGACGGCAAGCCGCAGGCGCCGCAGGTCTGCACGCCGGCGTGCTGAGCCGCCTCGTCGCCGCCACCGAGCGCTCCCTGGGGCGTCTCGCCGTGTTCGCCTTCCGGCGACCGTGGCCCACCCTCGCGGTTGCGCTGATCGTCTGCGGTCTCGCCGTCTTCGGGGGCCGTCGTCTGCGCTTGGATACGGACCTCGTCGGCCTGCTGCCCAGCTCCTTCCCCAGCGTCCAGGCCCTCGACGCGCTCTCTGAGCGCTTCGGCTCGATCGGCTACGTCGTCGTGGTCGGCATGGACGCCGAGCCCGAGGCCCTTGAGCGCTTCGCCCGCGACGCGATGCAGCGGATCGAGAAGGTCGAGGGGATCTCGTACGTCGACGCCCGCCGTCCGATCGATTTCTTCATGGACCATGCCCTGTTCTACGCGGACCTGGCTGACCTCGAGGTCGCCCGCGACCGCCTCGCGGCGCGCGAGCGATGGGAGCGCCGCCGCCGCAACCCGATGTACATCGACCTCGAGGAGGGCGACCCGCCGGCCCTCGACTTCGAGGACCTGCGGGCCAAATACGGCGACCGCAGCGAGCAGCGTTTTCTTACTCAGCAGCTCACCGATGGTTGGTACATCGATCGCGACCGCCGCATGATCGCCCTGATGGCCCGGCCCGCTGAAGGCTCGATGGACGTGAACTTCACCGTGCGCGTCGTCAACGCGGTCGAGGGGGCCCTCGCCGACCTCGACCCGGCCACCTATGGCGCCGACTTCCACTGGGCGACCACCGGCCGCTACAAAAAGAAGTACGACCAGAAGGTTCAGGTCGAGAAGGACCTCGGCTCGGCGTCGGTCTTGTCCTTGCTGCTCATGGTTGCCTATCTCGCCATCCACTTCCGCAGCGTCAGCGCGGTCGGCCTGATCATGGTGCCGTTGGCGATGGGCTTGCTGTGGACCATGGGCCTCACCGGCTTCGTCTTTGGCGCGCTCAACATCCTCACTGGCTTCATCGGCGCGATCCTGCTGGGGATCGGCATCGACCACGGCATCCACCTGCTCTCCCGCTACGAGACTGAACGCGGCGCCGGGGTCGCGCCCGCCCTGGCCGTCGCTGGCGCGTTTGGCAGCACCGGCCGCGCGGTCGTGGTCGCCGGTCTGACCACCCTGGTCGCCTTCGCCGGTGTCGGCATGTCCGAGTTCCGCGCCTTTCGCGAGTTCGGCATCATCTCGGCGGCAGGAATCATCCTGGTCGGCCTGGCCTACTGGTCCGTGCTGCCTGCTCTTCTCGCCCTGCGCGAGCGCCGGGGTCACCGCCCCCGGCAGGTCGTCGACAGGGCATCTCCCTTCGTGCGCCGGCTGCCGCGCATCGCCCCGGCCGTCGCCGTCGCCGGCCTCGTCTTCGTCGCCTTCGCCGTGTCCGCCTTGCCGCAGCTGCACTTCGACTTCGACTTCGAGGCGTTGTCCGACTCCAATCTGCCGACCTTCCGCCTCGACAAGGACGTCAACCGCATCCTGGGCTACCACCAAAACCCGATCGTTGTGCTCACTGACGACGCCGACGAGGAGCGCGCCGTCGCCCTCGCGCTGCGCCAGCGCAGCCTGGGCCGCGGCGCGCAGACCCGCGTCGACTTCGTCGCCAGCGTCGCCGACCTCGTGCCGACGCAGCAGGCCGAGAAGGCGGCCGTCCTCGACGAGATTCACCGAATCCTCGCCAAGGTCTCGCCCGACAAGCTCGGCCCCGACGAGCGCAAGCTGCGCGACCGCGGGCTGAAGATGGCCGCCGCCAGGCCATTCGACCGTGACGGCCTGCCCGTCGGAATCAAGAGGCAGTTCCTCAGCGTTCAAGCCGACGGCGACGACGGCTTCGTGCTGGTCTTCCCCAACATCACCCTGAGCGACGGCATGGAGGTCGCCGACCTCGCCGAGGAGGTCCGTGGCGCCGTCTTGGCAGGCAAGCAGCCGATCTACGCCGGCGAGCCGATGATCATGGCCGACATCCTTGACATGGTCCGGCGCGAAGCGATGCCGGTGCTGGCGACGACCCTGGTCCTGGTCGCGCTGACGCTGTGGTTCTTCCTGGGTCACTTCGGGGCTGCGCTGCTCTGCTTCCTCGCCGCGGCGACCTCGCTGTTGGTGACCCTGGGCCTCGCTGGCCTCGCTGGTCTCGATCTGAACTACATGAACATGCTGATGGTGCCGGTGCTCTTTGGCCTGTCCGTCGACGGCGCTGTGCACGTGATCGGCCGCGGCGCGGGCGAGGCAGCCATCGGCTCCGTCTTCACCGAGGTGGGGCGCGCCATCGGTGGTGCCGCGCTGACGACGATGCTCGGGTTTGGGGTCTTGAACCTGGCCAATCATCCCGGATTGAACTCTCTGGGTACCCTGGCCGTTCTGGGTATGGCCGTCAGCCTGTTGGTCAACCTGGCACTCTTGCCTGCTACCTTGACCCTGGTTTCGCGCTACGGAGGAAAGAGATGAATCACCCCTACGTCGCAGCCCGTTGGCTTGCCCTGGTGGCCAGCGCGCTGTGCGCATGCCTCGTCTTGGCTGGCGCGCGCGCCGCTGCCGCTGCGCCCGTCGCTGCCTCCGCCGCCCACCGGGACGGATCGGCCGAGCTCGGCGTGGTCGCTGGCCTCGGCGCCGTCGGCCTGCTCGGAGCGGCCACCGCAGCGCTGCTTCCGCCGCCCCTGTCGTCCGCGGGCATCGGGCTCGCGAGCTTCGCCGCGGCGTCCTGCCTGTTCCTGTCGATCCTGTCCCAGCGGGGGCGCAAGGGTGGCCAGGCCTTCGCGGCGGTCTTCATCGGTCTGCTGATCGGCGGGGCCATCGCCTTCCTGGCCCAGACCCGCGCGGGGGATCTGGCGGCGGCCGGCGACGGCATGACGTCCGAGCTGCCGGATCCGGTGCCGCCGATGCGCGAGCCCACGCCGCCGCCGGTGGCCGACGAGAACCTCGCGGACGAGGAGCCCACGGCCGACGGACTGACCGAGGAGGAGCGGGCCGAGGCGCGCAAGTTCTCGAGCGCGGAGATCTCGGGCCTCGGTGGCGGCAGCGATCCCACGCCTGCGCCCAAGCCGGTGGCCGAAGCCACGCCTGCGCCGCGACCGGACCCGACCCCCGCGCCCCGCGAGGTCGTGCGGGAAGACCCGACCCCCAAGGCCGAGCCCACGGGCCGTCGTCCGGTCGGTCCCGGGGCGCCGCCCCCGGAGAAGGCCGTCGACGCCGGCGCAGGAGCGGGGGGGCCGAGCCCCTTCGTGGTGGACACCATCATCCGCAACAACGCCAACATCCAGCGTTGCTTCTCGCTCGAGAAGACCCGCGGCACCGACATCTCCGGGAAGATCTATCTCAAGTTCTCCATCGCTCCGGACGGCAAGGTCACCCGCGCTCGCATCACGACCAGCCGGTTCGCGGGCACCGCCCTCGACCAGTGCGTGAGCAAGGAAGTGAACCAGCTGAAGTTCCCGTCGTTCGACGGCGAGTCGCAGAACGTTCGCTACCCGTTCAACGTCCTTTAGCGCCCCCGGCGCCCCCGACCTGGGAACTACCGCAACCGCTCATCCGGGGGTTCCGGGTGAGAGGTAGTTCGGGCTCTGACGAACCCAGACTCGGAGCTACTCCGCTGGGGGGTAGACGTCCTCGCACTCCTCGGTCGCGGCGTCGAGCACGAACTGGATGAAGTTCATGGAGCCGCAGTCCGCGTCATCGCGGACCTGGTCGGCTTCGGTGATGCACGCGTCGGCGGCGTCACCGTCGAAGGAGCGGTCGCCCTCCTCGAAGGCGTCGTACACCGACGTGCCCTCCATCTCGGCCTGGAGGTCGTCCCGGCAGTCCTTCTCGTCGTCGTAGTTGGTCCAGTTCTCGATCTCGGTGTCGTCCACGCAGGTGAACAGCGCGGCGCAGTAGGTCGAGGCGTAGGTCTTCGGATAGCTGGTGCCGCTGAGGCAGCCCGGCATCAGCAGGGCCAGCGCCAGGGCTGCGGCGGCGGGCGATCCGAACCGGGAACGGGAGGGGAAGCGGGGAGCGGACGTGCCGATCATGGGGACCTCGATTCGGCGCGCCGGCGGGCGCGCGTCGGCAGAGGATACGGCAGACGCGCCTCCCGGTATCCTCGCCGCTGCTCGCCGCCCCCGGAGCCTGTGTGTCTCTGATCCGCACCATCGCCGACCTCCCCGACCTCGCGACGCTGCCGCCCATCTCCGGCGGCGACCGCATTCTCGTGGGGGCCCCCGACTTCTTCGACGTGGAGTACGTCATCAACCCGCACATGGCGGGAAACGTCGGGCAGGTGGATCGTCTGCGCGCGCGGCAGCAGTGGCGTGCGCTGGTCGCGGTCTACGAGCGCCTCGGGTATCCGGTGGACGTGCTCCCGGGCCAGCCGTTCCTGCCGGACTGGGTGTTCGTGGCCAACCAGTGCCTGCCGGTCCCCCCGGGATTGCTCGCGGAGGGGCCTGCAGCGGTGGTGTCCATCATGGCGTCGGCCCGCCGGCAGGCCGAGATCGGGCCCTATACCGCGGCCCTGGACGCCGCCGGGCTGCACCTGGAGCGGCTCGATCCGTACACGGTGGGCAGCTTCGAGGGCACGGGCGACGGCTCCTGGCATCCGACCCGCGCGTTCCTCTTCGGCGGGGTCGGCCCGCGCACGGACCGGGCGGCCTACGAGCGCCTCAGCGCGTGGATGGGGATCCCGGTGGCGATCCTGGACCTCGTCGATGAGCGCTTCTATCACCTGGATACCTGCCTGAGCCCGTTGGATGCGCAAGCCGCCCTGTACTACCCGGGCGCCTTCACCGCGCACGGGCGCGCCTTGATCGAGGCCGTGTACCCCCAGGCGATCCCCGTCGATGAGGCCGAGGCGATGAACATGGCGTGCAACGCCCACTGTCCGGACCAGCGGCACGTCATCGTGCAGGCGGGCAGCCCCCGCACCGAGGCGGCGCTCCGGGCCGCCGGGTTCGAGGTCATCGACCTGGACACGAGCGAGTTCCTGAAGTCCGGCGGCTCCGTGTTCTGCATGAAGCTGCAGTACTGGTCCGCGGACGTCCCCCGCTGAAACCAGCGCTCTCCCCGGTGCGCTGAGGAACCACAGACATCTTGACCGAGCCGCGCCGATCCTTTGACACGGCCGCGCGGGACCGGTTCTAGACTCGCAACGCCTGCGGAGGTCACTGCGCCACTGGCGCGCTCCCGGGCATGGAGGTTCCATGGAACCAGCACGCTCCGCCCTGGGTCGCCCAGCCCTCCTGCTCGCCCTGGCGGCCTGCGGGCTGGTGGGTTGCCCGACCGACTTCGTGGTCGACCTGGGACCTGCCTACACGTTCGCCGAGGGAGAGGACACCACCCAGGCCTTCGACGGCATCGTGGGCGTGCCCAACATCGATGACGACAACCGCAACGGGGACCCGGACTGGCGGGACGCGGACGTGAGCGAAGACGACGACCTCAGCCCATTCTGGATCCAGCCGGAGCTGTGGAGGCTGGTCAAGAACGGCCAGCACCTCCGCCTGCGCATGCTGAGCGGTGACCGGGACGTTCGGGTCTGGCTCGACGGCGAGATCGTCCTGGGGGAGAGCGACGGGGACACCGTGCCCCTCGAGTTCGAGCTCACCAGGTCCAGGGACCCGATCGAGTTTCGGGTGGAGTTCCGCGACTACCTGGTCCAGGCCGAGTTCGAGCTCGCCCGCCTCGACCGCAACGGCGAGGACGCATCCACCGTGCGCTTCGGCGCGCTGGCCTCGCCCCTGGTCATGAACCACCACCTGCAGCCCGCCGAGCTGGTCATGGCGGTGCGGGTCGCTGAACAGGGTTACGACAATGACGCCTTCATCCGCGCCTACCAGGACGCCCTGGGCGAGGATCGGTTCCTGGTGGTGGACGGCAACGACTTCCAGGGTGATGTCTGGCTGCAGGACGAGATCGAGTTCGCCACCGTGTCCGCGCCGGACGCGCGCATCGACTTCGTCATCGACTCCATCCGCAACCGCGGGCTCGACAACGTCGCTGAGGACCTGTTCGAGGCCCCCGAGTTCCTCGTGCGGACCTGGGGCAGCGGCCAGGCCACGTCCCAGGACTCCTTCGGCAACCTCGAGGCCACGCCCCCGTTCAGCCTGAACGGACGCAACTACCCGTTCGGGAAGGTCTACTACGGCGACGGCGGGGGGCCCTACCAGGTCACTGAGGAACTCCGCGCGTTCTTCGACGACCAGCTCGCGCAGGCCCCCTTCGAGCTCGACATCTCCTGGCTGTGCGTCGGGCACGTGGACGAGTTCATGTCCTGGGTGCCGGTGCCCGGCTCCCGACTCGGTTGGAAGCTCGTGTACACCGACATCGACGGGGCCTGGGACGTGCTGGAGGCCATGGATCAGTCGACGCCGCTGCCCCTGTACAACCAGGCCCACGGGCTGGGGACGGTGGGCGAGATCGTCGATGACGCGGGCCTGCGGACCCTGAACGAGGACCTCTGGGAGGACTACCTGGAGCCCAACCTGGAGATCCTCAAGGAGGAGACCGGGCTCACGGACGAGGACATCATCTGGCTGCCGGGCCTCTTTGAGATAGCGTCGGGCTGCGGCGGCGGCACCGCGGCTCTCATCCCGGGCATGGCGAACCTCATCGTCGCCAACTTCCCGGGCGAGACGATGGAGCTGTTCATGGCGGATCCCTTCCTGCGCACCGACCCCGAGGATCAGGGCGACGACGGGATGATCCCCACGGCCCGCGCGCTGTTCGGGTCGGGGGTGAACGTGAACTTCATCGACGACTTCTGGGTGTATCACTACGGCCTGGGGGAGGTGCACTGCGGCACCAACGTGATCCGCACCCCGGTCGCCAGCTGGTGGAAGTCCATCGGCCCGCTGGTACAGGATTGGCGATGATCTCCCGACTCCTGATCCTGTGTGCCCTCCTGCTGCCCGCGACGGCGTTCGCGGCGGACCTGTCCAACGTGAGCGACTCCGAGCTGGCCGTGCTGGCGGCGGATCCCGACTGGACCCTCCGGGTGGACGCCACCCTGGAGCAGTCCCGTCGTGCCGATCCGGACCTGGCCCAGCGCCGGCTGGATCTGTCGCCCATCGCCACCCGCGCGGGGTTCCTCCGGTTCCCCATCGCGTACATGAACGTGCCCGAGGCGGCTCCGGCCCTGCTGCATCGGCTTCAGGGGGAGCGGTCTGCCGCGGTGCGCGGCGCCCTCGCGGACAGCCTGTCCCGCCAGAGCGCAGCCTGGGGTGATGCGGTGCTGGAACTGCTGGCGGCCGAACCCGATCCGTCGGTCCGCGCGGTGCTCGTGCACGCCCTCCGGTTCCTCCCGCCGGACCTGGCCCAGGACGCCGCCGCGATGGGCTCGTCCGATGTGGATCCGGTCGTTCGGGCCGAGGTGGCCCGGCTGATCGCCCGCCGGTCCGATGGCGCCGCGCTCGCCCAGGAGCTCCTGTCGGGCCTGCAGGATCCGAGCGCCGCGGTCCGTGCGGCGTCGGCCCAGAGCGTGGGTGCGCTGGGGATCGAGGCCGGGGCGGCCCTCCTGCCGCTCCTGCAGGACGAAGCCGCGGATGTGCGGCTGCAGGGGCTGCGGGCCCTGGACCGGATCGACCCTGTGGGCACGAAGAGCCTGGCCCGGACCGTCGCGCTCGCAAACGACGTGGACGCGCGCGTGGCGCGCAAGGCAGCTCGGATCCTGGCGCGCTGATCTGACGGGTAGACTGGGCGCCCCCGAAGGAGCGTCCATGCGTCGCCACTGTCTGTCTTTGTGTCTACTGATCGCGCTGTCTGCGCTCTGGATCCCGTCGGTGTCCCGGGCGGCGACCCGCACGGTCACCTCCTTGGACGACGCTGACGACGGGACGTGCAACGCGGCGCACTGCTCGCTGCGTGAGGCCATCAACGCGCTCAACTCCAACGACGACATCAACTTCGACTTCAGCGCGAGCGGCACGGTGGTTCCGATCATCTACCTGCTGACCGAGCTGCCGGACATCACCGACGACGGCATCACCATCGACGGCTTCGACTGCACCGGCTGCGGGACCGTCGGGCCGAACACGAACCTGCCCGAGCAGGGCTTCAACACCGCCATCGGTCCCACCATCGACGGGTCCTCGATGGCCGGCACGGGCCCGCTGCTCGACTTCGAGGGCGAAGACGGCACGCTCATCGGGATGAACCTGCGCAACGGGCCCGGCAAGGGCATCGACGTGGACGGGGACAACACGACGATCACCGGGTGCTTCATCGGCACGGACCGCTCCGGCACGGTCGCCATGGGCAACGCGGACGAGGGCATCGATCTCGACGAGAGCGACGATCACACGGTCGGCCCCTACAACCTCATCTCCGGAAACGGCACCCACGGCATCTTCGTGGACGGCGACACCGTCGATGACATCACCGTCGTCGGCAACCTCATCGGCACCGACGTGACCGGCCTGGTGGCGCTGCCCAACGGCCAGTCGGGGCTGTTCGCGGACGGCCCCAGCACGTCCAACCAGTTCCTCCTCAACATCGACATCGGAGACGGCACCGCGGCCGGCCTGAACGTGTTCTCGGGCAACGGCGCCAACGGCATCACGTTCCAGGGACGGGTCAGCTCGAACACCGGCGGCGGCAACATCGACACGAACATCATCGGTCTGTCCGCAGACCAGTCCGTCGCTGTGCCCAACGGCGCGCACGGGCTGTACCTGCGGGGGGAGACGGGCTCCGACCTGGTGCCGCGCTACTACGTCGTGACCGGGAACGTCATCTCCGGCAACACCCAGCACGGGATCCACGCCGAGGGCGCGCGCAACATCGACTTCACCGCCAACTTCATCGGCACCGACGACACGGAGACCGGCCTGTTCGGCAACGGAGGAAGCGGCATCTACCTGCTCGGCGACCGCTTCGACGACACCCAGCTGCTGGACATCGGAGGGGCCACGGGGGCCGAGGCGAACGTCATCGCCAACAACGGCGACGACGGGATCCGGGTCAAGCGCGATGGAAGCAACCTGGCGCAGCTCAACGGGATCTACGTCAACTCGTTCTACGACAACGGCGGGCTGGCGATCGACCTCGAGGGCGCCGGGTCCACCGCCGACGGCCCCACCGCGGGCACGTGCGGCGCCAACACCGCCCTGGGCAACCGGGGCATGGCCCGCGCCACCATCACGTCCGCCACCATCGCGGGGGGCACCTTGACGGTCGTCGGCACCGGCTGTCTCGGGGCCACGGTGGGGATCTGGGAGGTGGACGCGGATCCGTCCGGCTTCGGCGAACCCCGCGACTTCATCGCCAACGGCAGCCTGGGCCTGAGCACGAGCTGGACCATCACCGTGCCCGCCTCTCCGGCGGTGGCGGGCGACACCATCACCGCGGTCCAGGGCTACATCACGTTCGCCTTCGGCGAGACGGCCGAGGCCTCCGCCAACGAGGTCATCGTGGCCTGCGACGGCGACGGCGACGGCTTCAGCGCGGTGGCCTGCGGCGGGCTCGACTGCGACGACACCGACGCGAACACGTTCCCGGGGGCCGCCGAGATCTGCGACGGCAACGACAACAACTGCGACACGGTGATCCCGGCGGACGAGCTCGACGGGGACGGCGACGGCGTCTCGGTCTGCGCGGGCGACTGCGACGACAACGACAGCGCAGTGCTGCCCGGGGCCACCGAGGTCTGCAACGGGATCGACGACGACTGCGACGGCGGCGTGGACGAGGGCTTCGACGCGGACGGTGACGGCGTCACCAGCTGCGGAGGCGACTGCGACGACGGCGACGCTGCCATCTTCCCCGGGGCCACCGAGGTCTGCGACGGGCTGGACAACGACTGCGACGGCTCCACGGGCTTCGGCGAGGTGGACGGCGACGGCGATGGCGTCTACGTGTGCGGCGGCGACTGCGACGACACGGACGCGGCCATCAACCCCGGCGCCACCGAGGTGTGCGACGGGGTGGACCAGGACTGCGACGGCACCGTCGATGACGGGTTCGACGTGGACGGCGACGGCGTGACGTCCTGCGGCGGCGACTGCGACGACAGCGACGCGGGCATCAACCCGAGCGCGGTGGAGGTGTGCGACGGGGTGGACCAGGACTGCGACGGGACCGCCGATGAGGGCTTCGACGCCGACGGCGACGGGGTGACCTCGTGCGGCGGCGACTGCGACGACAGCGACGCGGGCATCAACCCGAGCGCGGTGGAGGTGTGCGACGGGGTGGATCAGGACTGCGACGGCGCGGTCGATGACGGGTTCGATCTGGACGGCGACGGGGTGACCTCGTGCGGCGGCGACTGCGACGACAGCAACGCCGCCGTGTACCCCGGGCAGAACGAGCTGTGCAACGGCGTGGACGACGACTGCGACGGCACGGTGGATGACGGCTACGACCTCGACGGCGACGGCGTCACGACCTGCGCGGGGGACTGCGACGACAGCGACGCGGCCATCAACCCGAGCGCCACCGAGGTGTGCGACGCGGCCGACAACGACTGCGACGGCAGCGTCGATGAGGGCTTCGACGGCGACTCCGACGGCGTGACGGTCTGCGGAGCGGACGGCGTGCCGGGCAACGCGGACGACGACTGCGACGACTCCGACGCCGGGATCAGCCCCCTCGCCGCCGAGCTGTGCGACGGCATCGACAACGACTGCGACGGCCAGATCGACGAGGACGCCGACACCGACGGGGACGGCTTCACGAGCTGCGGTGGCGACTGCGACGACGGCGACGCGGCGATCAACCCCAACGCCACCGAGGTGTGCGACGCGGTGGACAACGACTGCGACGGCGCCGTCGATGACGGCTTCGACCTGGACGGCGACGGGGTCACGACGTGCGGCGGCGACTGCGACGACGGCGACGCCGCGATCAACCCGGGCGTCACCGAGGTGTGCGATGCGGTGGACAACGACTGCGACGGCGCGGTGGATGACGGGTTCGACCTGGACGGCGACGGGGTCACGACGTGCGCCGGCGACTGCGATGACACCAACGCCGCGATCAACCCCGGGGTCGCCGAGGTCTGCGACGGCATCGACCAGGACTGCGACGGGGTCGTGCCCGCGGACGAGGCCGACGCGGACGCGGACGGGGTCCGGATCTGCGAAGGCGACTGCGACGACTTGAACGGCTCGGTCTTCCCGAACCAGAACGAGCTGTGCAACGGGCTCGACGACGACTGCGACGGCACGGTGGACGAGGGCTACGACGCGGACGGGGACGGGGTGACGTCGTGCGCCGGCGACTGCGACGACAGCGACGCCGCCATCAACCCCAGCGCCGTCGAGGTGTGCGACGCCGTGGACCAGAACTGTGACGGCAGCATCGACGAGGGCTTTGACACCGACGGCGACGGGGTCACCACCTGCGGACCGGACGGCGCGCCCGGCACCCCGGACGACGACTGCGACGACAGCGACGCGGGCGTCAGCCCGACCGCGCTCGAGCTGTGTGACGGCATAGACAACAACTGCGACGGCCAGATCGACGAGAACGCCGACAACGACGGCGACGGCTTCACCAACTGTGCCGGGGACTGCGACGACACCAACTCCACCATCAACCCCGCCGCCGCCGAGTCCTGCAACGGGCTCGACGACGACTGCGACGGCACGGTCGATGACGGCTTCGATCTCGACGGCGACGGCTACACCTCCTGTGGCGGAGACTGCGACGACGCGGACGCCACGGTCAGCCCCGACGGCGTCGAAGCCTGCGGTGACGGCATCGATCAGGACTGCGACGGGCTGGACAGCGTGGACGTGGACGGCGACGGCTTCGACGACGTGGCCTGCGGCGGGGACGACTGCGACGACACCGACGCGGGGGTGAATCCCGGCGCCGCGGAGATCTGCGGCGACGGCATCGACCAGGACTGCGACGGCGTCGATCTGGGCGCGCAGGACGACGACGGCGACGGCTTCTCGGAGTGCCAGGGCGACTGCGACGACGCGGATCCGCTCGCCAACCCGGCCGAGGTCGAGGTCTGCGACGGCGTGGACAACGACTGCGACGGGGACATCGACGAGGACTTCCCGGAGATCTGCGAGGGCGGCTGCACCGACACCGACGTGGACGGCGACGGCGTCAGTGACTGCGACGGCGACTGCGACGACAGCAACGCCGACGTGTTGCCCGGAGCGCCGGAGCTGTGCGACGGCCTGGACAACGACTGCGACGGCCTGCTCGGGCCGGACGAGATCGACGACGACGGGGACGGCTGGTCGCCGTGCGAAGGGGACTGCAACGACTTCAACGACGACATCAACCCCGGCGCGACCGAGATCTGCGGCGACGGCATCGACCAGGACTGCGACGGCGTGGACCCGTCGAACGACGATCTGGACGGCGACGGCTTCACCGGCTGCGACGGGGACTGCAACGACGCCCAGGCGAGCGTGAATCCAGACGCGGTCGAGATCTGCGACGGCCTGGACAACAACTGCGATGGCTTCGCGGACAACGACGACGACGCGGACGGCGACGGGCAGACGGCCTGCGAAGGGGACTGCGACGACGCTGACGCGGACGTGTTCCTCGGCGGCACCGAGGCCTGTGACGGGCTCGACAACGACTGCAACGGCTTGATCGATGAGGTCTTCGACGCGGACGGCGACGGGGTCACCAGCTGCGACGGCGACTGCGACGACGCCGATCCGGCGGTGTTCCCGGGCAACGTCGAGGACTGCACCGACGGCATCGACAACGACTGCGACGGCCAGATCGACGAGGACGAAGACGCGGACGGCGACGGGGTCAGCACCTGCGACGGCGACTGCGACGACGCCAACGCCGCGGTCTTCCCGGGCGCCGACGAGCTCTGCGACGGGCTCGACAACGACTGCGATGGCAGCATCGACGAGGGGTTTGACGCCGACGGTGACGGCGTCACCTCGTGCGCCGGGGACTGCGACGACGCGGATCCCACCGCCTACCCCGGCAACACCGAGGACTGCACCGACGGCGTCGACAACGACTGCGACGGGGACATCGACGAAGCCGAGGACGTGGACGGCGACGGCTACAGCAACTGCGGCGGCGACTGCGACGACTCCAACGCCACCGTGCATCCCGGCGCCGACGAGGTCTGCGACGGGCTGGACAACGACTGCGACGGCGTGAACCCCGAGGACGAGCTGACCGACGAAGACGGCGACGGCTACCCGGTCTGCGACGACTGCGACGACACGGACAGCACGGTGTCCCCCGGCGCGCCGGACGCCTGCGGAGACGGCATCGACTCGGACTGCGACGGCGAGGACGGCCCCGCCAACGGCGACGGCGACGGCGATGGCTTCGCGAGCGAGGACTGCGGCGGCGAGGACTGCGACGACACGGACGCATCCGTGCACCCCCAGGCCGACGACCCGTGCGGGGACGGCATCGACCAGGACTGCGACGGGGTGGACGACTCCTGCCTGCCCGACGACTTCGACCTCATCGGGGGCAGCGGCTGCCTGCGCTGTGGCGGCGATCTCAGCGGCCCGGAGCCCGTGTCGGGCCAGCAGGGCCTGCGCCTGGCGGTGCTGTTGGGGCTCGTAGCGCTCCGCCTGCGGCGGCGCCGCACCTGATCCCGGGCGCGAGTCCCGCTATCGGCCGGGCACGACCACGGGCTCCTCGGCCGAGCCCCGCTGCCAGCGCGCGCCGGACTCGGACGTGGCCTCCAGCCAGTACTCGAGGCCCACGGCGGACGTCACCGGGATCTCCGCCATCCAGACCCCGTCGGCGCCCCGCACCAGGGGGGAGGACCGCCAGCTCGCGCCGATGCTCCGGTAGCTGACCTGCACCTCGAACGTGCCCTTGGTCCGCGGCTCCACGCGAAGGACCATGTCCTGCCACAGCCGCGCGCTCGCGGGCGGGGTGTGGGCGAAGGCCGAGGTCGGCAGGGGACCCCCGTTCGTCGGGGCGGTCCGCGGTGGAGTCGTGGCTGCCACCCCCGCGGGCACCCCGGCGGGCACCCCGGCGGCCACCCCGGCGG
>CALAGR010000174.1 GCA_937891735.1 uncultured Pseudomonadota bacterium | reverse complement strand
GGGCCGGGATGTGGCGCGGCGGCCCTGCCGTTGGGCGTTCCGGTGGCGTCTCCGCTGGATGGCGGCGTGCACGAGGCGGTCGGAGTCGGGTCGCTGGCGGCGCTCGGTCCGATGCCTGTCGTCGAGGGCGCGGCCTGGTCGGCGGTGCCCGAGGGGTGGACCCCGCTGCTCATGATCGACGGTCGGCCGGCGGCGCTGGTCAGGGATCGGGTGGTGGTGTTCGCGGTGGATCCGGCGGGGCAGGCCCGGGCGCTGCGGCAGGGGGACCCGCGCCTCGCGGATGGGGACACGGACGGCTTTCACGGGGTCAAGCCCAACGATCTGCGGCCCTTTTCGTGGTCGAAGGAGGCCTGGATCCGGCCCGGCGCGGCGTCCTGGACCGAGGTGCTGATCGCGGCGCTGGAGATCGGCGCGAACGTCGCGCTGCCGCGGCTGTGGCCCCTGCCGAGCGAGGCGCCGTCGGCCCTGGTGATGACGAGCGATCAGGACTTCGCGCAGGCGTCGTGGATCGATCCGCTGCTCGCGCGGGTGGAGGCGGCGGGGGGCGAGATGACGGTGTTGACGACGGTCGGCACCCGGCAGAACAACGACGCGCCGATGGACGGAGGGGGCGGCGACGGGCCTCCTCCGGCGGCCTGGGACCTGCGGGTGGGGCACGGCGTGGGCGTGCACCCCAACGTCGCGGGGCTCGCCATGCCGGGCGACGCCGAGGCCGCGATCGACGGCCAGCTCGACCGGATCGCGGACTTCGTGGTGACCACGTCGCGCATGCACTACCTGGCGTGGTGGGGGCACGCGGGGCCGCTGCCGCTGCTGGCGCGGCGGGGGGTGGCGATGGACCTGTCGTTCGTGGGCATCGAGCCGCGGTTCGGGACGCCGGGGTTCGGGTTCGGGGCGGGGCGGCCCATGCGGTGGCACGACGGCGACGAGGTCCTGCCCATCTGGGTGCAGCCCACGCACATCGAGGACGACGTGCTGATCGGGGACCTGTCCTACGCGGCGGGGCTGACCCCGGCGGAGGCGGTGGAGGCCAGCGCGGCCCTGCTGGATCGGGCGATGGAGCACCGTGTGCCCCTGGTGGCCAACGTGCACCCCCTGTTGGTGGTCAAGCACGGCGGAGTGCTGCTGGACGGCCTGCTCGCGGGGGCTCGAGCGCGCGGGCTGCCGATCCTGAGCGCCGAGCGGCAGGCGGCGTCGGCCACGGCCAGGCTGCGGTTCGCGAACGAGGCGACGGTCAAGGAGGCCGGCGGCGGCTGGGCCGTCTCGGGGCCCCGAGTGGAGGCGCCGGTGTGGCGCTGGACGCAGGGGAGCGACTGTCCGGCGCCCCGCGCGATCCGGCCGGGCGGTGACGTCGGCTGCCTGGCCCGTCAGTAGCTGGTCAGGGTCTGCTCGAGGCCGCTCCGCAGATCGACGGATGTAGACCAGCCGGCGTCCCGCAGCCGAGCTACCGACGCCACGCTTCGGCGCACATCGCCCGCCCGGGCCGGCTGGTGGTCGACGCCGGCGGTCGACCCCATCAGCGCGGCGACCTGTCGGGCCAGCTGCTCGATGCTGACCTCCACCCCCGTGCCGACGTCGTACGTGCCGCGGGCCTGCGGGGCGCGGGCGCAGAACACCGCAGCATCGACGGCGTCGGACACGTGCAGGAAGTCGCGGGTCTGCGCACCGTCGCCGAAGAGCGTCAGCGGCTCTCCACGTCGCGCACGCGCCGCCAACGCAGGAACGAGCGATGCGTACGGGCCGCGCGTCTCCTGTCGGGAGCCGTACACGTTGAAGAACCGCAAGGAGACCGTGCGCATGGCGGCGCCGTCGGACAGGGCCGTGAGCTGCTCCCCAGCCACCTTCGATACCCCGTACGGAGACGTGGGATGGGTCGCCGACCATCCGCCCGGACCGCGCTCGTCCTGCTCGCCGTACACCGCGGCCGAGCTGGCGAACACGACCACTCCGGCCCCCGCCTCGCCGGCCTCGCCCAACACCCCCGCGGTGCCCACCACGTTGGTGCGCAGGCACGTCGCTGGTCGCTGGAGGGACAACGGCACGCTGACCATGGCGGCGAGGTGGAAGACCGCGTGCACCCCCTGCAGCGCCTCGCGCAGCGCGCCCCGGTCCTCGATCGACGCGCAGAGGAAGTCGACGTCCAGGTCGTCGAGGTGCTCGCGCCGCCCGCTGCTCAGGTCGTCGATGACGACGACGTCGTCTCCATTGGCCAGGAGCCGCTGAACGAGGTGGCTGCCGATGAAGCCAGCGCCGCCGGTGACCAGTGCACGCATCGAGCGCCACCATAGCCGGACGGAGGTGCCGGCCTGCCCCTCAGAGCATGCGCACCGGGTCGCGGTCGATCACCACCCGCGTGTCCTTGCCCACCGCCTGCGCCACCTCCGCGACGCCCGCTACCATCGCCGCGATCAGCGTGCTCATCGTCTTGTGGTCCGGCGTGGACACCAGCAGCTGCCAGCGGAACCGCCCCTTGACCCGGTACATGGGCGCCGGCGCCGGCCCGCGCAGCCGCACCTCCATGCCCTGGGTGTACAGCCGCCCTCCGACCTGGTCGATCAGGTCCCGGGTCTGCCACGCCGCCTTGTGCGCCAGCTCTTCTTGCGGCGAGCTGACCCGGAACATCGTCATGCGGGCGTAGGGCGGGTACTTGAGCCCTTCCCGCAGGGGCAGCTCCCGCTCCACGAACCCCGCGAAGTCGTGCTGCGCGGCCCGCAGGATCGCGTGGTGGTCGGGGTGCCAGGTCTGCACGATCACCTTGCCCGGCAGGTCCGCGCGCCCCGCGCGCCCCGCCACCTGGGCGATGAGCTGGAACGTGCGCTCGCTCGCGCGAAAGTCCGGCAGGTGCAGCGCCGCGTCCCCGTGCAGGACCCCCACCAGCGTGACCCGCGGGAAGTCGTGCCCCTTGGCCACCATCTGCGTGCCCACCAGCACGTCCACCTCGCCGTCCCGGAACCGGTCCAGGATCCGGCGGTGCGCGGACCGGGAGCGGGTCGTGTCCGCGTCCATCCGGTCCACCCGCATGGCCGGCCACAGCGCCAGCATCTCCTCCTCGAGCCGCTCCGTGCCGCGTCCCGCGAGGCGCAGCCCGTCGTGCGCCGAGCAGGCGGGGCACGCGTCCGGCATCGGCGTCTGCTTGCCGCACCAATGGCACAGCACCTGGTGCCGACGCGCGTGGTACGTCATCGACACGTCGCAGTCGTCGCACCGGAAGTGGGTGCCGCAGGCCGTGCACAGCACGGTCGTAGCGAAGCCGCGGCGGTTGAGCAGCAGGATCGTCTGGTGCCCGGCGGCCAGGGTCTCCTCCAACGCGGCGCGCAGGGGCGGAGACAGCAGCGCCCCCGGCGCGTCCGGATCGTCGGCGGGGAACGTGCGCAGATCGACGATCTCGACCTGGGGCATCGGCCGACCGGAGACCCGCGCGGGCATGTCCAGCATCGTGATCCGCCCGGTCTGCGTCAGGTGCAGGCTCTCCACCGAGGGGGTCGCGGAGCCGAGCAGGGCGACCGCCCCGGCCATGCTGCACCGGGCCAGGGCCACGTCCCGGGCGTTGTAGCGCAGCCCCTCCTCCTGCTTGTACGAGTGGTCGTGGGACTCGTCGACCACCAGCAGCCGCAGATCGGTGACCGGAGCGAAGACCGCGGATCGGGGTCCGATCACCAGCCGGGCCTCGCCATCGAGGATCCGCAGCCACTCGTCGAAGCGCTCGCGCTCGGTGAGCCCGGAGTGCAGGACCCCGACGATGCGGTCTCCGAAGCGCGCCCGGAACCGCGACAGGAACTGCGGCGTGAGCCCGATCTCGGGCACCAGGAAGATGGCGCCTCCGCCCTCCTCCAGCACCTTCTGGGCCGCCTGCAGGTAGACCTCGGTCTTGCCGCTCCCGGTGACGCCGTGCAGCAGGAAGCCCGCGTAGCTCCGCGCGTCCAGCGCCGTCGTCAGCGCGTCCAGCGCCTCCGTCTGGCTCGCGGTGGGGGCCCGCGGGGCGACGTCCTCCTCCAGGATCCGCACCCGCTCCGCCGCGTCCGAGCGCAGGGGCCGCTCCGTGATCACCAGCACGCCCTGGTCCTTGAGCGCCTTGAGGGCGCCGGCAGGGTTGGGGAACGCGTCCTTGATCTCGGTGGCCGACACCGGGGCGAAGCGCTCGATGTAGTCGATCAGCCGGTCGCGCACCGGTCCGGGGCGGGCGAACGCCTGCCGCGCCTGCCGCGCGGTGCCGGTGAGCGCGTACAGCGGCTCCATCTTGACCGTGACGGCGGCCTGGGCCGCTTCCTGGGCCTGCCGGACCCAGCCCTGCTTCTCCGCGCGCTTCAGCGCCGCGCCGGCCAGGGTCTTGTCTTCGCGCTGCAGGCCCCGCAGGGTCAGTCGCTGCTCGGTGGCCCGGTCCAGCCGGGCGAGCAGGCGGTCCACGTCGGGATCGAGGCCGACAGCCCCGGCCCGCAGGGCGTCACGGCCCTCGGGCAGCAGCGTGACCATCGACCGCGTGCTGGTGCGGGTCGAGCCGGGGATCGCGGTGCGGATCACCTCGCCCAACGGGTGGCCGTAGTAGCGCGCGATCCAGCGGTACAGGGGCACCAGCTCGGGGCGGAAGAGGGGCTGCTCGGCCCCCAGCTGCAGGATGTCCTTGAGCACCCGGTCCCCGGGAGGGCGGGGCACGATGTCGAGGACGTAGCCCGTCAGTCGGCGGGAGCCGAACGGCACGTAGACCGCGTGTCCCACGGCGAGGCGCCCCGCGAGGCGCTCGGGGATCGAGTAGTGGAACGGGCCCGGCAGAGGGAGCGGGACCGCCACCTCGGCGACGGGCATGAGCGAATCAGTAGCCGCGGATGCGCTCGCGGGTCTCTGCTTCGGTCTTGCAGTCGATGCAGTGCGTGGTCACCGGGCGGGCCATCATCCGGGGCTCGCCGATGTCCTCGCCGCACACGACACATTCGCCGTAGCTGCCGTCGTCGATGCGGGAGAGCGCCGAGCGGATCTTCATCATCAGCTTCCGCTCGCGATCACGCATGCGGAGGGTGAAGTGCCGATCCGACTCGTGCGACGCGAAGTCGATCGTGTCCGGAAGATTCGTCGTCTCCTCAGTCAGCTCGGAGACCCCCTCCTGAGCCTCGTTGATCAGGCTGTTCAACTGCTCCGAAAGGAGCTTGCGAAAGTAGTCGATCCGCTCAGGTTCCATGTTCCCTCCAAGGCCGAAGCCGGCGGAATCTAGTACCTCCGGAGCGAATGGGCCAGCGGCAGCCTCACACGGGCTCGTCGATCCCCCGGCCGCTAGACTCTGTTCGTGCACCCGCTCCTCGCCGCTGTCCGGTCCTTCCTGCCGATGGAGTTGCTCCGCCTGCTGCTCGTCGTCGCCGTGCTCTCGCCTGCGCTGGCGCTCGCCCAAGGCTCCGAGGAGCCCGCCGCGCCCGTGCTGACCCGGGCCCCCGAGCTCGTGTCATCGGTCGTCCCGGAGTACCCCGCGGAGCTGCAGGCGGAGGGGGTCGGGGGCGACGTGGTGGTGCGCATCACCATCGACGAGGCGGGCGTGGTGACCTCCGCCCAGATCGCCCGGAGCCTCGTGCCCGCCCTCGACGCCGCCGCGCTCGTCGCCGCGCAGGAGCTGGTCTTCACCCCCGGCGAGGTGGACGGTGAGCCCGCCTCCATCGTGATCGACTTCACCTTCTCGTTCCTGCCCGGGGCCGACGAGGAGCCCGCCACGCCCCTGCCCGGCTCGCTGGCGGGCCGGGTGCTCGATCACCACAAGGAGCCGATCACCGGCGTGCTCGTGTCCATCAGCGACACGGAGCTGGAGGCCACCACCGACGCAGACGGCGCCTGGCTGATCGACGAGGTGCCTCCCGGCGAGGCCCACATCGTCTTGTTCCACGAGGACTACGACCGCGCGGTGCAGGTCCTGGAGGTCGGCAGCGACGAGCGCCGCACCTTCGAGGCCGTGCTCGTGCCCACCGACCCCGGAAACGAGTCGATCGTCATCGGCCGCAAGCGCTGGCGGGAGGTGGAGCGCGCGCCCCTGCGGCCTCCCCAGGGCGCGGTCATCGGCACGTGGGAGATGACGAAGCGGGACGTGGAGCTCGCCCCGGGCGCCATGGGGGACGTGGGTCGGGCCGTGCAGCAGCTCCCGGGTGTCACCGGCGACGGCGACTTCTTCGCGACGTTCAACGTGCGGGGTGGGGCCGCCGACGAGACGCTGTTCTCGCTGGACGGCGTGCAGCTGCAGAACCCCAACCACCTGGGCGGGGTCTTCACGATGTTCAACCCGAACATCGCCGAGAGCATCACGCTGCACTCCAGCGCCCCCTCCGCGGAGCTGGGGGAGAGCCTCGCCGGGGCCCTGGTGGTGGACACCATCGACGGCGACCACCGCCAGGTGGACGGGGTGATCGACCTGAACCTGGCCATGGGCTCGGTCTGGATCGGTGGCCCCATCGGCAAGGCCGGCGCGCCCGCCACCTTCCTCGTGTCCGCGCGGCGCAGCTACCTCGAGCCCTACTTCGCGGTGATGCGGGCCGCTGGAGTGCTCAGCAAGGACGCGAAGTTCGGGCTGCAGTTCGGCGAGTACATGGGCCGGCTGACGTACGCGGAGCGTGGCCACAGGGTGCGCTTCACGGTCCTGCACACCCACGACCGCATGACGTTCGGAGCGTCGGAGGACCCCGAGGATCCGGCGCTGCTGCAGTTCGGCGCGGGGCTGGACGCGAGCAACCGCCTGTACCTGGGGTCGCTGAACTGGCGGTGGGACATCAGCCCCCGGGTGCGCTGGCGCAACCTCATCGCCCTGACTCACGACGAAGCGGACCAGATCCAGGACGCGGCCTTCGCCGTCACCCGCCGGGTCAAGACGCTGCGGCCCAGCTGGCGCAGCGATCTGAGCGTGGCCTTCGACGACGCCGACAAGCACGTGCTGCGCGCCGGCCTGGAGCTGTCGTACACGAGCCTGGACGGGGACGGGGTCATCAAGGATCCGCGCACGGTGCCTACCTGGGCGGCCACGCCGTGGGCCGACATGGGCGCCTTCGAGCTGGCGATCGACCCGCGCAAGGAGTGGACCGAGCTCGCGCTGTACGCGGAGGACAGCTGGCGCGGCTTCCTCGACACGCCGTTCGATGCGCGGCTGGGGCTGCGGATCACGCCCATGAACGTGGTGGGCAAGGTGCTGTTCTCACCGCGGGCGGGGATCGCGCTGCCCCTGCCCTCGGCGACCACCATCAAGGCCACCTTCGCCCTGACCCACCAGCTCCCCACGGATCCGCTGGTGTACGACCCGGTGGTCGGAGCCACGGACCTCAAGGCGGAGCGGGCGGTGCAGTTCAGCGCTGCCGTGGAGCAGCTCCTGCCCTTCGGGGGGCTGATCCGGGTCGAGGCGTACCACCGGATCCTCGACCACCTGCTGGTCAACCCGGACACGCGGGAGGCCGTGGAGCGGGGCGTCAGCTACGCGTCGGTGGGGCGGGGCACCGCCAGCGGCATCGACGTGTTCTTCGGGCTGCGGCTGGAGCGCTTCGGGTTCGCGGCCACCTACTCGCTGGGTCGGGCCATGCGCCACAACCCGCTGAACGAAGCCGGGCCCCAGACCTTCGCGCCGCTCTTCGACCAGCGTCACGGCCTCCGGCTGGGCGGCGAGGCGACCCTGGGCAAGAAGAAGGACTGGACGATCAGCGGCACCTGGGAGCTGCGCAGCGGACGGCCCCGCAGCCCCGTGCTCCACGAGCTCATGGACGACGGCGAGACCTGGGCGACGGTCCTGTACGACTACAACAGCCGGAGCTTCGGCTGGTTCCACGAGCTGTCGATCCGCATCGAGCACACCCAGGTGGTCAACGAGCAGCTGAAGATCAGCGTCTACCTGGACGTGCTCAACACGTACAACGCCCAGTCGCAGTACCAGTGGATCTACGGCAAGGGCTCGGTGGACGAGGCCACGGGGGCCCGGCAGGCGCCGCGGCCGTACGTGTTCCGCCAGCTGCCCATCCGTCCCTGGCTGGGAGTGCGGCTGGAGTTCTGAGGGCGACGGCGGTCCCGCGCCCCCCTCAGCGCCGGCGTCGCACCAACGCCACCGGCAGCGCCAGGAGCAGCGCCCACCACGACGCGCCGTGCCCCGCGACCGAGGTCGCGCAGTCGCAGCCCGTGCCTGTGGAGTCGTCGTCGTCCCCTGCGTCGTCGTCGTCGCCGGTGGGCACGACGTAGCGCCACGGCGCGGCCCACGCGGAGTCTTCGCCGTCCTCGTCCACCGCCCTGGCCGACCAGAACGTCTCGCCTTCCAGCACCACGTCCACCGTCCAGGTCACCGCGCCGCTGCCGTCCGTGGCCACCCCCGTGACCTCGGCAACGATGTCGGTCAGCTCGACGTCGCGCGCCACCACGAAGTCGACCGTCACCGCGTCGCCCTCGGGATCGATGGGCTCTTCGATCTGCAGGCTCGGCGAGCCGTCTCCCTGGGCGCCGTCCGCGGGCGAGACCAGCACCGGTACGTTCGGGGCGTCGTTGGCGCCGCGCACGAAGAACGAGATCGTGTCGGGGGCGGAGCTCAGCCCGTCGGCGTCCACGGCGCGCACCCGCGCGTAGATCGTCTGGTTCTCCTCCAGGGTCAGCCCGTCGTCGATGATCGCCCACTCCACCGTGCCCGTGCCCGTACCCGGCAGCGTCGTGCTCTGGTAGCCGGCGCCGCCGAACGTGGCGACCAGGTCGTACTCGAACAGGTACTCGAGCGCCGTGCCCTCGGGATCGACCGCCTCGGAGGCGGCGAACACCACCGAGGTGGTGAACAGCGAGTCCCCGTCCAGGGGGTTGGTGAACGCCGTGCCCGCCGGCGCGCTGTTGGCCTCGGACGCCAGGAACAGCTCGGCGGTGGCCCAGCCGCTGTCCAGGCCGTCCTCGTCCACCGTGCGCACCGTCCAGGCGTACAGCGTGTCCTCCTCCAGCGCCACGTCCACCGTCCAGGTGGCGTCCGGGCCGCCGTTGTCGGTCACGCCGCTGGCGGACGCGATCAGCGTGGTCATCGTCTCGTCCCAGACCTCGACGTCGTAGCTCACGGCGTCCTGGTCCACGTCGGATGCGGCGCTCCACTGCAGCGCGGGCGTCAGCGAGCCGGTGACCTCGCCGCTGATGGGCCACACGAGCGCGGCCAGGTCCGGCGCCTCGTCGAGCGCGTTGACGAAGAAGGCCTCCTCGGTCGTCCACTCGCCGTTCACGGAGGCGTCGTTGGCGCGGACCCGCCACCAGTAGGTGCCGTTCTCGACGAGCGCGACGTCCACCGTCCAGGTGGTCTGGCCGCTGGAGTCCTCGGCCACGGCGGCCTCGGTGGTCACGACCGTGGTCAGGGCTGCGTCCCAGTACACCTCGATGTCGTAGTTCAGGGTCTCGCCCTGCGGATCGACGGCGTTGTCGAACACCAGATCCGGGCTCAGCACGCCCACCTCCAGGCCCCCGATGGGGGACACCAGGGTCACCGCGCCGGGTCCGTCGAAGCTGTTCGGATCGGTCCCGAGCCCGAACTCGGTGAGGTTGTCCACGCCGTCCAGGTCGGGATCGCCCGTCGCGTCGGACGGATCGTTCATGTTCAGCCCGTTGTCGTTCTCCCAGTCGTCCGGCATGCCGTCGTTGTCGGAGTCGGTGGACGCCGCGTTGATCGTCCAGGCCTGGGTGCCGAAGCCCCCGTCGTCGTCCGTCACGGTGAGCTCGACGGGGAAGAGGCCCGTCTGGGCCTGGGCGAACGTCGGCGTCCACTGGATGAGGCCGGAGGTGCCATCCACGGTCATTCCCGCGGGGGCCGCCGCGTCCAGGGTGAAGACCAGCGTGTCCGACGCGCCCGGCTCGTCCACCGTGGGGGCGTAGGTGTACAGCGCGCCCTGGAACGCGTTGACCGGCGCGGTGGAGGTGATGCTCGGATCCACGTTCGCGGTGGTGACCGTCCACGTCTCGGAGGTGACGCCGCCGTCCTGATCATCGACCGTCACGGTGATCGTCCAGGTGCCGTTGTCGCCGTACACGTTGTCCGCGACGGCGCCGGTGCCGGTGGCGCCGTCGCCCCAGTCCCAGGCGTAGGTCAGGGTCGCCACGTCGTCGGCGCCAGCGTCGGACCCGGTGGCCGTGAAGGACAGCAGCGCGCCCTCGTCCCCGGTGGTCGGGCCGGTCACCACGACGGTCGGCGCGACGTTGGTGATGGTGGCGGTGTCCGTGAAGGTGGTGCTGCCGCCGTCGTCGTCGGTGACCGTCACCGTGACCTGGAAGGAGCCATCGTCGGTGAAGACATGGTTCACGCTGTCGCCCGTGCCCGTGGTGCCGTCCCCGAAGTCCCAGGTGTAGGTCAGCGTGTCGGACAGGACGTCGGTCGCGTAGGCGTCCAGGGCCAGGGGCGTGCCCTCGTCGCCCGTCGGGATCGTCACCGACACGAGGTTCGGATCGGCGTTGTCGATGCTCACCGAGGCCGTGGCCGAATCGTCGGTGGCGCCGTCGTCGTCGGTGACCCGCAGCCGGACGGTGTAGGACCCGTTGTCGTCGTAGCTGCAGGACCCGCCCGTGGCGGTGGCGGAGGTGACGTCGTAGCTGCCGTTGTCCGTGCAGTCCCACTGCCACTGGACCACGGCGCCGCCGGCGTCGGTGGAGGCCGCGCCGTTCAGGGCCACGGCGACTCCCTCAACGCCGGTGTAGGGCCCGCCCGCGTTGGCGGTGGGCGGATCGTTGCCGATGGTCGCGGAGGCCGTGCCGAGGCTCTGCGCGCCGTCGTCGTCGGTGGCCCGCAGCGTGATGGTGTAGGTCCCCACGGCCCCGAAGGTGCAGGCCTGCCCGGTGGCCACGACGCTGCTGTAGTCGAAGGTGCCGTCGGTCTGACAGTCCCAGTCCCACTGCACCACGGATCCGTCCACGTCCGCGCTCGCGGAGCCGTTCAGAGGCACCGGGTTGTTCTTCGTGCCCGTGTACGGCCCGCCCGCGTTGGCCACGGGGGCGGTGTTGGTGATGGTGACGGTGGTGGTGGTGTTGGCGGTGGCGCCGTCGTCGTCGGTGACCCGGAGTCGGATCGTCTGGGTCCCGACGCCGGGGTAGGTGCAGGCGCCGGTGGCCACGCCCGTGGACGCGGTGACGTCGTAGGTGCCGTCGTCGGTGCAGTCCCACTGCCACTGCACCACCGCGCCGTCGGGATCGACGCTGGCGGAGCCGTCCAGGGTCAGCGCGACGCCCTGGTTGACGGTGTACAGACCCCCCGCGTCGGCGGTGGGCGGCGTGTTGGTGACGGTCACGCTGGCGAGGGCCGTGTTCGTGCCGCCGTCGTCGTCGCTGGTCCGCAGCCGCAGGGTGTATCCGCCCACGTTGGCGTAGGTGCAGGTGGAGTCGGTGGGGTTCGCCGAGGACACGTCGAACGTGCCGTTGTTGGTGCAGTCCCACTCGTACAGGGCCAGGGTGCCGTCCGAGTCGCTCGATCCGGCGCCGTTCAGGATCAGCGCGACGCCCTGGTTGACGGTGTAGGGGCCGCCCGCGTTGGCCACGGGCGGGGTGTTGGTGACGCTCACGCTGGTCGTCGCCGAGGCGGTGCCGCCGGCGTTGTCCGTCACGGTGAGGCGCACCGTGAAGGTGCCGACGTTGGGGTAGGTGCAGCTGTTGCCGGTGGGGGTGGTGCCCGTCGCGTTGACGGTGCCGTCGTCCGTACAGTCCCAGGCGTAGGTGACGATCACGCCGTCCACGTCGCTGGAGGCCGAGCCCACCAGGGGCAGGGCCACCGCCTGGTTGACCGTGTAGGGCCCGCCCGCGTTGGCCACCGGGGCCGTGTTGGCGACCGCCCCGTCGCCGTTCGCGACGAAGTTGCGCAGCGCCGCGTTGTAGGCCCCGGGGCCGCCCGAGGCGGTGTTCGTCCAGGAGGAGTGGCTGCTGTTGGGCCCGAACTGGCCGTTGGACACGTACGCGATCTCGCCGCTGCCCAGGCTGCGCAGGGTCCAGGCCACGCCCCCGCCGACGTGGGTGGCCAGCGCCACCGTGTCCGCCGTGTCGACGCCGGAGAAGGCGTCCGCGTCCGAGTAGCCACCGCTGGGGGTGACCCCGCGAATGTCCACGACGCCGGTGGTGATGGTGTTCGAGGCGCTCGTCAGCGGGCCCGGCGTGTTGCTGCTGGAGTGATCGTAGGGGCTCGTGCCGCCCAGGAGGGCCGCGAGGGCCGGATCGGTGGGAGAGGCGACGGAGTCGTAGCCCGTCACGAACAGGGAGCCGCCCCCGGTGACGTAGCTGGCCAGGTTGCCCAGCGTGGCCGCGCCGCTGTTCAGATCGCCGGCGCCGGTGCCCGTGGCCGACCAGACCACGGCGTCGAACGACGCCAGGTTGTAGGTCAGCGCGGTGGTCTCGCCGGTCGCCAGGACGTACTGGTTCGTCGCGGTGATGACGGTGTGCCCGTCCGCCTGGATCACGGCCGGGATGTTGAGGTCGGTGGTCGAGTCCGACACGAAGAGCACGGTCTTGGTGGCGACGCCCACCGTGGTGATCTGCTCGTTGACGCCGCCGTCGTCGTCGGTCACCCGCAGGCGCAGCGAGTAGCCGCCGCCCGCGGAGTAGGTGCAGCTGGCGAACTGGCCGTTCGCGTCGAAGGACCCGTCGTTGGTGCAGTCCCACTGCCAGCTGACCACGGATCCGTCAGGGTCGAAGGAGCCCGAGCCGTCCAGGGGAAGCGGAACGTTGGGGATGCCGGCCGTGTACGGGCCGCCCGCGTTGGCGGTGGGCAGGGTGTTGGTGACGCTGACCGAGGTGGTGTTCGTGGCCGTGGCGCCGTTGTTGTCCGTGACCCTGAGGCGGATGGTGAAGGAGCCGACGCCGGCGTAGGTGCAGGTGGCCGCGGTGGGCGAGCCGGAGGTGACGTTGATGACGCCGTTGTTGGTGCAGTCCCAGGCGTACTGGATGATCGAGCCGTCCGGGTCGGACGAGCCGCCGCCGTTCATCGACAGGGCGGCGCCCTGGTTGACCGTGTACGGGCCGCCCGCGTTCGCGGTGGGAGCCGTGTTTGTCACGGTCACCGAGGCCAGGTCGATGTCCGTGGCGTTGTCGTCGTCCGTCACCCGGAGTCGGAGGGTGTACGTCCCGGGGGCGCCGTAGGTGCAGGTGGACCCGGTCGGTGACGCGCTCGACGTCTCGTAGCTGCCGTTGGCCGTGCAGTCCCACTCGTACAGGGTGATCGACCCGTCGGGATCGACGGATCCGCTGCCGTCGAGCGCCATCGCGACGCCCTGGTTGACGCTGTAGCTGCCGCCTGCGTCACCCACGGGGATCGTGTTGGTCACGGCGACGGTGTAGGTGGCCACGTCGGTGGCTGCGTCGTCATCGGTCACCTGCAGCGCGAGGGTGTAGGTGCCGACATTCGGGTACGTGCAGGAGCCGGCGGTGGGGTTGGAGCTGGCCGCGTCCCAGCTCCCGTCGTTGGTGCAGTCCCACTGGTACAGGGTGATCGTCCCGTCGGGATCGAAGGACGACGAGCCGTCCAGGGACAGCGCCAGGCCCTGGTTCACCGTCCGGTTGCTGCTCACCGCGGTGGGGGACGTGTTCGTGGACGTGACGGCCGCTGTGTCTTCGTCCTGGAGGCCTCCCGAGTCCGTCACGCGCAGCCGCACGGTGTAGCTGCCGTCGTCGTAGGTGCAGGTCGAGCCGGTGGGGCTGGAGCTCGACACGTCGAAGGTGCCGTCGTCGGTGCAGTCCCACTGGTAGACCGAGATGTTGTTGTTGGGATCCGTGGAGCCCGCGCCGCTCAGGCTGATCGCGGTGCCCTGGTTGCCGCTGTAGGGACCGCCTGCGTCCGCCGTGGGCGCCTGGTTCACCGAAGCGCCCGCCGCCCAGGAAACCGCGTTGACGTACATCTGCAGCACGTTCGCATCGGCGAGCGTCTGGTAGGTGCCGTAGTTGCCGGCGTGGTGGAAGCCCACGACGCGGCCTGACTGGTAGTTGCGCACGGCGACGGCGTCGCTGCCGAAGGAGTCGGTGGCCAGCACGGTGGCCGGCGACGAGCTGAAGGAGCGCACGCTGCCGATGTTGCGTCCGCCGTTCAGGGTCCAGGTGGCTGGGATCCCGGCCATGACGGGGTGGCCGGCCTGCCCCGCGACGGTCGAGATCGCGATCGGGCTCTCGGCCCCGCTGCTTCGGGTGAACAGCGTCAGGTCCGTCATGGTGCTCATCGCGGCGATCTCGTAGGCGTTCCACTCGGCGTGGATGAAGCCGCCCCCGCTCTGCACGTAGGCCACGAGCGCGGCCTGCCCGGACACCGGCATGCCCGTGCTGTAGGTGGTGCCGTTGAGGTGAATGACCGCTTGGAAGGGGGTCGGAGACGGGTTGGTCCCGGTGTACCCGGTCTCCGGGGTGCTGCTGAGCGTGACGGTGTGCCCTGCGTTCTGCAGGGCCGTGACGAGGTTCGGCGTCTCCTCGCCCAGCGTGTCGTAGATGATCAGGACGCTGGCGGCGGCCGCGTCCCTGGGTCCCGAACCGGCGAGCAGCGCGAGCAGGGCGACGAACAGGGCGAGAGCGGGACGATGCACGGGCTGCCTCCTTGGACCAGACTCCCCAAGCTGGCGGTCTTGACGGTATAGAGGCCCTTGTCTGCGGTCAAAGGCCATCGCGGGCCCGAACGTGCAGGTCGGTGCGGCTGCGGTAGCTTTCCCTGGCAGGAGCGTTCATGGATCCGAAGACCTCCGTCCCGGTGGCCACCTGAAGGCGCGCATCCCCGCGATCGGCCTGGTGTCGATCCTCGCCCTGCTCCCGCCGTCCGCCCAGGGCCAGGACGACGGCGCGCTGGTGGACATCGACCGCACCGAGACCCTGAGCGGGGGCTCGGAGTCGGGCCTGCTCGACCCGCCGCCGGACCAGCACCTGGGCTGGGGCACGCTGGAGGACGTCTTCATCGACCTGGGCGCGGGGGCCGCGGTGTCCACCCTGAGCGGCAACCTCGTGCTGCACGTCGAGCCGATCCCCCGTCCCTGGCTGCCGGTGGGGGCGCGGATGGCGCTGACCTACAACCACCGCGATCCCGAGGGTGCCCTCGATCTCGGCCCCGGCTGGGCCTTCGACCTGGGGCGCTACACCACCGCGGGTCCCTGGGGGGATCGGCTGCTGGTGGACGGCGACGGCTTCCGGGACAGCTTCTGGGCCGGTCCGCCGCCCACCGGCGCGGAGCTCGACCAGATCGCGGGGGACGTGGTCGAGGCGTGGCGGCGCGACACTCCGGCGTCCCAGCGCCGGGCCCTGGGCGGCGTGCGGGCCCTTCGGGAGCTGCTCGGCAGCGATCCGGTGACCCTGGGGGCCATGCGCCTGCGCTACCTCGGGGCACCCGAGGGCGAGGACGACGAGGAACTCGTGTTCCGCTCCGGTGCGCGGGGCCTGCGCACGCTGGTGGACACGGACCGGGGCCGCCTGCTGACCCACGCCGATGGCGCGCAGGAGCTGTATGGAGACAACGGCGAGCTCTCCGAGATCCGGCCCGTGCGGGGTGGGCCCTGGGCCCTGAGCTACAAGGACCAGCGCCTGGTCTCGGCGGTGGCGGGGGGCGACGAGGTGTGGGGCCTCCAGCGGGACTCCCGGGGCCGCATCGAGGCCCTGCGCGCGGCGGGTGGGGATCGCGCGGCCTTCGACTACATGGGCCAGCTCCTGCGGATGGTGGACTCCAGTCGGGGATCGTGGCGCTTCGACTACGACGAGCGGGGCCGCCTGCGGGGCATGACGTCCGCCGAGGGCACGGTCACGGTGCGCTACGGCACGAACGGGCGGGTCGAGGCGGCGAGCGGCCCCCTGGCGTCGGTGGAGCTGGCCACGACCGCGGACACCGAGTCGGTCTCGGTCGATGTGCGGGGGCTGCGGGGCGGCCCGGCGTCGGTGCGATGGGACGGCTTGCGGCGTCGGCGCACGCTGTCGCGCGAGGGGCGCCTGGTCGAGGCGGTGACCTATGCGGCCGAGGCGGCGCTGCCCACGACCATCACCACCAGCGACGGCGACGTGCGGGTCCGGTGGAGCGACGGGGGGCGCCTGCTGGCGGTGGCTGGCGGAGGCCGCGAGGTGGCGTGGGAGCGGGACGCGGCGGGCGCGATCCAGGGGATCCGGGTGGACGGGCAGCGCGGCCCGGTGACCAGCGAGAGGGGCCGGCTGCTGTCCTGGAGCGATCCCGGAACGCGCCGCAGCACCGTCGAGCGGGACCAGGACGGCCGGCTGCGGGCGCTGCAGCTCCCCGGGGGCCTCGAGGTCACGGCGCGCTGGGATTCGCTCGGTGGCCTGGCCGAGCTCGGGGTGCGCGACGGGGTGCGGATCGGCATGCCTCGGGAGGGCGCCCCGGTGGGTGCGTTGGAGTGGGGCGGCGCCGTGGCCGGCGTGCGGCGGGACGACGCCGGGCGCGTGACGGGGTTCGAGGGACCGAGCGGCCGGGTGGTTCGCCTGGTGTCGGGCCCGGGGGTGGGAATCGAGGCGTTCGAGGACGACCTGGCCTCCATCCGACTGGCCTACGACGGCGCGGGGCTGCTGTCGGGCTGGAGCGGCCCCGAGGGTGCCGTGTCGCTGCGGCGGGACCCCCTCGGTCGGCCCGCGGCCCTGTCCGAGGGGGACGCGGAGCGGTGGAGCGTGAGCTGGGACCAGGCGGGCCGACCCCAGCGGCTGGACCGGGACGGCATGGCCCTGGCCGTGTCGGTCTCGGCCGACGGGCCCACGAGCTGGGAGCGGCCGGGGGGCGGGCGCACGGCGCTGGTTCGGGATCCGCAGGGCCGGGTCAGCCGGATCGAGGACACCGTGCTCGGCACCGTGGACCTCGACCGGGACACCGGCGGCCACACCACGTCGGTGCGCCGGGGCACTGCGCGGTGGGGGATCCAGCGGGATCGCACGGGTCGGCCCCAGGGGCTGGCCGATCCCCTCGGTCAGCACACCGACTTCACCCTGGACGAGGCGGGCCGGCCGTCGTCGGTCAGCGGCCCCGAGGGGCAGGGCTGGCGGCTTCGCCGCGACACGTTCGGGCGCTTGACCACCGTGCGCTCCCCCGAGGGCGACTGGGTCGTGCGCCGCACGCCTGCGGGTCTGCCGTCGGAGCTGCGCACCCCCCTGGGACGCTCCGCCACGCTGCGACACGACCGGGTGGGTCGCCCCATCGAGCTGCAGCTGCCGGGCGGCGAGGTGACCCGGACCTCGTGGGGCCTGGGCGGGCCGTCCCAGCTGGGGGCCATCCGGTGGCGCTTCGGGCCCTCGGGTGCGCTGGTGGGGTGGGGCGCCGAGCACGAAGCGCAGCTGCGGTGGTCTCTGGACCAGGGCCCCACGGGACGGGCGGACTCGATCAAGCTCCGGGATGGAGCGCTGCTGGAGCTGGTGCGTGAGAGCTCCGGCCGGCCAACCCGCCTGGGCCGCTGGCACCTGGACTGGCGTGACGGGGTGTTGCAGCGGCTGGCCCTCGCGCGGGACGACGAGGGCGGCACCGACGACGACGCGCTGCAGTGGCTGATCGAGCGGGACAACGCGGGGCGTGCCCGCACCTTCACCGATCCCTGGCAGCGCTCGGCGCGGGTGGAGCGGGACCTGAACGGGGACGTGCGCAGGGTGACGCTGGCGGGGCCGGAGGGGCAGGGCTCGGCGGCGGCGCTCCGGGACCAGGCAGGGCGGGCGGTTCGGCTCGAGCTCGACGGGCTGTTCGGACCCGGGGCGCTGGCCATCGGGCGCGACGGCCTCGGCCGGATGACCGCGCTGGTCCGGGAGCGGCAGGGCGCCGTGTCGATTCGCGCCGATGTGCGCTGGACCGACGTGCCGCCGGCCGAGACGGGGCTCCTGGCCAAGGCGTTCGATGTGCAGACCGACGAGGAGGAGGCGCCCCTGCGCGCGCCGGCGGGCTCGCGGTCGTTGACCCTGACGGATGGTCTGGGCCGCGAGCTCCTGACCCGGGCGGTCACGCTGGACGCGGACAGCACGTCGGCCGGGGCGCGCTCCGAGGAGCGAGCCGTGCCGGCCACGAAGGCGCTGCGCTGGGCCGGTACGCCGGTGGTGTGGCAGCTGGCGCCGGTGCTGCCGTCGCCGCTCGGATCCGGCCCGCTGCTCACGGGGCGGGACCTGCGGATCGGGGGTTCGACGTCGCTGTGGGCGTCCGCTGGCGGCGTGCGCGGAGGGGGGGACGCGGATCCCGTGGCCGCGGCGCGTCCCACCCACGCGCTGCGTCCCGGTGCGCCAGGCCGGCCCCTTTCGGGAGACGCGTCCCGCATGCACCGGATGTGGACGGGCAGCAGCCTCCGACCGGCAGATCTGGCGTGGATGCCCGCCGGGGTGCCCGAGTCGATCCGGGCCTGGGCCCACGCCGCGGATCGGTTCGCGGCCGAGGCGCTCGTGCCGGCCGAGGTCGGTCGGTCCGACGCGGGCGCGCTGCTGTCGCCCCTGCCCGCTGCACGGACGCTGCTCCCCGGTCCGCGGAACGTACGACGCCTGGGGATGGCGGAGCTGCTGGTGCTGTCCGGGGATCTGCCGGAGGACGTGCTGCAGGTCTCTGAGTTCGCTGGCGCAGGCCCCGCGGCGTGGCAGATCGAGCTGCCTGCCGCCGCGGCCCTGGCGTCGGTGCGGCGTCGGCTCGCGGCCCCGACGGCCCCTCC
>CALAGR010000173.1 GCA_937891735.1 uncultured Pseudomonadota bacterium | reverse complement strand
GATCGAGCTCGTCGAAGGCGACTTCGACGGAACCGCGAGCGCTTCCGCCACCGACGCGTCTGCTGTTGACGCCGCCCCGCCGGTCGAGGTGGACGCGGACGAGGCGGATGATGATGGCGACGAGGATGCTGACGCTGAGGCTGGGGAGCTGACCGAGTAGGTCGTGAGCACACCCAGCGCTGGCCGCTGAATGCCGGAGTCCTGCGAGGGACTCGAACGAGCCGGGGGCACATCACCCTCGGCTCTGTTCGTTCTGGGGTGAGGAATCGCAGGCTGAGCGGACCGGACCCTCAGCGGATCGAGCAGATCCCCCTGGTGGCCATTCCCTCACAGACCCCGAAGAGCTGCATCCGGTGGTCCGTCAGGCGGAACCCGTGTCCTGCGGCGACTCGGTCCTGCAGGGCCTCGATCTCGTCGTTCTCGAACTCGACGATGCGGTCACAGGCCGTGCAGATCAGATGGTCGTGGTGCTCGTCGTTGCCGGCCTCCGCTGGCTCGTACTGCGCCGGACCGTCGGTGAAGTTGTGCTCGTGGGCGATCCCCGCCTCGACGAACAGCTTCATTGTCCGATAGACGGTGGCGTGGCCGACGCCGGGATGCAGACGCCTGGTCTCGGCGAGGAGGCCGTCGATCGCCACGTGCTTTTGACCCGACAGGAACGCGCGCAGGATCGTCTCGCGCTGGCGGGTGAGCTTCAGCCCCTTCCTGCGCATGTATTCCGTGAGACGATCATGGGCTGCGTCGTAGTTCGCCGGCACCGGGCCTCCGGGGCCGAGTCTAGTGCACGAACCCCCAGCCCGCTGCGACCTACCAGAACGAGAACAGGGAAGCCGGCTGACGCCAACTTCCCTGTTCGAGCTTTGGTACGAAGAGGGGGACTCGAACCCCCACGGCCGCAATGGCCACTAGGCCCTCAACCTAGCGTGTCTACCAATTCCACCATCCTCGCAAAGAGCCGTCGGAGGTCGCCCTCCGTCGAAGCGCCGCGGAACGTATCACGGTCCCGCGGGGCGAACAAGAGCCTCCCGGTCGCTACTCGTCTTCGGGATCCTCGCCGCCGCTTGGAGCCTCGTCGCCTGGGGCAGCCTCGTCGTCGGGGGCGGGCTCGTCGTCGGGCGCAGCCTCGTCGCCTGGGGCAGCCTCGTCGCCGGGGGCAGCCTCGTCGCCGGGGGCAGCCTCGTCGCCTGGGGCAGCCTCGTCGCCGGGGGCAGCCTCGTCGCCTGCGGGCTCCTCGTCACCCGCGGGAGCCTCGGTGCCTTCGGTGGCGTTCTGCTCCTCGAGTTCCTCCTGTAGGGCCTCGTCGGTGACGACGGACTTCTGCGGGCGGTTCGAGAACCAGGCCAGCGACATCGACGTCAGCATGAACAGCGCCGCGACGACGGCGGTGAGCTTGCCGATGAGGGTCGCGCCCTGGGCCGCGCTGCCGGTCTGGCCCGTCGAGCCACCCATCATCGCGCCGAAGTCAGCCCCCTTGCCTGGCTGAAGGAGCACGACGAGGATCAAGAAGAGGCACAGCACGATGTGCAGGCCAGTGACGAATGCTTCCATTGCTACTCCGTGTCCTGAAAGCGCACGATGCCGGCGAATGAGTCTGCGTTCAGACTCGCGCCGCCGACCAGCGCTCCATCGATATCCGGTTGGGCCATGATGCCGCGCACATTTGCGGGCTTGACGGAGCCACCGTAGAGAATCCTCATGCTTCGCGCCAATCCGGCGCCCCAGGTCAGGCCGATCCACGCGCGGATGGCGGCGTGCACCTCCTGGGCCTGCTCCGGCGTGGCCACCCGGCCCGTGCCGATCGCCCACACCGGCTCATAGGCGATCACCACCCGCGCCGCCTCGGACCCGGTCAGGCCCGCGAGCGCGTCGCTGAGCTGTCCGCGCACGATCTCGAGCGCCTTGTTGGCCTCGCGCTCGGCGAGGGTCTCGCCACAGCAGAAGACCGGCATCAGCCCCGCCGCGAGGGCGGCCCGAACCTTGCGGGCCAGGTACTCACCGGCCTCCTTCTCGTAGGTGCGGCGCTCGCTGTGCCCGATGAGGGCCGCTCCGCAGCCTGCTGCCACCAGCATCGGAGCCGAGACGTTGCCGGTGAAGGCTCCCTCGGGCTCGGGGTGCACGTCCTGCCCGCCGACGATGATGTCCGTCGCCTTCAGCTCCGCCACCAACGCCGCGATGGACGTGAACGGGGGGAACAGCGCGATGTCCACCGCCGGCGGATCCATCAGCGCCGTTCGCATGGCGCGCCCCAGGGCCGCGGCCTCGGCGGGCGTCGTGAACATCTTCCAGTTGCCTGCGAGCATCGGTCGGCGGGACATCTCAGTCTTCCTCCAGGGCCTTGAGGCCGGGGAGCACCTTGCCCTCCATGAACTCGAGGCTGGCTCCACCGCCCGTGGACACGTGACTGACCCGGCCGGCGAGGCCGAACAGCGCCATTGCGGCGGCCGAGTCGCCCCCGCCCACCACCGAGTAGCCCGGCGACTCGGCGAACGCGTTGGCGACGGTGCGGGTGCCGGCAGCAAACGCTGGACGCTCGAACACCCCCATGGGGCCGTTCCAGAAGAGCGTACGCGCCGCCATGATCCGGGCGGAGTAGCGCTCGGCAGTGCGCGGTCCGATGTCCAGACCCATCATCCCGGGCTCGATGTCCGCGACGCTGCACGCCTCGGACTCGGCCTCGATGGATGGAGCGACGACGTGATCCAGCGGCAGGACGATGTCGACGTTCAAGCTCTTTGCCTTGTCCAGGAGCTTCTTGGCGAGCCACACCTTGTCTGCCTCGACCCGCGAGGCGCCGACGTCGGTGCCCTGGGCCGCGAGGAAGGTGTAGGCCATCGCGCCGCCGATCAGCAGGGCATCGACCCGGGTCAGCAGGGAGTCGATGACGCCGATCTTGTCGGAGACCTTCGCGCCGCCGAGCACCGCGATGTAGGGCCGCTTCGGCCCATCGAGCAGCCCGCTCAACATCTTGAGCTCCCGGGCCACGAGGAACCCGGCGGCCCGGCGGCCTCCGAAGAACGTCGGGAGCACCGCGACCGAGGCGTCCCCCCGGTGGCAGGTGCCGAACGCATCGTTGACGTACAGCTCTCCGAGCTCGGAGAGCCGCTCTGCGAACGTCCGTTCCGCGCCCTTCTCGCCCGGGTGGAACCGGGTGTTCTCGAGCACGAGCACGTCGCCGTCCGTGAGATCCATCGCGAGCTTGCGGGCGCCCCAGCCGATGCAGTCGTCGGTGTGGATGACCGGGACGTTGAGAAGCTCGGCGAGCTTGCTGGCCGGAGCCTCGGTCGTGTAGCGCGGATCCCTCTGGCTGTTCGGTCGGCCGAGGTGCGTCATCAGGATCGTCCGTGCGCCGCGCTCGATCAGGTGGCGGATGGTCGGCAACGCCGCACGCACGCGGGTGTCGTCGGCCACCTCGCCGTCGGCGGTGAGCGGGGTGTTGAAGTCCACGCGCACCAGCACGCGGCGACCCGCCACCTCCAGTTCATCGACCGAGCGAATGACCATGTGGTTGCTCAGCCCGCGACGATGCGGGTGAGGTCCTTCATGCGGTTGGAGAAGCCCCACTCGTTGTCGTACCAGCTCAGGATCTTCACGAGGTTGCCGCCCACGACGTCCGTGGACAGGCCGTCCACGATGGAGCTGTAGGGGCTGCCGATGTAGTCGGTGCTGACGAGGGGCTCGTCACTGACCTTCAGGATGCCGGCGAGGCTGCCGTCGGCGGCGGCCGAGAGGGCGGCGTTCACCTCCTCGGCGGTGACGTTCCGTCCCACTTCGACGGTCAGGTCCACGATGGACACGTTCGGCGTCGGGACGCGCACGGCCATGCCGTGCAGCTTGCCCGCCAGCTCCGGCAGCACGAGGGCCACTGCCGCGGCCGCGCCGGTGGACGTCGGCACCATGTTCATGGCCGCGGCGCGGGCCCGGCGCAGGTCGGAGTGGTACCGGTCGAGGATGTTCTGATCGTTGGTGTACGAGTGGATCGTGGTCATCTGACCCTTGACGATCCCGAACTGGTCCAGCAGCACCTTGGCCACCGGGGCGAGGCAGTTCGTCGTGCACGACGCGTTGCTGATGATGCGGTGCTTCGAGGCGTCGTAGTCCTCGTGGTTGACGCCCACGACGACCGTCAGGTCGGGGTTCTTCGCGGGGGCCGAGATGATCACCCGCGGCGCTCCGCCCGCGAGGATCCGGCCTGCGCCGGCGCGGTCGCGGAAGATGCCCGTGCACTCCAGGACCACGTCGCAGCCCTCAGCGCCCCAGGGCACGTCCTCGGGGTTCCGGATCGACGTGCTGGCGATGCGCTTGCCATCGACGCTGATCCAGTCGTCGCCCGCCTGCACGTCCCACGGCATCGTGCCGTGCACCGAGTCGTACTTGAGGAGGGGCGCGAGCTGGCGGGTGGGCGCCAGGTCGTTGATGATCACGGGCTCGAAGCCCTCGGAGTCGATGAGCACGCGCAGGACGCACTTGCCGATCCGACCAAAGCCATTGATGCCAACGCGAATCGTCATGGGGCTGATTCTCCGAATTGCGGATCGAGGGCCGTCTTCGCCCAGACCTGGGCACGAAAACGCGCACGGGTCCCCGCGCGGGCGCGCAACCTAACTGAAGGCCCATACCCCCGCAAGCATGCCGACGGTGCACGAGTTTCGACCCTGGGGCCTCCCGCCTGCTAAACATGCGCGCCGTGCGCTATCGCATCACCGGGCTCGCCCTCGAGCCTGGAGTCGTCGATGATCGGCTCCAGCTAGCCGCTGCTCTGGCCCGCGTCCTGGGGGTCGGCACCAC
>CALAGR010000172.1 GCA_937891735.1 uncultured Pseudomonadota bacterium | reverse complement strand
CGCAGCGGCCGCGGACGCGTCCCGGGTCAGCAGCCGGGGGACCGTGTTGGCCTCGGGGACCAGCTGCTCCAGGGCAGCCACGCGCCCCTCCAGCTTCCGCCCGAAGCGGCGCATGGTCGTCTGGAACGTGTGGGGACGCCCGTCGGGGCGAAACGCGATGACCTCCCCGTCGAGGATCAGCCGGTCGGCGGGCAGGGCGCGGGCGAGCTGGACCACCTCGGGCACGGCCAGCGTCACCTCGTGCAGGCCCCGGGTGTACACGCGCACCTGGTCGCCGTCCTTGTGCAGCTGGATGCGGGCCCCGTCGAGCTTCTATTCGAGGGACGCGACGCCCCCCAGGGTCTCCAGGGCGCCCTCCACGGACTCCGCGGTCTGCGCGAGCATGGGCTGCAGGGGACGAAACAGCTCGACCCGGAAGGCGTCGAGGCCCGCGTCCCCCTGGGTGCGCGCGACCACGGCGGCCAGCGGCAGGTCCCCGGACAGCATCGCCGCCCGCCGCACCGCATCCGCCGAGGTGCCCGTGGCCTGGGCGATCGCCTCGGCCATGACGCCGGCCAGCGCCCCCTGCCGCAGCTCGCCCGTGATGAGCCCCGCGAGGAAGCGCTGCTCGTCGTGGGTGCAGGCCTGCAGCAAGCCGCTCAGTCGCGCCGCCCGCTCGGTGTTGCTGCCCTTCCCGGACAGGGCCGCGATCTGCGTCAGGGCCGTGTCGAGCTCGCTCACGGTGAGGCTCGAGGAGCCCGCCGGGGCCGTGCTGTTCAGGGCCTTGAAGACCGTGGAGTAGCCCAGCCCGCTCCTGCCCTGGCGCAGCTCCCCGGACAGCCAGGCCACGACGGTGCCGATCAGGTCGGCAGGGGCCGCATCCAGCAGCGCGGCGAGGTGAGCGCTCTTCTTGTTGCGGGACCGGGTGCTGCCCACCTCGGCGGAGCAGCTGACGAGGGCCCCGAGCTTCACAGGGCGCTGCCGGCGGCCCGCGCAGCGGCCACGAAGGCCGCGACCCGCGCGGGATCGAGTCTGCCGTCCCGCCGGACGCCGGTGCACAGATCGACGCCCGCGGGGCGCACGGTGGCGATGGCCTCGGCGATGTTGGCGGGGCTGAGCCCTCCGGCGAGGTACACCGGGGTGCGCAGGGCCTGCACGATCTTCGCGCTGATGGACCAGTCGTGGGTCGCTCCCGTGGCACCGAGCTGGCCTGCGGCGGGGTTGGCGCTGTCGAGCAGCACCCCGTCGCTCCCCTCTTCGGCCCGCAGCGCCTCCGCGAGAGCGTCCGGTCCGAGCACGTGCACGACCTGCAGGATCCGCAGGCAGGGAAAGCGCTTTCGCAGGGCCCCACGCAGGGTGGGGGTCGTGGCCTTCACGAGCTGGATCGCGCCCGGGCGGCAGCGCGCGACCTGCTCGATGATCGCCCGCAGATCCGTGTGGCCGGTCAGCAGCATCGGCGTGACGCCGGGCGGAACGAGCCGGATCAGCTCGGCGATGAGGGGCTCGGCGATGACCCCCATCCCGCCGAGCGGAGGGGCCACGAAGCCCAGCAGATCCGCGCCTCCGGCCAGCGCGGTGGCGACCTCGGAGGCGGAGCAAAGACAGCAGATCTTGATGCGCACGCCGGAAGTCTACGCAGTCCGGGCCGCCCGCTGCCCGACGGGTCGTCCCCGTCCTTGCAGTGGTGGCCGCACACCGGTGTGATGGCCCCCGCCCACCGGAGCCTGGAGTTTGTGATGCGCACCTTGACCCTGTCCCTGCTTGCCTGTGTCGGCCTGTCCGCCTGCGTCGAGCCACCGCCCTTCGACATCACCATCACCAACGGCGGGGCGGTCACGACGTACCTCAACGCCGGCGAAGGAAGCGGCGTGCTCGTGGGGCTGCAGCAGGAGATCGCAGGGGAGTGGCGGTTCCTGACGTCGAGCCTCGCGTTCATGTGCATGGAGCGCTGCGGAGTCCCAGGCCAGGTGGTGTGCGCGGACGCCGCCGCGGAGATGCTGGTTAGCCACGCCCTGCTGCCGGGCGACAGCACGATGAAGAGCTTTGACGGCGAGTGGTGGTTCGAGACCGACCTGGGCTGCGCGAAGCGCGCCGATCTCGCCGGGCCCATGCGGGCGACCGTCTGGCACGACGACGAGATCGTGGACGGCAACGGCGACCCGGTGCCGGAGCCCACCAGCAGCGGCGTCGTCGGGAGCGGCGGCAACGAGGTGCTGCTGGTCGAGGCGGTCGCGGAAGAATTCGAGTTCGACCTGACCGGCGGAGATCCGGTGGTCATTGAGATCGTCGAGTAGCCGGGTCGGCAGGGGCTGCAAAGGGCGAGATCGATCATGATCTGGATCAACCACCCATGCCTATGGTCCGCGCTCGATCCACAGGAGGCTTGATGGTTCCCCTCTCCGATGCGCTCGCCCACGCCCTCGTTGGCGGCTGTCCCGACGCCGTGCTGCTCGTGACCGCCACCGGCACGATCCGCTACGCGAACCCCTCAGCGACCTCGCTGCTCGGGTACGACCCCGAAGATCTGCTCGGTCAGAACGTGGAGGTCCTGCTGCCCGAGGGAGCGCGAGGCGTCCACCCGGGTCAGATGGCGGGGTACGCGAAGGAGCCGACGGCCCGGGCGATGGACCGGCGCCGGGAGCTGCACGCCCGGCACAAGGACGGAAGCCTCATCGACGTGGACATCATGTTGTCCCCCCTGTCGTTCGAGGAACCGATGGTCGGCGTGTACATCCGGGACATCACCGCGCTGCGTCGGGCCGAGGCCCAGGTGGCCCGGACGATCGACAAGCTCAACGAGGCTCACGAGCGGCTCGCGGAGCTGGTCCCGGAGCTCGAGAGCGTCTGATTTGTCGGGCGCGGGTGTAACCGGCACGGGCGGCCGGCGGTACCTCCAGTCACACTCGTGATGGAGGCGCCATGTCCGTTCGCACCCTGTTCGCCGTTGTTCCCGCCCTGTTTGCCTTTGGAGCCCTCGCCTGCGGCGCCACCGCCGGACCGCCGCGTACGTCCCCGCCCGAGGGGGTGACCGGTCCGACGGGCATCGAGGCCTCGGCCACCCAGGGCGAGCACGAGGTCGCGCTGTTGGCGGGCGGATGTTTCTGGTGCCTGGAGTCGGCGTTCGACGACAAGCCCGGGATCATCGAGGCCGTGTCTGGCTACGCGGGGGGCGCGAGCACGCACCCGGCCTACAAGGAGGTCGGGCACGGCGGCACGGGGCACGCCGAGGTGGTGCGGGTGGTCTACGACCCGAAGGTGTTGAGCTACGACGACGTGCTGAGCATGTTCTGGCACAACATCGACCCCCTGGACGGGGGCGGGCAGTTCTGCGACCGGGGCGACCAGTACCGGCCGGCGGTGTTCCCCCTCGATGCGGCCCAGAAGGCGGCGGCCCAGACCTCGGCGACGAAGGTGGGCGAGCAGCTGGGCAAGAAGGTCGAGGCGAAGATCGAACCGGCCGCCACGTTCTGGAGGGCCGAGGAGTACCACCAGGACTTCCACCTCAAGCAGCCGGCGCACTACCTGCGGTACCGGCTCGGCTGCGGGCGGGACGCGAGGCTGAAGGACATCTGGGGCGACGCCGCCGGGCGGTGAGAAGTCGGCCACCGTCGCCTGCGCGACAGCCACGATGACCCCGTCGAGCAGGTCGTCTTCGACGCTCTCCATGCACGGTGAGCTGACAACCGGCCTCCCGAAGTTGTGCGCGTTGTGCGCACGACCAGCGTGACTCATGACGCGGGGATGGCCATCGCCGACACCCTGGACCGCCCCACGGCGTCCTGGACATCAGGCGCTCCGCCTGCTCCTGCAGAAGCTGGCGCCTTGCCGTCCAACCCTCCCGCAGCTAAGATGTATCTAGTTTACGGAGATTTCATACAATGCCCGCTCGACAAGAGGTTCAGCTCGACGCCGGCAAGGTCTACCGGACCTCTCACCTGGCCCGGTGGGGAGCCAATCCGACCCGGCTGGCCGGCCGTCTCGAGTCTGAGGGTCGACTGGAGAAGCTCTCGCAGGGGCTGTACTACGCCCCCGAACAGAGCCACTTCGGTGTGGTCCCTCCGTCGGACGAAGCCCTGCTGGACGCCTTCTTCGACGGGTCACCCTGGCTCCTGACCGGCCCGCCACGGTGGAACGCGCTGGGGCTCGGCAGCACCCAGCTGTTCGCCCGGCCGCTCGTCTACAACACCATGCGGACGGGCACCGTACGGATCGGGCGGCGCACGTTCGAGCTTCGTCGCGTGTCGTTCCCCTCTGAGCCCACCGCCGAGTGGTATGTGGTCGATCTGCTTCGCAACGCCGAGAGCGTCGGACTCACGCGGGAGAAGCTCGAGCCCCGCCTTCGCGCAAGTCTCGAAGAGGGACGGTTCTCCGCCTCGAGACTCGCCGAGATGGCCGGCCGGTTTGGGCGGAGGGCCGAGCAGAAGCTCGTACGTCGGGTCACCCCGAGTGGGGATCGATGAACTTCGTGCATGCCGACCCCGAGTGGTTCGGGCTCCTGAGGATCGTGGCTGAAGCCGTGGACCGCCCCGTCGCGTTGGTGGAGAAGGACTACTGGGTCACGCACACCCTCTGGGCACTGCACCACCAAGGGTTCGAGGTCTGGTTCAAGGGCGGCACGTCGCTCTCCAAGGGCTTCGGACTCATCGAGCGATTCTCCGAGGACATCGACGTGCGCCTGGACGCGGGGATCTCGGGACTGCAAGCGCCCGCCCTGAGCTGGAAGAACAGCAAGGCTGCGGCCGTAGCCGAACGTGACCGCTGGTTCGATCGGATCGCGAGCGAACTCGAGGTCGACGCATGCGAAGTCAAGCGTGACTCGCTGGGCTCCGACGCCAGGGTCCTCGCCGCGAGCTTCATCGTCGAGTACCCGGCCCTCCACGCCGACCAACTGCCCAAGCCGATGCGACCGTTCGTCCTCCTGGAGGTCGGCCGGGCCCGGGTCAACCCGTACGTGGCGGCGGACCTCTCGTCCTGGGTCCACGACCACCTGGAGCAGATCGAGCAGATCGACGACTACATCGACAACCGTCCACGGTCGGTCCGGTGCATCCATCCGTGGGTGACCTGCCTCGAGAAGATCGACGCGATCGCTGTTCGCTTCGACAAGGGCAAGGAAGCCCCAGACTTCGCTCGCCACTATGAGGACGCCGCGCGCATCCTGCGGAGTCGAGATCGGCTACCCGAGCTCGAAGGAGGGCTCGATGGCCTGGTCGCGGAGCTCGCCACGGACGACAAGAAGCGGATGCCCGCCCCGGATCATCCATCGCTGCTGCCCACCGACTCGGAGCGCTGGATAGAGATCAACGAGGCGTGGGAAGCCATCAAGCCCCTGTTCTGGGGAAGCCGCATCTCGCTGAACGATGCTTGCGCGGAGATCCGGGAGTTCGTTGCAAGCCTCGCCGGCGATCCCGGGTGAACTCCTCCGGATGCGCGGAAGTGACCCGTCCTCGAAGTTGTGCGCGTTGTGCGCACGATCGGCCGATCTGGGCCGAGCGGGGCCGATCGCCGAGCTCGCAAACCCCTGCAAACGCTCGACACCCCTCCCCTGGCTGAATACCACCAGGACTTCCACATCAAGAACGCCGAGCACTACCTCCGCTACCGCCGCGGCTGTGGGCGGGACGCAAGGCTGAAGGACATCTGGGGCGAGGTGGCGGGGCACTGAGGGCGGCATGCCGGCTGTCGCGCAAGATCCGCGCATCGCCTACGGGATCGATGGATCGGCCAGGTTGATGGTCTCGGAGGTCTTCAAGGACTGGCAGGGGAAGCCGGCGATCCCGGCCGCCGCCGCCGCGTCGGAGCAGCTCGGCCCCACGCACGTCATCTGAAGGTCGACGGAGAGGTCCGCGGCCCACAGCATCGAGAAGTCGTGGGGGACCCCGCTCACGTCGACGGTCCGCGCCACGAAGGTGCCCGTGACGGCGACGGTACTGGTGACTACCGCGTCCATCGAGAATTGACTGAGATCGCTGGAATCGACTCCGGGCTGGCAGACGAACGCTCCGTCCAATGAGTAGTCGCAGCTGGGCAGCAGCTGCCAGGACGAGCCGAGGAGGGTGGCGCGGAAGTCGTCCTCGAACGCGTTCGTGAACTGGATTCGAAACCCCGTCCCAGGGTCGATCGTGAACGGCTGTCCGAACCCGCAGTCATCGACGACGAGGGTGCTGGAGATGTCCTCGAACGACCCCTGTCCCGGACCGTAGGTGTCGAACTCGTCGTCCCCCGTGTCGTCGTCGTCCCCCGTGTCGTCATCGTCCGCCGTGTCGTCGTCGTCCCCAGAGTCGTCGTCGTCATTCGCAGAGTCGTCGTCGTTTGCCACATCGTCGTCGTTCGCCACATCGTCGTCGTTCGCCGCGTCATCGTCATCGGTGCCGCCGGCAGCGGGCGGGCAGCCGGCGAGGAGAAGCGAGGCAAGAGCGAACAGGAGAGTCTCGGAGCGCATGGAGGGTCCTTTCGGGTATCGCAACAGGCTATGGAAGCCGCTCCCTCACCACACCTGACCCCGATCGTGCGTCCCGCTCCAGGCTTCTCCGGCTCGGTTCAGGGGCGGGCGGACGTCTCCACCGCCTCCTCGAGAGGTCATCGAGCAGTGTGGGGAAAGAGCTGCGCGGCTCCGCTGAGGCTCATCTGCCGGGCGTTGGGCCCCTGGTCGTGCTCGTTGCCGTCAAAGGGGAAGCTCAGCATCAAGAACGGCGCGAACGTCACGGTCTGGCACATGTTGTCGGCGATCTGGCTGGCTGACCGAGCTGCATTCCAGATGCGCAGCTCGTCGATCGCTCCGTAGAAGCACAGGCTCTCGTGTCCCAGACCCAGGCGCCCGGTCGCTGTCTGGGCTACTCCGATGAAGTCGGTGGGCAGCGCGAAGACCGAATCCTGGACCCCATTCAGGTAGTAGGTGACCTCGTTGGCGGCGCGATTCACGACGATGGCCACGTGGGTCCACGTCATCACCGTCGGCGCTCCCGTGCTCCACGAAGAACCGCCAACACCTCCGGCGCCCGCCTGCTCCAACTGGACAGCCCCCGTGGAGTCCATGTCGACCGTCCAGTACGCATCTGGGAAGCCGTCGCTGAACGACACCAGGCGCCGCTCGAAGCCCTCACAGATCGACTGGGTACGGACCCAGAACTCGAAGCTGTAGTCGTTCAGGCCGAACGCCAGCTCCGGCAGGGTGACGACCGACTCTGCGAGGGAGGTGCCGCTGAAACCACCGAGGTAGCTCGCGCTGAAGCCCGGGTCGCTGCAGGGGGGAGCGGTGGTGTCGTCGTCGTCCCCGGTGTCGTCGTCGTCCCCGGTGTCGTCGTCGTCCGCAGTGTCGTCGTCGTCCGCAGTGTCGTCGTCGTCCGCAGCGTCATCGTCGTTGGCGGCGTCGGTCACGTCATCGTCGTCCCCTGCAGAGTCGTCGTCGTCGGCCGAGGGGCAGCCGAAGGTGAGCAGCGACATCGAGAGGAGGAGGAGGAGCAGACGTAGGGACATGTGGGGTCTCCGAGGGACTCGAGGTGAATCGGTTGTCGAGCCGGACGGACGACGGTCTCCCACCCTCTCGTGCCACGCCCATATCGCCGGAGAAGCTACTTCTGTCAGCGATGCTCGTGACCTGACGCCGACCTTGCGTTCGCGCGAAACGGCCGCTCTCCAGCCGAGCTGGGACCGACCGTGTGCCAGAGTGAGCCGATGAGAGCCTTCGTGGAACTCCGGGTGCCAGATGGAGCAACAGTTCGACTGGCTCCGAGCGACATCGTGGGTCGGGTGAGCTCAGCGGCGCTTCACCTGCCGGACGCTCGCATCTCCGAAGCCCACGCTCTGGTGAGTCTCCGGGGCTCCGAGCTCAAGCTGCTGGCCCTGCGCGGTCGATTCGCGGTCGATGGCCATGTCCTCGAGCAGGTCGTGCTCGAGGTAGGCCAGATCATCGACTTCGCGCCGGGGCTCAGCGTGCAGGTCCGGCGGGTGGTGATCCCGGAGAAGGTCCTCGCGATCGAAGGCGAGGGCCTTCCGAGAACCGTCCTCTCTGGGGTGTGCTCCTTGGACGTCGCGCCGCAGCCCCGGCTCGTGGGGCGCTACGTCGCTGGAGCCGCCGCACATCTGTGGACGGTCGGCGAGTTCTGGTGCTTGCGGGTGGGCTCCGAGCCAGCCGTCCCCCTGCACGTCGGCGACACCTTCGTCGCGGGCGGCGTGCGGTTCTCAGCCATCGAGGTGTGCGTATCGAACGGGGCGAGCGGAGAGACGAGGGAGGGCGGGCTCCGGCCTCCGCTGAGAATCGAGGCCCGATTCGACTCGGTCCTGATCAAGCGCGAAGGACGTGAGACCGTCTCGTTGGGTGGAATCGGCGCGCGCATCCTGTCCGAGCTGATCGCGTGTGACGGCCCCGTGTCCTGGCGGGTCCTCGCCGAGGGGATCTGGCCCGACACCACCGACCTGGTCCTGCTGCGCCCGCGTTGGGATCCGGCCCTGTTCCGGCTACGGAAGAAGCTCCAGGACGCAGGCCTTCCCCGCGGCCTGGTGCGCGCCGATCGGCTCGGTTTTCTGGAGCTGGTGCTGGAGGACAGCGACAGCGTCCTCGACGACGTATGAGCGCGGAGGACGACCCCGACGGCCCCGCTGTGCCCGCCGAGGAGGAGGTCCACGACGCGTGGACCGATGGAGTCCAGCATGCGCCGCCCCTCGGCGGGAGCGTCGCGGGCGTTTGGGGCGAGGCTGGAGTGACGGTGCCTCCGTCGGCAGCCTCGTTCCATCACGACGGTCCGAGGTACGAGACGGCGACCCTGATCGGCGTCGGCGGCATGGGCAGGGTCTCTGCGGCTCGAGACCGGGTCCTGAGGCGCGAGGTCGCCCGGAAGGATCTGGTCCCCGGGGCACCTGCGGGCGCAGGGGAGCGCCTCGCTCGAGAGGCCCGGATTACGGCGCAGCTCGAACACCCCGGCATCGTCGCGGTGTACGACGCGGGCACGCATCCGGACGGCTCGCCCTGGTACTCCATGCGGCTCATCCGGGGCAGGACCCTCGCGGACGTCCTCGGAGAGAAGACGCTCGACGAGCGCCCTGGGCTCCTGCGCAGCGTCCTCGCGGCATGCCAGGCTGTCGCGTTCGCGCACGCTCGGGGTGTCATTCATCGGGATCTGAAGCCCGAGAACATCCTGGTCGGGGCGTTCGGCGAGACCCAGGTCATCGACTGGGGACTCGCATGTTTCATCGATGACCCGATCCTGGCGGAAAACGGACCGACCGGCACCCCGGCCTACATGAGCCCCGAGCAGGTGCGAGGCGAGCCAGCCGACAGGCGCTCGGACGTCTGGTCCCTCGGCGCGATCCTCTACGCCGTCGCCACAGGAAGGTGGCCCTTCGATGGCATGGACGCGGAGCGCACCCTCGCAGCTCGGAGAGCCCGGGGCGGAGCCGTACTGCCCCCCGTCGGCGCACCGCCAGCCCTCGCCGCCATCGCTCTCCGGGCGTTGGCGGCCGAACCTGATGAGCGCTACCCCGACGCCGCAGCTCTCGCTATCGACCTGGAGCGCTACCTCGATGGGCGGCGGGTGCTGGCCCACAGCTACTCGATGCGCGAGGTGGCCACTGATCTTGTGCGCGCGTGGCGAGCCCCGCTGGTCGTGGGTGGGATCGCCCTGCTCGCGTTGGCGATCGTCGGGTCCAGCGGGTGGATTCGAAACTCGCGCGAGGGTGCCCGCGCCCAGCGGGCCGAGATCGCCGCCCTGGCCGCGCAGCAGTCCGCGACGACCCACCTGGGCCAGGCCCTCGTGAGTCACGCTCGCTCCGCGGCGGCGGCTGGAGACCGAATCCGCGCCGAAGCCCTCGCAGTCGCCGCCCTGGTCGGCGGAGAGTCTCCACTCGCCCGTGGCGTCCTGGTCGCGGTCGACGAAGGCTGGAGACCCGAGAGGCTGGGGTCGGGCCCCGTACTGGACTGCGAACGGTTCGGGGTGGGCCTGAACGACGACTACACCTGTCAGAAGAGCGGAACCGTGAAGGTCCTCGGGCCCGGAGGCCAGCTGGTCCGATCGGCCGAGCTGCCCGGGCACGTCCCCGACGAGCCAGCCGAGTTCTCCTCGGTCCTCCCGGACGGGAGGCTCCTGACATGGACCCGCGCGGGCACATGGCTGGAGCAGCCCATCGACCCGCCAGGAATGCCCAGGCGAGTCGACTTCCCGGAGGACTTCTTCCCCCTCTGGGTGGCCTCGGATCCGGCCGGTGGCCGGGTCCTGGTCGGGCATGGATTGTTTTGGTTCATGCTCGAGCTCGGCGACCTGTCCTGGTCGACCCTCGAACCGTGCCCCCCCAATACCAGGGGGCGATCCCCTCTCTGGCTGCCCGACCAGCTCCTTCTGCTGTGCACGAACAACACCGTGGCGACGGCCAGGCAGACAAGGGGCGGGTGGCACTTCGAGCATCAACGCCTCGATCCCTCCATCCGCGCGCCGGGCGTGCTGGCCCCCTTGGGTTCCGACGGGCTCTTGGTGGGAACGCACCACGGCGCTCTGGCCCTCGTCGATCGCCGGACTCTCGAGGTCCGCTCGAGCGTCCATGTCGTCTCCCCCTCGATCCAGGCCCTCGCGGGATCGACGGTCTCCGGCTGGGTCGCCGCACGGAGCGAAACGGGGGCGGTGCAGCTCTGGCGACCCGGGGACACCTCGGTGGTGCTTCTTCCAACGACCGCTCGGCTCGTGGGTTTCGACTCGATCGGAGACCTGGTCGCGTTCGGCGACCGCCGGGAGGTCTGGCGATTCCCGGCACACCCAGCCCCGCGGGCGGTCTCGGCTGAAGTAGGCCTGGCGAGCCTCGGCCTCAGCCCGTCGGGCGACATCGCGGTCGCAGGCTGCGGTGACGGCCGAGCGGCTGTCTGGGAGATCTCGACCGGCGCTGTCGACATGGTCGAGGTATGGGCCGGGTCGGTCGTGAAGGACATCGCGTTCAGCCCCGACGGGCGTGGATTCGGTGCAGGCGTGGCGGGCCCTCATCCGATCGCGTGGTTCGACTCACCTCACCGAGCCCGCAGCTCTCTGGGAGCGGCCGGTCCCACGCGACGGCTCGTCGGCCTGGCAGGCGGGGACCTGATGCAAGCCAGCTGGGGCCTTAGCGGGCCAGGCATCGTGGATGTCTCCACTGGGCAGGAACGCTCGCTCGGCTGGCCTGGCCGCTTTCATGATCTCGCCGCGGCGCCATCCGGCGAGCGCATCGCCCTGGCTGACGAGAGCGGACTCCTCACTGCGGAGTGGCGGGACGGGGCCTGGGTCCCGACTCGGCTCCCCCAACTTGCACCGGGGTATCTGGCCGTCGCCAACGACGGCTCGGTCGCAGCCACGGTGGCCACCGAGACCCTGGAGTCCGCGGGGTTTGTCGTCGGAGCCGACGGGAACCTCGAGATCGAGCTGCTGCCCGCCGGACTTCGAGGGACCTCAGTGGCCCTTTCGCCTGACGGGGCTCTGGTCGCGATCGGGGACCTCGGGGGCTCCGTCCGGATCTGGGACCGGGCTACGGGCCAGCTCCTCGCCGAGCTGCAAGCGCATCGTGAGCAGGTGTCCGATCTCGCGTTCCGCTCCGACCGAGAGCTCGTCTCTGTCAGCTGGGACGGGATGATCAAGCGCTGGTACCTGGACACCCTGCACCTGCCCCCCGAGCAGCTCCTGTCTGCGGCGGGCGGCTGGTCAGTGAGCCTGGAAGAGGCACTCAGCGGAGGGATGCGCTGACCTGGGGCTCGGGATCCTCTCGGGAAGCCACGCCGGCCTCGAACCACCTGCTTCCAGGTCAACGCCGGTGGGTTCCCGACGTTGTGCGCGTTGTGCGCGCAAACGGCCCATTCGGGCCGAGCGGGGCCGCTCTCGCCTCCCGCAAACCCCTGCAAACGCTCGACGCCCCTCCCCTGGCTGAGTCCCACCGGGACTTCCACATCAAGAACGCCGAGCACTACCTCCGCTACCGCAAGGGGTGCGGGCGGGACCAGCGCCTGGGCGAGATCTGGGGCGACGCCGCCGGGCACCGAGCCGGCAGGAGGGGCAGCCTCAGGCGAAGTGCCTGGCGCGCCGGCACGATCAGAGTTCGGCGAGCAGTCGCTCCACCGCTGCGGCGACGACATCGAGCTTGCGATACGCCACGTCGCGAATGATCGACAGGTCGATGCGGAAGTAACCGTGAGCCAGCACATCGCGCAGTCCGGCGATCTTCCGCCACTCGATCTCCGGGGCCTGGTCGCTCACGTCGGCGGGCACTTGCTTCGCAGCCTCTCCAAGCACGAGCAGGTTGTGCAGGAGCGCATCCAACGCCATCGGCGTCTCACTGGGGTCGTCCCAGTCCACCTCGTCCCGGTATGCCAGGACCCGCCGGCACGCTGCACCCATGTCTTCGAGGAACAGGTTCGTCCTACGCGACACGAAGGGCCTCGCCCATCACCTCGGCTCGGATCTCGTCCCGAAGCCCGTCGATCGTAACGAGGTCGACCGACCGACCGACTCCGTCCTCCAGCAGGAACTTCAGGTCCATGTAGGCATCGAAGGACGGCGGCGCATCGAACTGGACCAGCACGTCGATGTCGCTGTCGGGCCGCTCCTCACCGCGAACCACCGACCCGAAGAGCAGGAGCTCCGCGACGCCCAGATCCCGCAGCGCCCGCTCGTGGCGGCCCAGGAACTCGATCAGCTGGTCCTTGAGCGTCATCGGTACCACTGTACCGAGCTGCGACGGGGCGCGACGCCGGGGTTGTGCGCGTTGCGCGCGCATCCGGCCGATTCGGGCCGAGCGGGGCCGATCCCCCCTCACGCAACCTCTCGTAGACGCTCGACTCCCCTCCCCCGGCGGACTCCGACCGAGGGTCGGCCGAGTCGCTCGCCCACCATCAGTCCGCGCGGAGCAGGCTGTGCACCCGGAAGGCGGTCTCGCTGAGGCCCAGACGGAACGTGTCGATGCTCCAGACCTCGGCGCCCCGGTGGGAGACGTTGATCTCCTCGGGTGCACCCGCCGACCCTTCCGGCCCGGGCCCCGACCCGATCCACACGAACGTGTGGTTGGACGGATCGAGGAGCGGCCCCGGACGCGGGCACGGGGACGAGTCACCCACCTCGACGTCCCACCACTGGTCTTCGTCCACGAGCGTGAAGCCCGGGGCCCAGCATCCGTAGTCGCCGGTCTGGCCCTGCAACAGGGCCGTGAACTCCTCGAGCTCGCCGCCGACCGACTCCATCCGCCGCGGCACCGCTGCGCCATCCGGGACCGGGATGGTGATGTTCCAGTCGATCTGTCCCTGGGGCCCGAAGGCGTGGACCTGCCAGATGTGGGGCTCGTCCTCAGGCAGATCCAACGGGGTGGTCCACCCTCCGAGGGTCACGACCGGCTCGCCGTCCAGGGTCGCGCCCGCGGACGTCACGATGGTGCGGAAGCGGTCCTCCGGCGCCAGGCCTTGGGCGTAGAGTTCCTCGTCGGTCCAGGTCACAGGGGCCACCGCGCCCGTGACGTCCAGGCGACGCAGCGCCCAGGGCTGGCCATCGGCCAGATAGCCCTCGTAAACCAACCAGACGACGTCGCGGTCCGTCGGGTCGGCGACGATGTGCAGCTGGTGGGTGGGCAGCGGGGGCTCGATGGTCTGCTGGGGCCCGGGCAGGAAGAGGGTCTCGTCGGACTCGATGAGCAGGTCCAGCCTCCACTCCGCGGAGACCAGATCCAGGTTCCAGATGATGCGGGTGTGGTCCTCGTCCCCGCCCACGTCCCCTTCGACGAAGCTCCGATACTGCTCCACGAGGACGGTCTGGAAGGCGGCGGGATGCAGCGCCGTCCAGTCGAAGTCCTCCAGGAAGTAGGTGCCGTTCTCGGCGGTCCAGCCGGGGTGCTCGTAGTTGGCGACGACGCTCCCCAGGACGTCCACCAGATCGATGCGTGACGGCGTCACGCGGGACTCCTCGGGAGTGCTCCAGGCGACGACGAAGTGCTGGTCGGGCAGCTCGAGTTCGCCCAGGTCGTCCCAGGGCGAGGGACCGCCGGTCGCGGGGGAGGGGTTGTCGGCGGACGGCCCGGGGACCACGCGCAAGCCGGTGTCGGAGCAGCCGATGATCAGCAGGAGGGCGGCGGCGGCGAAGGAGCGAGGGATGTGCATGAGGGCCGTCCAAGCAGGAATCGCGCCGCGCCGCCGGGCGTCGTCCCGACGGCTCGATCATCGGAGGTCGCACCTGAGCCGCGAAGCTGAACGCCGGTGGGTCCCCGAAGTTGCACGCGTTGTGCGCACGATCAGCCGAGCGGGGCCGAGCGGGGCGGATCTCGCCTCCAGCAAACCCGCGTAAACGCTGGCCTGCCCCGGAGCCCGTCAGTTCCGAGGGCTGAAGCCATGTCCTGGGAGCCTTTGCGTGCAGACCGTGACCTCGCGACACTGTCACCGGAGGTCCAATGAACCAACGCGTCGTATCGAGAGATGAGTGGCTGAAGGCCCGCATTGAGCTCCTCAACGCCGAGAAGGAGTTCAGTCGAGCCCGGGACGCGCTGAGCGCCCAGCGGCGCGAGCTGCCATCCGTCGAGGTTCCGAACTACACGTTCGACGGAGCGGATGGTGCGGTCTCGCTGGCGGACCTCTTCGACGGACGCAGCCAGTTGATCGTCTACCACTTCATGTTCGACCCGGAGTGGGACGCCGGCTGCAAGAGCTGCTCGTTCGTCACCGACCACTTCCAGAACGCCCTCGTGCACCTGGCGCACCGCGACGTCACGCTCGTGGCCGTCTCCCGCGCGCCGCTGGACAAGCTGGACGCGTACGCCGCCCGCATGGGCTGGAGCCATCGCTGGGTCTCTTCTCTTGGCGGATCCTTCAACTACGACTTCGGCGTCTCGTTCACCCCTCAGCAGATCGAGGCAGCAGCCCCATACAACTACGGCACGGGGACCGGCTGGGGCGAGGCCCCAGGACTCTCCGTCTTCCTTCGAGACGGCGACCGCATCCTGCACACCTACTCCACCTACTCCCGGGGGCTGGACCTGCTCATCAACACGTACAACTACCTGGACCTGGTCCCTCGAGGCCGCAACTACGACGGGGACGACCAGTACATGGGCTGGCTGCGGCGACGCGACGAGTACGGCGACTGAGCCGGCGCCTGCGAGACGCTCGAGGGTGACTGCGCGGTGCTGGGGCGCGTTCAGCTCAGCCGCCGGGCCCTCGGAGAGCTTCCCCCCAGGCCCTCGCTCTGGTGGTATGCAGCGATGCGCTGGCTGAACCTCCTTCTGATCGCCCCCCTCTGCGGCCTGCTCCCGGCGGGCTGCTCGGCGCGCTGGTCCGCGGGAGACGATGACGACGCCTCGTTCCCGGCGGACGACGATGACTCCTCCCCGACCGACGACGACGACGACGACGACGACGACGTGCCCAGCGAGTGCGACGATGTCCCGGGCGTGGACACGGTGCCCATCGACGAGGGCTGCACCATCGAGTCCCCCATCGAGACCACCCCCGACCTCCAGATCGACTGGCAGTTCAGCGACTTCGACACTTCGCCCAGCTTCCGCGAGGTGATGATGACGCCCATCGTCGTTCCCCTGACCGACGACGACGGCGACGGCGTCCCGTCCGACGGCGACCAGCGGGCCATCCTGTTCAACACGTTCTCCGGCACGGACTACAGCAACAACGGAGTCCTTCGGGCCCTGCGGGGCGACGGCAGCGCCCTGCTCTGGTCCGTGGAGGACCCGGCCTGGCAGACCCAGCCCGACTCGGCCCTGGCCGCCGCCGACATCAGCGGAGACGCATGGCCGGAGATCATCGCGGTCTCCGAAGACTTCCACCTGATGGCCTTCGACCGCTTCGGCGCGCCCCTGTGGAAGTCCACGGCCGAGGTTCCGTCGGAGCGGGGCGGCGTGTTCGTGGCCGACCTGGAGGGCGACGGGGTCCTGGACCTGATCTACGGCAACCAGATCTACGACGTGGCGGGCAACCTGATGTACTCGGGGACCGCGGGCATCGGCAGCAACGCCTCCCGCACGGAGTTCCCCACGTCGTTCGCCGCCGACATCGACCTGGATGGAGTGCAGGAGGTCGTCGTCGGCAACGCCTTGTACCGACCCGACGGCACCTCGATCTGGGCCAACGGCGAGCCCGACGGCTTCCCCGCGGTGGGCAACTTCGACGCGGACCCGGCGGGCGAGATCGTGGTCGTGTTCTCCAACCAGGTGCGGATCCAGGACGACGACGGGACCGTCATCCACGGCCCCGTGACGTTGCCCGGCTCCGGCTCGGGGGGCCCGCCCACCGTGGCCGACTTCGATGGCGATGGGGCGCCGGAGATCGGCGTGGCGAACCTGTCGTACTACACGCTGCTGGACGGGAACCTGGACATCCTGTGGTCCAACCCCACCCAGGACGAGTCGTCGTCGATCACCGGGTCGTCCTCGTTCGACTTCGACGGGGACGGCGCGTCGGAGATCGTGTACGCCGACGAGTTCGACGTTTGGATCTGGGACGGACTCACCGGGGACACGATCCACCAGGGCTCGGGGCACGCCTCGGGCACCCACCTGGAGTACCCGCTGGTGGTGCAGCTGGAGCCCGAGGGCGCACCCCGGATCGTGGTGGGCTCCAACAACCTGTCGAGCGAAGGCTGGAACGGCATCACGGTCCTCACCGACTCGGGTCGCTCCTGGGTGCCGACCCGGCGCGTCTGGAACCAGCACGCCTTCATGCCCACCCACATCGCAGACGACCTCTCGGTTCCCGCCTCCCCGGACATGCCCTGGCAGGTCGGGCTGGGGTTCCGGGAGAACGAGGTCACGGTGGCCCCCGGGCTGGCGGTGCCGGACCTGTCCCTGCAGCTGCATGCGCTGTGCACGGAGCAGTGTCCCGAGCGGATCACCGCGCGGCTCCGGCCGCTCAACGTCGGCGTGTCAGCGGGGGGCTACACGGTCTCCATCGTGTCGGAGCTCGGCGGCCCCGAGCTCGCCAGTGTCTCCGTCGCGGGGGGGCAGCCGGCCTCCACCCTCGGCGGGGTCCTGGAGTTCGACCTGGACGCCTCCTACGCGGGCCAGACGGTCCACGCCGTGATCGACAGCGTCAACGTCGCCGACGGGGGCCAGGTCGAGGAGTGCCGGGAGGGGAACAACACGCTGGAGCTCACGCTTCCCACCTGCCCGTAGTCCGCCGCGGCCGCGCTCGACTGAAGGACATCTGGGGAACCGTCGCATCGCCCGGTTGCCGTCCCACGCGAAGTCGTCTGACTGGGGGCTGCTCAGCCCCCGAGCCGACCCAGTCGGGAGCTGATCGCCTTGCGTAGCTTGTCGGCGGGGTAGCGAGCCAGCACCTGACAGGCGTCTTCCTGGGCCAGCGCTCGCAGGCGGCCCCGCTGCTCGCCTGCGACCCTGTCGAATCGAGCCACCAACAAGCCCCGCTTGCCCTCCCGGTCGGTGATCAGCTCGGACTCCGCGGCGGGGAGCCCGCTGAGCGCCGCGGCCTTCAGGAAGAGCTTGAGGATCCATGCGCTGCCCTGATACCGCACAGGCAGGTTGAGCATCCCCCCGGACATCTTCGCCTGGTAGCCCGGAAGGCCAGCTGGATCCAGGTGGGGCGCGACGATGACAGCCTCGAAGAGCTCATCGAAGACCACCTCGCCCAGCGCTGGCCCGACCGGAACCGGCTCCACCCCGCCCTCCGGTGAATCCCCTTCGGGGACTACACGCACATCGCCGATCGGCGGCTGGTCAGAGCTCGATCTCCCACAGCCGGCACGGCCGAGCCGGCGGTTGGGGCTCGGGCACGTCCAGCGGATAGAACTCGCCGGCCCAGAGGCGGCCGTCGGGGGGCTGGCCGAGGGCCTGGGCGATCACCGGGGGCAACCACTCCAGCGCGGCGCCTCCCGCCAGATCGACCTCCAGGATCTCCGCCTCTCCGACGTCGCGCTCGAGCTCGTGCGGCGGCCCACACCGGAGCACCCGGCCCTGGTCGATGATGGCGACGCGCGTCGCGACCCGCTCCGCCTCGTCCATGTTGTGCGTGCTCAGGATGACGGCCTTGGTCGTAGCCAGATCCACGATGAACTCGCGCACCAGCACCCGGGCCTGGGGGTCGAGCCCCGCCTCCGGTTCGTCCAGGAACACCACGTCGGGGTCCTGGACCAGCGCCAGGGCGATGTTCAGGCGGCGCTGCATGCCTCCGGACAGGGCCCGGGCCAGCGACGACGCCTTGTTGGCGAGCCCCAGCCGGTCCAGCAGGTCGAGCCCCCGGCGTCGCGCGTCCGTCGTGGTCAGGCCGTACATCCGGCCGAGGAAGGTCAGCTGCTCGACGCAGGTGAGCCGCTCCCACACCACGATCTGCTGGGGACACACCCCGATCCGGCGACGTTGGGAGATCCCCGTGCCGATGGGCTCGCCTCCGAGCAGGACCCTCCCCGCGTCCGGGGCCAGGAGCCCACACATCATCCGGATGCTCGTGGTCTTTCCCGCGCCGTTGGGCCCCAGGAAGCCGAGCACCTCGCCCACCCGCGCCTCGACATCGAGGCCGCCGACGGCCACCAGGTCACCGAAGCGTTTGACGAGCCCCTCGGCCCGCAGCAGGGCCCCCGTGTCTGCCATCGGATCCGTCCCCCGCCGCGGGGCGCAGGCCGCGTTCCCCTTCGGCCGGAACAGCATCTCGCGGGCGTCGTCGCTGCGCAAACCGACGGATCCGGTGGAGCCGGGCCCGTCGCTGGCATGATCCCCCGAGCGAGGCGACCGACTGATGACCCCTCCAGCCCTCGAGCGGCGCCGTGCCCACCTGCTCCTGGAGCTCGCCTGCCTGGGCTTCGCGGGCCTGGGTCTGCTGCTCGCTTGCTTCGGGCACACCGCGCTGTTCGGGCCCTGGAGGGCCGCGGTGGGGGCCGATCTGTTCGGCGCGGGCGGGATCCCCGCGGACCTCGGGCCGTTCCTGCGCACGACCGACGCGATCCTGGGGGGATCGATCATCGGCAAGTGGGTCGCGGCCTGGTTCCTGGTCCATCACGGCGTGCGGGCGGGGCGGCGCTGGGCCTGGCTCGCCCTGCTCGCGGGGCACGGCACGTGGTTCCTGCTGGACAGCGGCCGATCCCTGGCGCTCGGGGTGCCCTCGAACGTGCTGCTGATCAACCTGTTCCCGGGGATCGGCTTCCTCGCGCTGCTTCTCTGGGGCCGGCCCGGATCCTGGACGCCGCCGACGGTGTCTGCGCCGCGACCCGCGTGGCGGTGGATGACGGCGGCCTGTGCCGCTTCGGTGGGGATCGGCCTGGGGGTCGTCTTCGCCCCCCGGTCGCCCCCGTTCGCGGTCTACAACGCCGCCCTGCACGCCCGCTTCGGGGTCAGCGAGGCCGTCGTGACCTGGGAGCTGTTCGCCTATGCGCTCGTGGGGGCCACCTTCACGGCGCAGTTCGTGATGCTCTGGTGGGCCGCCGCGGCGGAGCGGGGCGCCCCCTGGGTGGGGCGGGCGGTGATCGCCTCGGTGCTGGCCTGGTTCTGCGTCGACAGCGTGGGATGCGCGCTCCAGGGCGCGTGGTTCAACATCGCGCTGGTGAACGTGCCGTCGCTGCTCCTCGTGGCGCTGCCCTGGTGGCTCGCGGTCCGGCCGCGATGACGGGCTGCGCGCGGGCTCGCTACTCCACCACCTCGACCATCGACATCATCCCCGCCTCGGCGTGCTCCAGGATGTGGCAGTGCACCATCCACATGCCCGGGTTGTCGAAGGTGCTGGCCACGCGGACCGTCTCGTTCCCGCCCACGAGCACCGTGTCCCGAAGGCCCAGCTCGGGGGCCTCGTCGCCGTCCCTGCTCAGCACGGAGAACCACTGCCCGTGCAGGTGGAAGGGGTGCTCCATCATGAGCTCGTTGGTGACGTCGAACACCACCAGCTCGCCCCGCTGCACCGACCAGTCCTCGAAGTCCGGCCAGGCCAACCCGTTCATGGTCAGGATGGTCTGCCCGTTGTCGGTGTACCCACCAAACGCGATGGAGTGCGTCGCAGGCGAGTCGAGATCGGCGTCCGGCATCACGACCACGGGGTCCGCGGTGTACCCGGCGGCTCCGCGGGGCTCCAGGGTCTGGGACGGCGCGCGCACGCGGACCCCCTGGACCTCGTCCTCCATGGCCCCCCCGTTGCCGTTGGACACAAGAACCACCTGGGTGAGATCCCCGTGGTCCTCACCCGGCGCGAGCCGCACCTCCAGCTCCGCGCGCGCGCCTACCGGCAGGACGAGCTCGTCGATGGTGCGCGTCCAGTCCTGGGGCCACAGGCCGCCATCCCCACCGATCTCACGCACCTGCAGGCGGGGGAAGCGCAGCTTCATCGTGCGCGCGTTTGCGGTGTTCACGAGGCGCCAGCGCTCGACGCTGCCCGGGACCATGTCCACGCGGGGGGCCTCCGACGAGCCGTTGACGAGCAGGACGTTGCCGGCGCGGCCCATCATGACGTCCATGCCGCTGGTGGAGTGGGGCGAGATGGACCCGTCGTCGTCCAGGCGGATGTCGTCGAGGACGAACAGGCGGTCCTGGTCCACGTCGGGCCGCAGTGCCTCGGGCTCGTGTACCACGAAGGTCCCGTACAGCCCCGCCTCCACCTGGTACGCGGCGCGGACGTGGGGGTGGTACCAGAAGGTCCCGGCCTCGGGCGCGATGAACTCGTAGGTGAACGTCTCGCCGGGCTCCACCGCGACGACGGATCCGTGCACCACGCCGTCCATGGCCGCGGGGATCCGCATGCCGTGCCAGTGCACCGTGGTGGGCTCGTCGAGGTTGTTGGTGAAGTGCACGCGTACGAGATCGCCGACGTTCGCCTGCAGGAGCGGGCCCGGGCTCATCTTGTTGTAGGTCCACATGCCCGTGGTCACGCCGGGGAGCAGCTCCACGGGCTCCCGCTCGGCCTCCAACGCGTACTCGACCACGTCGTCGGCGGGGTCCAGATCCGGCAGCGCCTCGGGCCCCAGCACCTCGGGCCGTCCGACGGGCGCGTCGGGCGCGGCCACGCAGGCGGGAAGGAGGGCGATGAGGGCGAACAGACGACGCATGAAGACTCCAGGGGGAACAGGGGGACCGGTCAGGGCGAGCCGACCGCGTCCGGATCGATCCCATACTTTTCGATTCGGTACAGCAAAACGTGCCGCGGGATCCCGAGGAACCGGGCCGCGGCGCTCTTGTTGCCGGCGTGCACCCGGATCGCCTCCTCCACGATCCGCTGCTCCAGCTCCGGCAGCGGCAACCCTCCGCGGGGCAGCTGGATCTCCCAGGGGTCGGACTCCAACCCGACGCGCAGCACCCGCTCGCCGCCGCGCCCCTGCTCGGGTTCCGGGCCCGCGTCCGCCGGCGGGAGATCGTCCCGCTCGACCACCGGGCCCGGGGCCAGCAGCGCCACCCGGCGTCCCACGTTCTCGAGCTCGCGCACGTTCCCTGGCCATGGGCGACCTTCGATCTCCGCCGCCGCCTCCTTCGACAGGCTCAGGGTGCGCCCGCCCGCCCGGGCCTGGGCGGTCAGGAACAGCTCGAACAGCGGCACGATCGCGTCCCGCCGCTCCCGGAGGGGGGGCACCCGCAGGGGCAGCACCGCCAGGCGGTAGTACAGATCCTCCCGGAAGCCACCCTCCCGAACGAGCGCGCCCAGGTCCCGGTGGGTCGCCGCGATGATGCGCACGTCCACGGGGATCCCCCGCTCGGCGCCGACCGGCTCCACCACGCGCTCCTGAAGCACCCGCAGCAGCTTGGGCTGCAGCCCCGTGGGCAGGTCGCCGATCTCGTCGAGCAGCAGCGTTCCGCCCTCCGCGGCTCGAAACCGACCCTCCCGGGACCGATTCGCGCCGGTGAACGCCCCCTTGACGTGTCCGAACAGCTCCGCCTCCAGGAGCTCTGAGGGGATCGCCGCGCAGTTGACGGCGACGAAGGGCCCCGAGGCCCGGTCGGACAGGCGGTGCAGCTCCCGGGCCACGAGCTCCTTGCCCGTGCCGCTCTCGCCCTGCAGGAGCACCGGCAGATCCGCGCCGGCGACCCGCCTCACCTGCTCCATCAGGCGCTCCATGGCCTTGGACACCACCAGCATCGGGCGCTTGCCGCTGGCTTGCACCTGGGAGCGCAGGTGCACGTTCTCCCGGAGCACCCGGCGGTGCTCGGCGGCGCGCCTCACCTTGAGCAGCAGCGCCTCCCGAGTCGCCGGCTTGGTCACGTAGTCGTGCGCTCCGGCCTGCATCGCGGCCACGGCGGTGTCCACCGATCCGAAGGCCGTCAGCACGATCACCGGCACCGACGGATCCAGCCGGCGGATCGTGCGCAGCACCTGCATGCCGTCGATCTCCGGCATCTTCAGATCCGTCAGGACCACGTCGGCGCTCCCCTGCTCGAAGGCGGCGATCCCCTCGGCGCCCCCGGGGCAGGCGGTCACGCGGAAGCCCGCTCCCTGCAGCTGAAGCGCGGTGATCTCCCGAAGGCCTTCGTCGTCGTCCACCAGCAGGACGTGGACCGTTTCTGGTGCTCGCATCAGGTGTCTCCTCCCGCGGTCCCGCGGTCCAGGGGCAGCCGGAGCGCGAAGCAGGCTCCCCCCAGGCTGGTCTCTTCGATCGTGAGCGTTCCCCCGTGCTCCGACACCACCCGGCGACTGATGGCCAGCCCCAGCCCCGTGCCGCCGGCGCGGGTCGAGAAGTAGGGGTGGAACACGGCGCCCCGATCTGCGGCCGGCACCCCCGGTCCCGCGTCTTGCACCCGCACGAACAAGGGGCGCGCACCGCCGCCCGAGTCCACCCCGGTGAGCACCCGGACCGAGCCCCCCTCGGGCTGCACCTGCATCGCGTTGAGCACGAGGTTGAGCAGCACCTGACGCAGCCGCGCGGAGTCGAGCAACGCGGTGGGCGTGGCCGAGCAGCGCACATGGCTCAGCTCGATCCCCCGCTGCGCCGCCTCGGCGGTCACGAGCTCCACGACGTCGGCGGCCACGTCGGACAAGTTCGCCGCCTCCCGGCCGCTGGGCTCCGAGCCGGCGAAGCGCAGGAACCGGGTGAGCACGCCGTTGAGCCGCTCCGTCTCCCGCACCAGCACCTGGGCGACGCGCCTGCTCGGCCCGTCTTCGTGCTGCTCCCGCAGGATCTCCGCGGCCCCTCGGATCGCCCCGAGGGGGTTGCGGATCTCATGGGCGAGGCCCGCGGTCAGGAACCCCATCGCCGCCTGGTGCTCCGCCTGCACGAGCACGTCCTGGGACCGGCGCAGCTCCTCCGAGATCGCCCGCTCCCGATCCACGAAGAGGCCCACCAGCGCCCCGATGCCTCCGTACAGCAGGATCTCCGCGACTTTGTCGATGGAGGACGCCGGGTCCGCGTGCACCCCGAACAGCCCGAACGCGTGGGGCAGGTAGACCGCGATCACCAGCGCCGCCGCCCCCGCGCCCCCGCGCGCGCCCCAGCCCCAGGCCGCGGCCAGGATCGGGAAGTAGTACAGCCGCCGGACCAGCTGGTGCGGAGAAGCGCCCGTCTCGTGGCCGGCGGTGTAGTGCAGCGCCGTGAGCGCGGCGATCACCGCGATGATGAGCGCCGCCCGGGTCCGACCCGCCGAGGTCGCGGTCACGCCGACTCCTCATCCAGCTGGGTCTTGCGCCACAGGAACCACACCGCCGGCACGATGAGCAGGGTCAGCACCGTGGAGGTCAGCAGCCCGCCGACCATCGGCGCAGCGATGCGCTTCATCACCCGCGTGCCCGTCTCGGTGCCGAGCATCACCGGCAGCAGCCCGATGACCGTCGTGGCCACCGTCATGACCTTGGGCCGCACCCGATCCACCGCGCCCTCGATCGTGACGTTCTTCAGATCCAGGAGCGTGTTCAGGCGTCCTTCGGCGGTCCAGCGATCCCAGGTCTCATCCAGGTACACGATCATCACGACGCCCGTCTCGGCCGCGAGCCCCGCCAGCGCGATGAAGCCGACGCCCACCGCGATGCTGAGGTTGAAGCCCGCCAGCCAGAGGAGCCAGATCCCGCCGATCAGCGCGAAGGGCAGCGTGCCGAGCACGATCAGCGTCTCGGGCAGGTTCCCGAAGTGCACGAACAGCAGCAGGAAGATGATGACCAGGGTCAGCGGCACCACGACCATCAGGCGCTCATTGGCCCGCTCCATGTACTCGAACTGGCCGGACCACTTGATCGACACGCCCGGCGGCAGGCTGACCTGGGCCTCCACGGCCTTCTTCGCGGCCCTGACGTAGCCGCCCACGTCGCTCGTCTTGAGGTCGACGTAGATCCACGCCGTACGCCGGGCGTTCTCGCTCTTGACCGCCGGCGGACCCTTGACCACCGACAGATCGGCGACCGCCCGCAGCGGCACGGTGTGTCCCATGGGGGTGGGCACCGCCACGCTGCCGAGCTTGTCGAGATCGTCCCTCAGCTCCCGGGGGAAGCGCAGGTTGACGGGGTACCGCTCCAGGCCCTCGACGGTCCAGGTCACGTTCATGCCGCCCAGGGCGGTCTTCACGACGTCCTGGATGTCGCCGACGGTGAGGCCGTAGCGCGCGGCCTCCTTCCGGTTGATGTCGATGTCCACGAAGTTGCCGCCCACGACCCGCTCGGAGTAGACCGACAGCGTGTCGGGCAGCTCGGTCATCACCGCCTCGATCTTCTGGCCGAGCTCGGACAGGACGTTCAGATCGTCCCCCATGAGCTTGATTCCGACGGGCGTCTTGATCCCGGTGGCGAGCATGTCCAGGCGCGTCTTGATGGGCATGGTCCAGGCGTTGGTGAGCCCCGGGAACTGCACCATCGCGTCGAGCTCGGCGATGACGTCCTCGATGACCTTGCCCTTGGGCCACGTGTCCGTGTCCGTCAGGATGATGGTCGTCTCGAACATCGACAGGGGCGCCGGATCCGTCGCGGTCCCGGCCCGGCCTGCCTTGCCCAGGACGTGGGCCACCTGGGGGTGCGTGGCGATGATGCGGTCGGTCTGCTGGAGCAGCTCCTTCGCCTTCGTGATCGAGATCCCCGGCGGGGTCGTGGGCATGTAGAGCAGGTCGCCCTCGTTCAGGGGCGGCATGAACTCTGAGCCCAGCTGGGACAGGGGCCACAGAGCCAGGGTGCCCAGCAGGATCGACAGGGCGACGACGGTCTTCGGGACACGCAGGACGCCACGGATCAGCGGGCGGTACGCCGCCATCAGCACCCGGGTGATCGGGTTGGCCGCCTCGGGCCGGATCCCACCCCGCACGAAGTAGTAGAGAAGGACCGGGATGATGGTGACGGCGAGCAGCGAGCTGGCGCCCATGGCGAACGTCTTGGTGTAGGCCAGGGGCCGGAACATCCGCCCTTCCTGGGCCTGCAGCGTGAACACCGGCAGGAAGCTGACCGCCACGATCAGGAGCGAGTAGAAGAGCGCCGGCCCGACCTCCCGGGCCGAGCCGGAGACGAGCTCCAGTTGGGAGCGTTCGGGGTGTCTCTCCTTGTGTTTGTGCAGGTTCTCCACCAGCACGATCGACGCGTCGACCATCACCCCGATGGCGATGGCGATGCCCCCCAGGCTCATGATGTTGGCGTTCAGGCCGAGCAGCCGCATGCCCAGGAACGACGCGAGGATCCCCACCGGCAGGGTGAAGACCGCCACCAGCGCCGAGCGCACGTGGAACAGGAAGATCAGGCAGATCAACGTGACGACGATGAGTTCCTCGACGATCTTGCGTTCCAGGACCTTGATCGCCCGCTGGATCAGGCTGGAGCGGTCGTAGGACGTGTGGATCTCCACGCCCTCGGGCAGCCCCGTCTTGAGCTCATCGAGGCGCTCCTTGACCACGTCGGCCACCGCGAGGGCGTTCTCGCCGAAGCGCATGACGATGACGCCCGTGACGACCTCGCCCTGCCCGTTCATGTCCACCACGCCCCGACGGATCTCGGGGCCGATCTGGATGCGGGCCACCTGCTTGAGCAGGATCGGGGTGTGGGTCGATCTGTCTACGCCGATGGGCACCGACTCCAGGTCGTCGATGCTCGCGATGTAGCCCTTGCCGCGCACCATGAACTCGGTCTCGCCCATCTCGATGAGGCGGCCGCCCACGTCCTGGTTGCTGCGCTGGATCGCCGTGCGGACCTTGCCCAGGGGGATCCCGTAGGCCCGCAGGCGCTCGGGATCGACCTCCACCTGGTACTGGCGCACGTGGCCGCCCACCGCCGCCACCTCGGCCACGCCGGGCAGCGACATCAGCTCGAAGCGCAGGAACCAGTCCTGGATCGAGCGCAGCTGGGCCAGATCGAGGCCGCCGAAGTCCACCGCCCGCCGCAGCTCTGCGGCGGAGATCGCCTTGTCGCCGTCCCGGTCGAAGCCGTCCACCAGGTAGCGCACGCTGTCCTCGCTCCAGCTGCGCGCGGCGGCGTTGTCCAGGTTCGGGAACAGCTCGGGGGGTGGGGCGCCGAAGAGCTCCTCGAGCTGGGCCTGCTTGTAGACGAGGGCGCCGGCCTTGCCGCGCTTCAGCGTGGGGTTGGGCAGCTCGGCGTCGCTGAGCACGCCGTCGCCGTCGGTGTCGTGGCGCTGGCGCAGGATCTGGGCCCGAGGTCCGAAGTCGGACAGGGAGTACATGTAGACCCAGCCCACGCCGGTGGCGTCGGGCCCCAGCTGCGGGCTGACGCCGTCGGGCAGCCGCGACTGCACGAAGTTGAGGTACTCCAGCACCCGGCTGCGGGCCCAGTACAGATCCGTGCCCTCCTCGAAGATCACGTAGACCATCGAGAAGCCGAAGAAGCTGTAGCCCCGCACGGTCTTGGCGAACGGCACCGACAGCATCGAGGTCGTCAGGGGGTAGGTGACCTGGTCCTCGACCACCTCCGGGCCCTGGCCGGGGTACTCGGTGAACACGATCACCTGCACGTCGGAGAGATCCGGGATGGCGTCCACGGGGGTCGTGACCACCGCCCAGATGCCTGCCACGACGAGCAGGCCCGTCAGCAGGAGCACCATGAACCGGTTGTTCACGCTCCAGTCGATGAGGCGCTCGATCACGGCGTCACCGCAGGCCGGGTCGCCTCGGTGGCGGGCATGGCTTCAGCGGGCATGGCTTCAGCGGGCATGGGCTCCAGGAACATCCCGCAGATCGGGCAGGACCCAGGTCCCTTCTGCGTGATCTCCGGATGCATGGGGCAGGTGTACATGCCCTCTTCGATGGGGGTGTCCTTCGCGTGCCCCGCGTGCTCGTCCCCCGAGGTGGTCTGCAGCCGGGCCGCCAGGAGCTTGTTGATCGCCTCCTGCAGCTGGCTCTCGGAGTCGAGCAGGAACTGGCCGGACAGGACGACCCGCTCCCCCTCCCGCAGCCCGTCGAGCACCTCGGTCACGTGGCGGTCCCCGACCACGCCCGTGTCGATGTCCCGGGGCTCGTAGCGGCCGATGGCCTGGGAGACGAAGACCAGCTGCCGCTCGCCGGAGTGGATGATCGCCTCGGTGGGGATGATGAGGGCGTCGTCCCTGCGGCGCGTCTCGATGAGCACCGTGGCGAACATCCCGGGCTTGAGATCGAGGCCCGGGTTCGGGAACTCCAGGCGCACCGTCAGGGTGCGGCTCTCCCGGTTCAGGGTCGGGTAGACGTACTCGACCATGCCCACGATCTGCCGACCGCCGGCGAAGGTGAGCTCCATCGAGGCCTTCTGGCCCTGCTTCACCCAGGCGGCGTCCTGCTCGTAGACCTCGGTGCGCACCCAGATGCTCTTGAGGTCGCCGATCCGGTACAGGTCCGTGCCCGCGTTGATGCGCGCGCCCTCCACGACCGCCTTGTGCAGCACGTAGCCCGAGCGGGGAGCGAGCACGGGGATGCTCCGGCTGGACTTGCCTTCCCGAACGACCTTGTCGATGACCGACTGGGGCACGTCCCAGTTGCGCAGCCGCGTGCGCGCGCCCTGGGACCGCGGTCCGTCGCCCCCCTCGGAGCGCAGGCTCAGCAGCAGCTCGTCCTGGGCCGCCACCACCTCGGGCGAGTAGATCTCGAACAGCGTCTGCCCGCGCTTCACCTCGACGCCGGTCGCGTCCACGCGGATCTTCTCGATCCAGCCCGAGTAGCGCAGGTTCACCACGGAGATCTCGTCCTCGGCCACCTCGATCTCACCCAGGGTGCGCACGTGCCGGAAGATCGGCCCCTTCTTCACGGGCGCGATGCGCACGCCCATGTTCTGCACGACGATGGGATCCACCGAGACCAGGGAGCCCGACGCGGGGGCCTCGTCCTCGTAGACGGGCACGAGGTCCATGCCCATGGGCGACTTGCCGGGCTTGTCGGCGATGAAGGTCGGGTCCATGGGCGCGGCCCAGTACTTGATCTTGCGCTCGCCCGAGGGCGCGGTGCTCGCCCCCCCGGCGGTCCGGCCCATGGGGGTCAGATCCATGCCGCAGATGGGGCAGGAGCCGGGGCCTTCGTTGACCACCGCGGGGTGCATGCCGCAGGTGTACAGCTCGACGGCGGCCGCCTCGGCGGGGGCGTCTGATCCTCCATCACAGGAGGCGGCGAACAGGGCGAAACAGGCCAGCAGGACCAGGGTGGCGCGGCTCATCGGTCATCTCCATCGGGGGCCGCGGAGGGCCCGAGCAGTGTGAGGATGTCGGCCCGCGCGCTCGCCGCTTCGGACTCGGCGAGGAGGCGAGCGCGCTGCACGTCGAGCAGGTCCACCTCCGCCCGCACGAGATCGGCGAAGGCGGCCCGGTCGACCTGGTAGGCGGAGGAGGTGGAGTCCAGGGCGGCGCGCGCCGCCGGCTCCAGCAGGGTCCTGTAGGTGCCCGCCCGCTGGGCCGCTCGCGCGTACTGCGCCTCCGCGGCGGCCAGCATGGACAGCAGCCGCGCCTGCCGGGACGCCACGCTCTCGTCGGCGGCGCGGGCACGGGCCTCGGCGGCCTGGGCCAGGGCGCGGTACTTCTTGGTGGACGCGAAGGGCAGCGGCACCGAGACGCCGGCGGTCACGAAGTTGGTGCCGGGATCTCCGTTGGGGACCTCCGTCCTCACCCGGTATCCGAGCCACACCGTGGGCTCCGGATTGGCCTCGAACCGGGCCTGCTCGGCCTCGGCCCGGGCGACAGCAGCCATGGAGCGCAGCCGTTCGAGATCGGGATGGGACCCCAGCGCCTCCTGGCGCGCGGCCGCGTCCTGGGGCAACGGCACGAGGGCGCTCAGCTCCGGGGTGGTGATCGGCGTCGCCGGATCCCGCGCGAGGGCGCCGTTGATCGACGCCAGCACCATCTCCTGCTTCGCCGAGAAGTCCGCCAGGAACTCCCCGAGCCGATCCCGTCGCAGCGCGAGCTGCAGCAGGTCGTGCTGGTCTGCCGAGCCCACCCGGTAGCGCGCATCCACCGCCCCGATGAGCCGGTCCAGGTCAGCGAGGTGGGCCCGAGTGACCGCCTCGAGCTGCCGCAGCACCGCCAGGTCCTGGTAGCGAGCGCGCACCTCGCCGCGCAGGGCGTTGGCGGCGGCGTCCCAGTCCCGCTCCGAGGCGAGCACCCGCGCCTCGGCGGTGGCCGTCCGGGACCGGATCTCGCCCGGCGCCGGGAAGGTCTGCTGCAGCTTGAACTGCAACCCGGACATGGCGTGGGCCCCCAGGATGGGGGTCGTGATGGGCAGGTTGGACAGCTCGGCCCCCAGCATCGGGTCCATCCACAAGCGCGCGGTGGTGGCGACGGCACGCATCGCGTCCGTCTGGGCGGCCAGGGCGTCCAGGCCCGGCTGCCGCTCCACCGCCAGGTTCGCGAGGACCTCGGGGTCGTCCACGTCGGCGGCCCGGGCGTGGGGCACCCCGACGAGGACGAAGAGCAGCAGAAGTGAGAACCGGAGCACGAGACCTCCAACGAGTGAGTCCGACAAACCGGTGAGCAACACCCGTGCCACGCTGCCCACCTGGGCGAAGACGGCCGTTCACCGGGCCTCGGGGGCGCTTCGCCGGGAAGACGCCGGTGAATAGTCACCGACGCTGCAGATTATTGATCACACCATGCCCAGCGCAAGCCGTCCGGAGCCGTGGGACCTGACCGGCGATGCTTGGCGCGCCCCTAGCAACCGATCTGGTGCGGAACACCCCGGACGACTCGAGGCAGCACCCATGGACGACAACACCCCCGCTCACGGCGGCCACGACCACGCTCACGGCGCTCACGAGCACAGAGCCCACGGCCACGGCGACGCGACGGTGGGCGGCGACTGGACCTGCCCCATGCATCCGGAGATCGTGCAGTCGGCACCCGGGAGCTGCCCCATCTGCGGCATGGCCCTGGAGCCCCGGACCGTGTCTCTGGACGACGAAGAGAGCTCCGAGCTCGTCACCATGACCCGGCGCCTGTGGATCTCGGCGGCCCTCACCGTGCCCCTCGTGGTGATCGCGATGGGTGATCTCCTTCCCGGAGAGCCCATCAGCGAGCTCATCGGCTCCCACGCGGTGCGCGGCTGGATCGAGCTCCTGCTGGGGACTCCGGTGATCTTGTGGTGTGGCTGGCCGTTCTTCGTGCGGGGCTGGCAGTCGGTGATCAACCGGTCCCTGAACATGTTCACGCTGATCGGGCTCGGGACCGGCGTGGCCTTCACCTACAGCCTGGTCGCGACCTTGGCGCCCCGGGTGTTTCCACCCTCGTTCCGCGGCGCGGACGGCGACGTCGCCGTGTACTTCGAGGCCGGCGCGGTGATCGTGACCCTGGTGCTGCTGGGGCAGGTGATGGAGCTGCGGGCCCGCAGCGCGACGGGCGCGGCCATCAAGATGCTGCTGGGCCTCGCGCCCAAGACCGCGCGCCGCATCGAAGCAGACGGATCCGAGGCGGATGTGCCCATCGACCAGATCAAGGCCGGCGACCGGCTGCGGGTGCGCCCGGGCGAGAAGCTGCCGGTGGACGGCGAGGTGGTGGAGGGCGCGAGCTCGGTGGACGAATCGATGGTCACCGGCGAGCCCATGCCCGTGCGGAAGGAGCCCGGGAGCCCCGTCATCGGCGCCACGATCAACGGGACCGGTGGCCTGGTGGTGCAGGCTCGTCGCGTCGGCGCCGACACGCTGCTCTCCCAGATCGTGCGCATGGTGGCCGACGCCCAGCGCAGCCGCGCGCCGATCCAGAAGCTCGCGGACACCGTCGCGGCCTGGTTCGTGCCCGCCGTCATGCTGAGCGCCGTGGCGACGTTCGTCGTGTGGGCGATCTGGGGGCCGGATCCTGCGATGGCCTTCGCCCTCATCAACGCCGTGGCCGTCCTCATCATCGCCTGCCCCTGCGCGCTGGGCCTCGCCACCCCAATTCGATCATGGTCGCCACGGGCAAGGGCGCATCGGCGGGGGTGTTGTTCAAGGACGCCGAGGCCATCGAGGTGATGCGCAAGGTCGACACGCTGGTCGTGGACAAGACCGGCACCCTCACCGAAGGGCGCCCCTCGCTCACGGCCGTGGAGACGCTCGACTGGGATGAAGACGAGCTGCTCTCCCTCGCGGCCAGCCTGGAGCGGGGCTCGGAGCACCCCCTGGCCGAGGCGATCGTGCGCGGCGCGCAGGAGCGGGGGATCCAGCTGAGCGACGCGGAGCACTTCCGGTCGATCACCGGCAAGGGAGTGATGGGCAGCGTGTCCGGTCGGGTGGTCGGACTCGGCAACCTGGCGATGATGGAGGCTCTGGGGGTGAGCCTGGGCGAGCTCGCGCCGAGGGCGGAGGCCCTGCGTGCACTGGGCCAGACCGCGATGTTCGTCGCCGTCGACGGTGAGCCGGCGGGCATCCTCGGCGTGTCGGACCCCATCAAGGAGACGACCCGGGAGGCCATCGCCAGCCTGCGCGCCGAGGGGCTGAGGATCGTGATGCTCACCGGCGACAGCCGCACGACCGCGCGAGCCGTGGCGCGCACGCTGGGCCTGGATGAGGTCATCGCCGACGTGCTGCCCGAGGACAAGGTGGCCGCGGTCAAGAAGCTCCAGGCCGAGGGCCGGGTGGTCGCGATGGCCGGCGACGGCATCAACGATGCGCCCGCCCTGGCTCAGGCCCAGGTCGGCATCGCCATGGGCACGGGCACGGACGTCGCCATGGAGTCGGCGGGCGTGACCCTGGTGAAGGGCGACCTGCGAGGCATCGTCCGAGCGCGGCGCCTCAGTCGGGCGACGATGCGGAACATCGAGCAGAACCTGTTCTTCGCCTTCGCCTACAACGCGGTCGGCGTGCCGGTGGCGGCCGGCGTGCTCTACCCCTTCTTCGGGATCCTGCTGAGCCCCATGATCGCCGCAGCGGCGATGAGCTTCAGCTCAGTCAGCGTGATCCTGAACGCGCTGCGCCTCCGGCGGGCGAAGCTGTGATGGGCGGGGCATGACCGAACGACTCACCCTGGAGGCCAGATGAACTCACTGCTGTCGTCCCTGCTCCCCGGCCTCGCCCTGGCCCCCGACATCCACCCCATCTTCGTGCACTTCCCGATCGCGCTGTGGCTGACGGCGGCGGCCCTGGTCACCCTGGGCGCCGCGCGCTCGAACCTGCGCGTGCAGGACGCGGGTCGGATCTGCCTGTGGATCGGGACCGCTGCGGCCCTCGTGACCATCGCCACGGGGTACCTCGCCGCGGGCCGGATGGGGCATGGCGCGGCCGGGCACGATCTCGTGCACGTGCACCGGAACTTCATGCTCGCGTCGACCGGGATCGCCGCGCTCGCCAGCCTGCTCGCCTGGCGGGCGGACTCGTCGACGCGGGCCGGATCGCTCGGTCTCGCCGCGCTGCTGCTGGTGCTGGCCACCGTCTCGGGGCTCGGGGCGGATCGCGGCGCGCGCCTCGTGTTCGGCTACGGCATGGGGGTCCTGGAGACTCCCCCGGAGACCGACGGCGGACACCACGACGGCGGACACCACGACGGCGGACACCACGAGTAGGAGCGATGCCGCGCGAGGGCTACTCGTCCCCTCCTTCGTCGGGCTCGTCCTCCCCGTCCTCGTCCTCCTCGTCCTTGCTCTCGTGATGCATCGGCATGGCGCCGCCGTCGTGCATGCCGGCCGGCATCGTGCCTTCGCCGGACTCGTCCATCTTCGGCGCGTCCAGCTCGCTCTCCTTCACCAGGAACATCTTGCACTCGGGGCAGCGGCCCTTTTCGTGGGCGCGCACGTGCCGGTGCATCGGGCAGGTCCAGCCCTCGCCCTCGGCGGGGGGCTCAGAGGGCGCCACGGCCACGGCGCTGGGCGTCGTGGCGGCGGGCGGGGGCGGCGCGGCCTCCTCGGAGGTCCCACCACAGGCGGACAGCGCGAGGACACCGGACAGCAGCAGCGCAGAGGTGATCAGCTTCATTGGGACGGACTCCAGAACAGGTTCGGCCCATAGCTTTGCAGAGGGTGTGCCACGAGCGCATCCCCTGTCGGAACGTCTTCGTGTTGGGCGCAAGACCTGGCCTGCCCAGATGCAGCGCTGGCTCCCCGTCATCGGACAGGGAGCCAGCGGGAGTGCGCGGGTGTGGGGGCCTGCCGGTGTGCTACTGCAGCTCGATGAAGACGTCGGTGCCCGTGCCATCGTTGTAGTAGTAGCCGCTGCTCTGGACCGCGAACCGCACCTCGTCACCCGCGTTGAGGGTCAGGGTGTCGACGTAGCGAGACTCGTCGGTGTAGCTGTCGAGAAGGTCCGTGAACACCACCGTGCCGGCGACCACCACGTGGGTCTCGATGTCACAGGGGTCCGACCAGAACAGGGTCCCGATCTGGGCGTCGATGGGCGTGAAGATGGCTTCGACGGCGTAGGTGCCATCCACAGGAGCGGTGAAGACCACCATGGTTGCGTTGCGGTTGAAGTTGCCCGGGTGCATCGCCAGCTGCCCCGGCTGAACGCACCAGTCTGCGCAGTTGCCGAAGGTGGTGACGCCGGCGTTCTTGTAGATCTGGACCCAGTCCCAGGCGTTCTGGTACTGCATCCCGTTGGCGTCCTGCCGACTGAACGGCATGGGGATGAAGGTCCCGGCGGGGTCGGCGCCGTAGTTGTGATAGGTGGAGCCGTAGCTCCACTCGCCGTTGGGGTTGTTCTCCCAGGAGAAGTCGGCGGCGGCATCCCAGGGGCCGTACTCGGGGCCGCAGATGCCGCCCTCGTCGATCTCGCCGTCGCAGTTGTCGTCGATCTCGTTGCAGACCTCTGCCGCGCCGGGGTTGACGGCACTGTCACCGTCGTCGCAGTCGTCCGCCCCGGTCGCGGTTCCAGCCGGCTGGAGGCAGGCGACGATCGGGGAGCCCGCGTCGCCGTACCCGTCAGCGTCAGCGTCGGCCCAGAAGGTCGCAGGCGACCAGTCGCCGTGGCCGAGGTGGCCGCCGAGGGCGTTGGTGCTGACGTTCAGGGTCAGAACACTCCCGGAGTTCCCGGCCGGGTGACAGACATCGACCTTGGCAGCCGGGGCGGCGAGAGCAGATGTTGCAGGCAGCAGCAGAGCGACGAGAAGCGGCGCGAAAGTGGAACGGGTCATCATCGGGTCCTCCTTGGGGCTGCTCAAGGGGTATTCCAGGCGCCGACCCCACAAGACCGGAACCTCCTATATGACCGCCCACCACACCTGTCTACGACGACCGTCAGCCCCGGCGGAACCTCCAGGCGGCACCGCCGGGCACGCCGGACTGCAGGAACGTCTGCGTGATTGGAGAATAGTCTCCGACGGAGCGCGAGTTCGTTGTCTCCGGTGGACCGACCTCAACCCACGGCGAACAAGCCAGCGCGGGCGGCCTCGCAGATGGCCGCCACCCCCGGGTGCCGCACGCGTCGCTCGACCGAGATGGCGAAGAAGCGCTCGACCACTCCCTCGGTGAGGCCGACCCGCTCCACGTGATACTGGGCGGCCACCTCGGCCTCGATCACGGCGGGGGTCGGGAACAGCCCCAGCCCCGCCTGACCAAAGGACTTCATCAGGGCGCTGTCCTCGAACTCGCCGACGACCTTCGGCCGGACGCCCACCACACCGAACCACTGCTCCAGCGAGCCGCGCAGCGCGGTCCCCTCCATCGGCAGCAGGACCGGAGCCTGATCCAGCGACCGTGGGAAGTCCGCCCTGTACTCGGCGGCCAGCTTCGGTTCGCCAAGGAAGAGGATGTCGCTCTCCCCGAGCGGATGGTTGTACGCACGGATCTTGACCCAGGGTGGGATGGGGATGTCCGACAACACCACGTCGAGCTTGTGCAGGGCCAGATCACCGAGCAGCTCCTCGGCCGGCGCCTCCGCGCACACCAGGCGGAGCGGCTTGTCCAGCTGGGTCGCGGGAGCGAGGAGGCGCTGCGCCACGAGCTTGGAGAGCACATCGACCACGCCCACGCGCATCCTGAGCTGACGGTCGCCCGCGCCCCCCGTCATCGTCTCGACGAGCTCCCGTCCAAGCCCGAAGATCTCCTCCGCGAAGCGGAACACGACCTCCCCGGCCTGGGTGATCGCCAGCCCGCGGCCCGCGCGCCGGAACAGCTTCGTACCCAATGCCTCTTCGAGCAGCTTCAGCTGGCCGCTCACGGTCTGGGGCGTCAGGTGCAGTTCCTCCGCCCCACGGGTCAGGCTCTCGTGCTTTGCGACCACCCAGAAGTAGCGGAGGTGCTGGTAGTTCAGTCTCACGAGTGGCTCCAATCGGTGAGCTGCGCCGTACGACACACTTCGGAAAATCCGAACAATACTAGCAAAGCAATCGAATGGACCGAATCCAGTGACGCCACTAGGTTCTCGGGCGATGCGCGTTGAATCCACCATCCAGGGACAAGCCCGACGAAACAAACCGCGAACCCGCAGGAGCCAGCGATGACCGACCTCCCCCCCAAGGACCAGGAGCACGAAGCCACCCCCGTCGCCGGGTTGCTGCTGCGGCTCTTCTGGATGGCCTTCGGCGTGCTGTCCCTGCTGGCGATCGCAGCAGGCCTGTGGACCCGGACGAGCGAGGTCGTCCTGTGGTGGAGCTTGCTGTTCTGGGCGAACGTCGGTCTCCTCGTCGCCGCGCGCTATGTCGACATTCGCTACTACGGGGGCGAGACCGTAGACTTCGAGCCTGCGGACCTTGGGCACTGGAGGCGCCACACTGCGGCCCTCACCCTGGCGGCGTTCGCAGTCTGGATCATCGCCGTGATGGCCGGCGGATAGCCCCTCGAGACCCGGAGACACGATGACAGATCCAACGCGGGGTCCAGGAGATCTCCCGCCGGGGACCTCCCCGGGGGCCCGACGGTTCGCTCGCCAGCTGCTGGACCCCATCGGCCGGTTCCTGCACGTCGAGGCGTCGAGCGGGATCGTCCTGCTGATCGCCTCGGTGATCGCCCTGGTGTGGGCGAACTCTCCGTGGGCGTCGTCCTACGAACACCTGCTGCACGCCCCCATCTCCCTGGGGTTCGGCGAGTACGTCTTCAGTCGAACGGTTCACTTCTGGATCAACGAGATCCTCATGGTGGTCTTCTTCTTCGTGGTCGGACTCGAGGTGCGCCGGGAGATGTTCGAAGGGGAGCTCTCCGAACCCCGCAGGGCTGCGCTCCCCGTCGCCGCGGCCCTCGGCGGGATGCTCGTGCCGGCCGTCATCTACCTCGCGCTCAATCAGGGCTCGGCCGCCGGGAGCGGCTGGGGAGTGCCGATGGCGACCGACATCGCCTTCGCCGTGGGCGTTCTCGCGCTGCTCGGCCGCCGGGTCTCCCCGGCGTTGCGGGTGCTGCTCCTCGCCTTGGCGATCATCGACGACATCGGCGCGATCCTCGTCATCGCGCTGTTCTATTCCACAGGGGTCGAGGCGACAGGCCTCGCCGTCGTCGGGCTCGGGATCGGTGCGGTCCTCGGCATGCAGCGGCTCGGGCTGCGCAACCCGCTCGTCTACGTGGCGCCGGGCATCCTCATCTGGGGAGGGGTGCTGTACGCCGGGATCCACCCGACGATCGCCGGCGTGATCCTCGGCCTGCTGACCCCGGTCCGATCCTGGTTCGGCCCAGAGGGGTTCCAAACGGAGATCCAGCGCGCCCTCGCGAGCCTCCGGGGGACCACGGCCTGGAGAGACGACCCGAGCCAGCTTCTTCCGGTGCTCCACCGGATCGACGTAGCCCGGCGGGAGGCGCTGCCGCCGGTGTCGCGCCTGGAAGCGGCCCTTCATCCCTGGGTCGCCTTCGGAATCATGCCGGTCTTTGCGCTCGCCAATGCAGGGGTCGCCCTCGGCGGACTCGACAGCGGGCTGCCCGAATCGATGGGCATCGCCCTGGGCGTCGGCTTCGGTCTGGTCGTCGGCAAGCCCCTGGGGATCCTGGTCTTCAGCTGGCTGGCGGTCCGCCTGGGTCTCGCGACGTTGCCGCGGGGGGTCTCATGGAGCGGTGTGCTGGTGGTCGGCTGCGTCGCTGGCATCGGCTTCACGATGGCGCTCTTCATCGGCGCGTTGGCGTTCAGCGACCCGGCCATGCTGGCCGTCGCCAAGCTCGCTGTCCTGGCCGCGTCCGCGGTCGCGGGCGTCGCCGGACTGGTCCTGGGCTACCGGGTCCTCCCCCGGGGACCGTCGGCGGACGCCAGGGCGCTCACGGTCTCCGAGGCCGAGAGGTCAACGACCCTGTGACGTGCACGTCCCGAGGGGGTCGCCCGCGGCCCAGCAGGC
>CALAGR010000171.1 GCA_937891735.1 uncultured Pseudomonadota bacterium | reverse complement strand
GAGCCCTCGTGGACGCCTCGATCACGACGGCGGCGACAGCGTGGGCTTCTGGCGCTTGCGGTACGACTCGCCCTCGATCACCAGGTCGTAGGCGTTGTTCGAGAAGCGATCGACCAGGGCCTGGGCGTGCAGCGGGTCCGCGAGCATCGCCAACCACTCATCCGGGGAGCGGTTGCTCGTCATGATCATCGAGCCGATCCGATGCCTGGCCGTCACCAGCTCGTACAGATCGGTCGTCTCCATCGTGTCCAGAGAGCGCAGCGCGAAGTCGTCGATGATCAACAAATCCACGGCGACGAGCCGCCGCAGCTCCAGGGCGTGCGTGCCGTCCAGGCGGCTCGCCTTGAGCCGCAAGAACAACTTGTCGGCCGACTCGCAATGGACGGACAGCTCGTGCTGCACGGCCAAGTGCCCCAGCGCGTGCGCAAGCATCGTCTTGCCGACGCCCACCGGCCCCATCAGCAGCGCGTGGTGGTGAAGCTCGACGAAGCGGAGCGTCCGGAGCTCGTCCAGCAGCCGCCGGTCGTAGGTGATCTTCGCTGAGCCGTCCCACTCGTCGAAGACCAGGGCGGGCGCGAGGCCCGCAGCCTTGCTGCGATTCGTGAGCCGCTGCCGCTGCCGCCGCTGTACCTCGTCGGACAGCACGAGCAGCAGCACGTCCTCGGGGTCCATCTGCCGCTCCCGGGCCTGCCGGAGCCGTTCCGGCAGCACCGGAAGGAGCCTGCCGAGTCGGAGTTGCTTGAGGATCCGCTTCAGATCGGATGACGGGTCACGCTGGGGCATCGGGCTCTTCTCCTTCGGGGGGTTGGACGGCTCGCCACTCACGGGGGTCGCGGGCAAAACGGAGGGCGACGACGTTGCCCGGACGGGGCGCGGGCCTGCTCGGCGGAGCGGACAGGAGGCCGCGGCGGACAAGGCCGCGGCTCAGCATCCGGTCGATGCGGATCACCTCCACCACGTCGAGCTCCAGCGCCCGAGCACAGGCTTCATCGAGCAGCTCGCCGCCGTACCGCTTTCCCAGCCCGAGCAGCCGGTACACGTGGCGCATCCGGCTCCAGGGCAGCGGCCCGTCGAGCAGCCGCCGGGCGTACTCGCCAGCGTGAGGACCGAAGGCCTCGGCTCGCCGCTGGAGCGTCGCGCCGTCCCGCGTCGCCAGCTCCGCCTTGCCCGGCGGGAGGTCCACCGGGTCGATGTGCGCCTCACCCTGCCGTTTGCGGGGGTGGAGCTTCACCAGCTTGTTGTGGTGGTACAGCTTGACCGTCGCACGGTCGATGCGGACCCGAAGCTCCGTGTCCTCGATCACGTACGGCACCGAGTACAGCGCGTGGTCCACGACGATGGCGTGATCCCGCTTCACCGAGATCGTGACCCAGCGCGGCGCGTCGTAGGGCTCGCTCGGCGCCGGCTTCAGAAGAGGCAGCTCCTCCTGCTCGAAGACCTCCAGCGGGTGTCGCCGCGTCGTGCCGTGAGTCCGCATCCCGGCGTCCTCACGGCACCAACGCTCGGCCTCGATCCGAGCCTCCTCCACGCTGCCGAACCGCTCTCCACCGAAGTAGTCGTTGCGGACGAAGCTCACCTGGCGCTCCACCCGGGCCTTGTCTTTCGGTTTGCGGCTGCGAGCGGGATCGATCTCGAAGTCCCGCGACTGCGCGTACTCGACGAAAGCGGCGTTGAGCTTCGGAGAGACCGGGTCCGCGACCAGGACGATCGCCTTGAGGTTGTCGGGGATCAAGACCTCGAAGACCCCGCCGAAGAAGCGCCAGGCAGCCTCCAGGCCCGCGATGACATCCTCCTGCGTCTGGTCCAGGCAGGGCCACACGAACTGGTGGCGGCTGTAGCCGGCGGTGCACAGCAGCGCGTGCATCTTCAGCCGCTTCCCCGTGGACCGCTCCTCGAAGAAGCCCAGCTGCAGGAAGTCCACCTCGAGGCACTGCCCAGCGGGGGGATCGACGATCCGCACCGAGCCCCCGCGACGGGGACCCTCGATCTCCTCGGTCAAGAACCGCTGCAGCGTGCGAAGGGGGACGACCACGCCGGTGTGGCGCCCGATCAGCTTGACGATCTTCGGCCCCTTGCAGCCCTCCGCCACCCAGTCATCGATCAACTTCCGGTGCTTCCGGCAGTGCGCCCGCATCAACCCAGGCGACGACGGCGCTCCGGGGCGTACGGCATCGACGACGTCGACGAGCAGGTCGTCGTCGAGCGGTCGGCCGCCCTCGTCCTGAGACAAGCCCAGCGCCTGCGCGGCCTCGATGTAGCGCCGCACCGCCTTGCGGTCCACGGTCGTCATTCGCGCCACCTTCCGGTAGCCGTGACCGTGCGCCCAGAGCCGCAACACCTCCTTGATCTCCAACACGAACAACTCCCGGTACGCCATCAAGCCCTCCAGCTTCGGTGCTGGAAGAGGCGTCGCAGAAGCAGAGCCGGTGCGCCAGGGGGTGGTCCCTAGATCGTGGCGCGCAGGTGGTCCCTAGTTCGTGGCGCGACGGGCGTCAGGGGGGGAGCATGATCGTGGCGCGCTACAAACAGCGGGCTCAGGGTGCGGGACATCGGGACCTCCGAGGGAGCGCCGCTTCAATGCAAAGCGCGGCGACGACGAAGATCTACCCAGGGGCCGCCGGTGACTCCAGCAACACGGTTTCACAGGTTGTCACAGCGGAGAGTTGAACCGCGTACCGAGGTTGAGCACCGGTGAGGATGCGGATTCACTGGCGAGATGCGAAGAGGGAACGGGGCGAGCCCCCCGTGACCGATGAGTGACGTTGCCAGTGGATTCGCAAACCAGCGGGGCGACCCGAGCGTATGCGGTTCACCTCTCTAGAATCGGGTCATGGCGCGACTGCGAGACAAGGATCGGGAGCCCCGGAGCGGGAACGCCGGGCAGAGCTATGTGCGCCGGATCCCGGACACGAAGAAGACGTTCCGGCAGTGGATCTCGGAGCCCGGCGCGGTGGCGGTGGTGGTGGTGCTCGTCGTCGGCCTCGGCCTCGTCTGGGCGTGCTGCCTGGTCACCGGGGCGGTGCTGTCCGGCTTCCTCGTCGAGCGGTCCGCGCTGCGCACGTTCATGCTGGGAAACGTGCTGTTCGGGATGATCCTGGCCGGCTGGATCGTGCTCGGCGGCTCCCGCAAGCTCCTGCTCATGGAGGGGGGCGCGATGGACCGGATCGGTGGCATCTTCAAGCGGGAGGAGAAGCCGCTGGAGTTCGACGCGGCTCCGGCGATGCTGGCCCGCAAGCGGGGCAACCCCGAGGAGGCGATCCGCCTGTATCGGTCCGCCGCCCGTGCCCTGCCCCACCGGCTGGACCTGCACTACCGCATCGCCGAGATCGAGCACCTGGATCGCCGCCAGATCGACGTCGCGGCCCGCGGCTACCGCGACTTCCTGCGGCGGCTGGACCAGGCCGGACGGCCGTGCACCCCCGAAGAGGAGGACTGCGCGGCCCTCGCTCGGACCCGGCTCGCCGACCTGGAGCGCAGCGGCAAGGAGCCGCCGCCGCGCCGCGAGATCGTGATCTGAGAACTCCGGGTCAGCGGCCGCCGAGCCCTGCCCAGCGCGCCGCTTCGTCCCGAGCCCCCTGCATCACCGGCCCCGCGAGCTCGCCCGGAGCGCCACGGATCGCCAGCTCGACGGCCGGAAGTCGCCGGTTGCCGCGGATCCAGACCCCGCGCCCGATGTCCTGCAGCGCCCGCTGCAGACCCTGTCGATCCGCGCCAAAGTCCGCCGGCACGCGCTCGAGCGCCGCCACCAGCTCCCCCGGGCCCCAGCCCTGGCAGCCGTCGGCCGAAGGATCGGGCCGGTCCCCGACGCCGGTTCCAGGATTGGCGGGGCAGATCCCCGACGGGCGGTGCGACGACCAGCCGATCCAGGCGCTGCCACGGTCCTCGTCCAGGATCCGCCCGTAGAACGGCAGCTCGTCGAGGTCCACCGTGTTGACCTCGAGCTCGAACCACAGGGGGATCCCTCGCAGCGCGGCGGTCCGGTCCCACGTCCCGAGGTCGACCCAGGGGGCCGAGGCGCCCGCCCCCAGCAGCACGAAGACCAGGAACAACCCCACCGCACCGCGCCGGACCAGGGGCGTGGACGCGGCGAGCAGGCTCGCGAGGCACAGCGTCGCGGCGTACCAGGCGGGCACGAAGTAGCGCACCAGGGCGTGGTCGGTGAGCGCCGGCACGGCCAGGGCGAGCGCACCCCAGATCGCCGCGAACAGGGCGACGCGCTTGCGGGGATCACCCGGAGCCCCCTTCGTGCTGGCCCCCGCCACCCCCGCCAACAGCACCCCCAGGACCAGCACCAGGCGATGCACACGCGCATCGAGGAGGTCCGCAAACACAGGCAGCTCCTTGGTCCACGCGGTGCTCAAGCCGTGGGAGGCAAGGGATGCGGCAGGGCGCGGATCCGGGAAGGACCCGAGCCCGCCCTCCAGGCTGGTCCCCCAGGGCGTCAGCCCGAGGTACACGAACGCGACCGCGGCCACCGCCGCCACGGCCACCGCGAACCCCACGGCGCGGACCAGCGTCCGGGTGGACAGCGGCCAGGCGATCACCGCGACCGCGGCCAGGGCCGGGAACACGTTGGCGCGGTACAGCACACAGCCGAGCCCCAGGAGGAGCACGGGGGGCAGGTATCCCCGGAGCGTGCGGCCCCCGGGCGAACGCCCCGCGAGCCAGAACGCCACGCCCAGCGGTACCCACAGGAACTCGTTGTGGTTGCCGTAGGGGGTCAGGTTCCAGGACAGCACGCCGTTGGGCGGCAGGGCCACGGCGAGGCCTGCCAGCAAGCCGAAGGCGGGGCGGGAGATCCGGGTGATCGTCGCGGCGAAGAGCAGGACGGCGGCGGCTTCGAGCAGCGCCGCGGCGCCCCAGTGGCCCCACAGGGTGCGCCCGAAGATCGGCTCCAGGAGAAGCGCCACGACCTGCAGGAAGCAGGTGCCCTGGGCGAACCACTGGTAGGTGGTGTCGTGCACGAGCTGCTGCACGCCCTGCCAGTGGAAGGTGCCCTCGTTGAGCCACCGAGAGAGCCTCGCGATCCCGGCGGACTCGCCCGCGTAGACGAGGTGGGCGCTGCTGCGAACCTGCAGGTAGCGCAGGACGAGGACGGCGACGGCCGGGATCAAAGCAGCCAGCACCCCCGAGATCCGGGAGCGCTGGCTGGGCGAGAAGGCGGGCGCGGGACCGGGCACCGCCTCAGGGTAGTCTCAGTTCAGATGCATTGGCGGCAGGTCGCAGCGGCTGTAGTAGCCCACGAAGAAGCCGTGGCTGCCGTCACCGAGGGAGTGCCAGACACCCGCGACGTTGCCGCCGGAGATGCCGTCCCCGTCTACGTCCACCTCGGGCTCCCAGCTGCCATCGAAGGTGCCGAGCCCGGTGGCGTCGGTCGGGGCCTGGTACGCGCCGTCCATCGAGCCCTGCATGTCCTCCAGGTTCTCCCACAGCCCCGTGAAGGAGCCGCCACCGTCGGAGTCGCCGTCGGCCATGTACACGCCAGCGCCCAGGGCCACGAGGCGACGGCTCCGACGCCACGCGCGGCCTCGGAAGCCACCATCGACGATCGCGCCCTCCCGCTCCGTGGCGAAGGTCCGGCCGCCCACGATGCCGCGAATGGCGCAGGGCTCATCGGCGGCGAGGTCGAGCACCGCCTGCCGGATCGCGGCGCGGCGGGCCTCCAGACGGTCGTCCGAGGGCGACGGATCGGTGATGGCCGCGCCCTCCTCCTCGCCGTCGATGGTGCCCGGGTCCAGGTCGGCGTCCTCGTCGATGCCCTGGGTGCTCGCGTCCACGGTCATGGCCAGCTGGTCCATGTCCAGCACGTCGGCGTCCTCGGACTCCAGGGTCGCGCAGCCCGCCAGGAGGGCAAGGGTGATCAAGGCGATGGTGGATGGGGTGGTGAAGCGGCGCATGGTCGTCTCCTCAGGATTCCCGCGGCGGTTCAGGGTCCGCGGGGGCCGGGCGTCAACCCGGTTCGTGAAGGGAGACCCGCGAAGCGCGAGCGACGCAAAAACAAAATCCGCCGGGGCATGGCGAACCAGCTCGGGGGACCTGCGGCACCTGCACCGGGTTCGTTCGTTTGCGGGGCCGCGCCGCCGAACCAGCGCCGGGGAGATGCGACACCACCGGCCGGTTCGTTCGCGGATCCGCCGCTGCCGGGTCCCCGCACACCCGGATCGGCGAACAAGGTGACCCCAGACGCCGCAGCTGCCCCGGGTTCGTTCGCGAGGCGCACGCGCGCTCAGCGCTGGGGAGCCCCTGTCAGCGCTGCGACGTTCTCTCCGCGGCGGCCTTGCGGCGCTTCTCGGCCGGGGCGTTGGTGCCACCGGCGAAGCCGCCCTGCATCATCGAGACTGCGGCCATGCCCATCGTCAGCAGGTCCTCGGGGTGGTCCACCTGCTTCGCCAGCCGCCAGACCCGCGTGGGGTGCAGGTAGAAGCGGCGGTAGGCGATGTCCACGATCTTCTCGACCGTCTCGTTGGGCGTCGTGTAGCTCGGGTGCGGCAGGCGCGAGAACCGGCGGTGGTCGTCGTCCCAGGGCAGCCCGAACTCGTGCGCCACATCCGTACCCGGGTAGGGCTGGAACATGAAGAAGGCGGCGTAGTCCGGGTCCAGCTCGATGGAGAAGTCGATGGTCTCGTGCATCTCCTCGGGGGTCTCCGTGGGGAACCCGAGGATGAAGTTGCTCAGCACGCCGATGCCGGCCTCGCGCACCTTGCGGAACCCCTCCACGGCGGCCTGCTTCTTGATGCCCTTCTTGATCATGTTCAGCACGCGCTGGCTGCCCGCCTCGACGCCGGACTCGATCCTGAAGCAGCCGGCCTGCTTCATCTTCTTGAGCAGGCGCGCGTCGAGGTGATCGACCCGCTCGGCGCAGAACCAGCTGTATCCCAGGTCCGCCGCGATCATCTTGTCGAGCAGTTCCTCGGCGCGCCGGGGATGCACCAGGAAGCGGTCGTCGTGGAACCGGAACTCCGTGACCCCGTAGGTGCGCTCCAGGTACCGCAGCTCTTCGATGATCGAGTCGGCCGAGCGCAGCGTCAGCTTCTGGCCGAACACCGTCCGGTCGCAGAACGTGCAGCGGTGCGGGCACCCGCGATGGAAGAACACCGAGGTGGCCCGGGGAGACCGGCGGTAGCCCGGCGCGAGCTTGTACAGGCTCATGTCCAGGAGGTGCCGCGCGGGGTAGGGCAGCGCGTCCAGATCCGTGATACGCACCGGCTCGCCGGTCCGGTGCACGACGCCGTCCTTGAGCAGCGCCAGCCCGGCGACGTCGTCCACGTTCGGCCAGTGCTCCACCAGCTGCGGCGTGCTGTATTCGCCCTCGCCGAGCACGACCACGTCGGCCAGTCCGCGCTGCAGGTACACCTCGGGGCGGGCCGTGGCGTCGTAGCCGCCGCAGATGATGGTGGCTTCGCAGCCCATGTCCCGGATCTCGCGGACCATCTGCTGCACGTTGGGCAGGCACGGCGCGGTGCAGGAGAAGCCGATGAACGCCGGGTCGTACTTCTGGATCGCGCGCTGCAGGCGCCCGTCCATCGGCATCACGGAGAAGTCGAGCGCGTAGCAGGGAAAGCCCTGCCGCTCCAACATCGCCGCGACCTGCAGGATCCCCAGGGGAGGCATCGTGGAGGTGGCGAGGCGCTCGATGAGGCTGTCGGGGATGTACCCCGGCTCGATCAGCAGAATGGAAGGCTTGCTCACTGCGTGTCACGATAGCCGGCGGACCCACCGTTCGCCGATCCCAACAACCACAAGCCCGACCCGCCTGCGGGCACGACGAGGGGGAACCCATGCGCAGCAGGGTCTGGCTCGCCGGCGCGGCCGGCATCGCCGTCGCCGTCGCCCTGCTCTCCTGGGCGTTCGAGCGGGCGGGGGGCCTGCGCTTCGTGCAGCCCCTGGGCGATCTCGCGGTGTGGGTGCTGATCCCCGCGGTGCTGTGCGAAGCGGCCGTGCAGGCGTGCAAGGCCTGGAAGTGGACCGGGATCCTCGCCCCCACCAAGCGCGTGCGGTTCGCATCGGCGCTCCAGGCGGTGCTGGTGGGGGGCATGGCGACCCACGTGGTGCCCCTGCGGATCGACGAGCTGCTGCGCGCCCGGATCCTGGGGGACGCCGAGGATCTGCCCGCCGCCACGGTCCTGGGCACCGTCGCCATCGACCGGGTCATCGAGATCCTGGTCCTGGGCACCCTGCTCGGCCTCGCGGCCATCGCCGGGGACCTGACGGGCCCGTTGGAGCTCGCGGTGCAGGTCGCGTGGGCCGGCTTCGTGGCGGGTGCTCTCGTGCTCGCCCTGTTCGTCCTCGCGGAAGCCCGCGCGGCGGCGTTCCTCGCCCGGTGGACCGGCCCCGGCGCGGCGCTGATCAACCGCCTCTCCACCGTCGTGACGGACATGGCGCGCGGGCTGCGCTCCCTGCCCCGGGGACGCGACCTCGCTCGGGTGATCGCCGGGACCGCCGGGGAGTGGACCGCCACCATCGCCATGTACGCGCTCGTGCTCGTTGGATTCGGCATCGGCCCGGCGTCGTCCACGCCCCTGGTGATGGCGCTGGGAGGCGCGGCGGCCTACGGAGTGCCCAACGTGCCCGGAGCCATGGGCACGTTCGAGGCGGCGCAGGTGACCCTCCTGGACCAGCTGCTCCGCCTGCCCGCCGACGAGGCCCTGGCCGTCGCCCTGGTGTGCCACGCGGTCCTGGCGATCCCCATCTCGCTCGTCGGATCGGGGGTCGCGCTCGGCATCTGGCTGCGCCGGAGTGCACACTTGGGGTCGTGAGCCCGGCGGATCCCGAATCGAACATGCTGCGCAAGCTGGCCCCCCTGGGCGCAGCCCTCGGCCTGCTGCTCGCCCTGCCCGTGTGGGCGATGCTGGTCCGGCACGGGATCCCCCGCAGCGGACTGGCCCTCGCCAAGGCCCGGGCGATGGGCCTCGTCTCCAACACCGTCCTGGAGAACTACGACAAGGCGCAGGAGCAGAACGCGTGGCTGCTGGGCTGCCTGCTCGTGCCGCTGGGGCTGTGGGCAGGGTGGCGCGCGCTGCGGGGACCGCCGTCGGTGGGCCGTCGGAAGGCCGCCGAGGAGGTCGCGCCCGCGCTCGGCGTGCCCCCCTGGGTGCCGTGGGTCGCCGTCGCCACGGTGTTCCTGTCCGTGCTCGCCCGGCCCGACTTCATCCACGGATCCAACCCCTGGGGATCGTTCGGGTTCCTCGGGGAGGAGGGCGTGTACCTGGGCGCCGTGCAGGCGATGCGTACGGGACGGGTGCTCTACGCGGATCTGGCGTTCCCCTACGGACCGCTCCTGATCCAGCCCTTCGACCTGTTCCTGCGCCTCGCCGGCAACACGGTCGTCGCCGCGCGGATGTGGGTGCTGTTCCTGCACGGTCTGGGGGTCCTGGCGACGGCGGGGACCGTGTACTGCCTCGTGGGTCCACGACGCGGCGCCTGGGCCGCAGCGACCGCGGCGATCGCCATCGCGGCGGTCATGCCTCCCTTCCTGCCGACGCTGAACGGCGTGCTGCTTCGGTCCGCCATGGCGCTGCTTCCCGCCGCGGTGGCCCACGCCGCCTGCAGCGGCTGGCTCGGGGAGCGCAAACGCCCCTTCTTGTTCGCGGGCGCGCTGGTGGCCATCGGAGGTCTGCTGTCCTTCGAGGTGGCCGGCGTGGCGGTCGTGTCCACGTTCGTGGCGCTGCTCGTGCACCGGGCGGGCCGCAGGCGACACGCCCTGGTCTGGGGCGCGTGCCTCGCGGTCGGCGTGATCGGTCTGACTCCGCTGTTCTTCCAGGGCGGCCTGAGCGCGTACTTCGCCCAGGCGCTGGAGATGGTCGTGCTGCCGACCCTGGGCTACCAGGCGCTCCCCTACCCCGACGCCGCCGGGGTGTTCCTGGACGCGACGGGCACCTACGGCGCCTACGGCCCGTCGGACACGCCGACGCTCGTCTGGGCGGCGCTGCCTCCCCTGATCATCTGGACCGCGCTGGGCATCGGCACCCTGGGAGCCAGCAAGCGGACCGGGGGCGCCACCATCGGGCTGCTCGTCGCCGCCTTCGCCGCTGCGGTCCTGTTCCGGGGTGCCCTGGGGCGCTCCGACCTGTACCACCTGTGGTTCTACGGCGCGGTGCCGGTGGTGACGCTCGCGGTGGTGATGCTGGCGCTCCTGTGGGAGCAGGCCCCCGACGAGGGGAAGGCGCTGCTGGTCCCGGTGGCCGCGTTGGGCCTGATCGGGCTGGTGGCCCTGGACACGCAGCAGGAGATCGGCTTCCCGGCCAGCGAAGAGCAGCGGCTGGGGCGCAAGCTCGCCATCGACGCGCCCCTCGTGGAGCGGCCGATCCGGGTGGGTCGGACCGGCCGCATGCGGATGCTCCCGCGTCTCGCGATCCAGGTGGAGGCGATCACCACGCGGGCCATGGCCCTCCCTGCCGAGGACGGGATCTGGTTCTACCCGTCGGAGGCGGCGTTCTACTTCCTGGCGAACCGAGCCGTGCCGCTGCGCTACCTGTGGGCCTACGACGCGGCGACGCCCGAGATGCAGCGCCGGGCCATCGCGGATCTGACCGCGAGCCACCCCCGGTGGGTGTTCCAGTCGTCCGACACGTTCGAGATCGACCACATCCCCCAGAAGGATCTGGTGCCGCTGCTCGACGCGTGGCTGGCCGCCAACTACCGGCCGGTGCAGGTGCTGCCCGGAGCGACCCTGCTGGAGCGCGTAGACAGGGACGAAGGCGCGCGATGACGCGGATGCGCGCCGCCTTGTCGACCGAGCGCGGTCGGGAGGTCGGGGTGTGCATCGCCCTGGTGGTGGCGGTGCTCTGGCACATGGCTCCCCTGCTGGCGCCGGGCTTCGCCAGCACCGCGATGGTGGGCACGGACAGCTACCGCTCCCACGACTGGCTCGAGGTCGCCAAGTTCGAGCACTACGCGCGCACCTCCTTGTTGGAGTGGGGTGTTCTGCCACTGTGGAACCCCCTGCTGGCGGGTGGAATTGCTCAGTTCACCCACCCCAGCGACGGATCCACGAGCCCCTTCATCCTGAGCTCGGTGCTGCTGGGCGAGACGCTGGGCATGAAGCTCAACGTCGCCCTGGCCCTGCTCGTCGGTACCCTGGGGCTGTACGCGCTGCTGCGGCGCGGCCTCGACGTGTCCCGATCCGGGGCCTTCGCGGGGGCCCTGGTGTACGCCTGGTCGGGCTGGCTGCCGGCGCGGGTGGCGGTGGGCTTTTACGAGGTGTGCCTGCTGGCCGCGGTGCCCGCGCTCCTCGCGCTGTGGACGCTGCCCGGAGCCCTTGAGGTGCGACGACGCAGGTGGGTGCTGGCCGCGCTGCTGCTGTGGGCGCTGGCGATCCAGCTTCAGCTGGCGATGCCCATCCTGGTGCTGCTGATGGGTCTGTACGTGCTCTTCCGGGCGGCGCAGCAGCGCGTCGCGGGGGAGCGAATGGACGGCACGCTGGCCCTGGGGGGCCTGGCGATCCTGGCCGTGGCGGGCCTGCTAGGGGGCATCAAGTTCCTGCCGATGCTGGACGCGCTCAACGCCGGCCGGTTCCGCAAGCTCACCGAGTACCCGCTGCACCCGGACGCCTGGTACGCCTCGTTCGGACAGCTCTGGTACGGCCTGTTCCACCACGTGCCCAACAACCCGCTGCTGGATCGCGACGGCAACCCGCGGATCCAGGAGTACATGACGCTCATGCCGGGGCTGGGCGGGGTGCTGCTGTGCGCGGTGGGGCTGCCCCTGGCGTTCCGGCGGCGGCAGGCGGCCCCCTGGGCGGCCCTCGGGGTGGTGTTCCTGTGGCTGAGCTTCGGCCCCCACGCCCCGCTGGATGGCTTCCGGCCCCTGACCCACCTGCCGTTCTTCAGCTCCATGCGCGGGCCCCTGCGCTACCTCAACTGGCCCGTCCTGCTCGTCATCGCGCTGTGCGCGGCGGTGGGCTTCGACGCGGTGAAGCGGGTCCTGGAGCGGGCCCCGGGGGCCATCGGGGGACGGGCGGGTCCCCTGCTGCTGGGGGCGCTCCTGGTGGCGCAGCTCCCCGCGGCCCTGGACTCGCGCACCCTGTACCGGAGCTCGTTCCTGTACCCCATCGAGGACCTGCCGACGCCCGATCCGCTGTACTCCGAGGGGATCCACGGCACCTCGGCGGGGGGCGCGCACCGGCTCAACCTGCGCAAGTACGTCAACGTCCGGCGGGGGGTCCCGACGATCTACGACCCCGAGGATCTGCCCATGAAGGTGGGCGCCCAGCCCCGCTACCGGCTGAGCCCCACGGGGGACGATCTGCAGGAGGTGGCCTACGTCGGTGAGGCCTGGCTCGCCTCGCGCGCGGGGCTCACGGCCCCGGCCAGCGCGGGGACGGCCCGACTGGAGAGCTACCGGGCCCAGCGGGTGCACGTGAGCTGGGACGCGGTGGGTCCCTCGACGGTCATGCTCAACCAGAACGGCGTGGACGGCTGGACCTGCGGCGACCACCCCGTGTCCGCGGCGGCCCGGGACAAGTGGGGGCTGCTGGGCTTCGAGGTGGAGGCAGGCAGCGGCGGCGTGGACTGCGTCTGGCGACCGCGGCTGCTCGGGGCGGGGATCGCGCTGTCGGGGCTGGGAGTCCTCGCGCTTGTCTCCCTGTGGCCCTGGCGCCGGTTGAAGCCCACCGGGCGGCGCGCGACCTGACGGCGATCAGGACGGGCAGCGGGGTGCCTCCCCAGTTCGGCCCGATTGTTGCGAGGTCTCTCACCAACCCAACGGAGGGACGCAGATGCTGCGCCACACGCTCGCCGCCATCGCGGCGCTCACTTTCATCGGACTGTCCACGGGGTGCGACCCGTGCGCCGACTACTGCTCGCTGGAGTGCTCCTGCGCGGGAGACGACAGCGAGGGGTGCGTGGACACCTGTCTGGACACCGTCAACATCTACTCGGGTGACCTGCGGGCGGACGAATGCGCCGACCGCCAGGACACGCTCGAAGAGACCTGCACCCAGGGGGGCTCATGACCACGCTCCGACTCACGACCGCCAGCGCGCTGATCCTGCTCCTCGGCGGCTGCTCTGAGAGCGTCCTGCTCTCCAACGGCCGCGGCGGCGGCGACTCCGCCTACGACGACGACGACTACGACCCCGCCCCCGGCGATGACGACGACGGCGACGGCAACGACGGCGCCGCCGGCGAAGACGAGCCCCCGCCCGAGGACGAGGACGACTTCCTCGCCACCGAGCCCCGGGCGACCGACGTGTACGTCTTCATCGCCAATCCCGAGCGGGACACGGTCAGCAAGGTGCACGCCGAGTCGCGGGCCATCCAGACCATCGACGTGGGCGACAACCCCACGATGGTGCTCGTCAGCTCGGACTACACCCGCGCCGTGGCCTTCAACCAGGGCGACGACACCGTGTCGATCATCGACATCGACACGAACGACGTGACCGAGGTGGCGGTCCGGGAGGACTTCAACTTCATCCAGATCAGCCCCGACGGGCGGCACGTGGTCGCCTGGTTCAACGCGGCCCTGGAGGACGCGAGCTTCGACGTGGACGGCGTGCGCTCCTTCACGGAGGTCAGCTTCGTGGACACGCTGGACGGCAGCGTCGAGTCCTACTCGGTGGGCTTCAACCCGAAGAACATCAAGTTCACGGCCGACTCCGCCCGGGCGGTGGTCGTGTCGGACAGCTTCTTCACCATCGCCCAGCTGAACTCGGATCCCATCGCCCTGTCGCTCATCGACCTGGCCGCGGATCCGCTGGACCCGCCCGTGGCGGCCGAGGTGGAGGTCACCCCCAACGGGCTGTGGGCCTTCGTGCGCTACCAGGGCCTGGACGACATCCTGGTGGTGAGCCTGTCCGACGGCGCCCTGGGCACCCTGGATGGTGGGCTCAGCCCCACCGACATGGATCTGTCCCCCGACGGCACCGAGTGCCTGGTGGTGGCCCGGGACAGCAGCGAGCTGCGGGTGTTCGACGCCATCGACCCGCTCAACGTGCCCGTGACCATCCTGCCGACCCCCGTGAACTCGACCATCGGCTCCCTGGTGTTGTCGCCGGACGGGCTGCGCGGACTGCTCTTCACGACGGCCGTCCTGGAGGACCGTGTCACGTTCTGGGACGTCGCGCAGGGCACGATGGTGGAGCGTCGGCTGGAGAAGCCCATCGAGGCCGTGGCCATCTCGCCGGACGGCAACAGCGCCCTGGTGATCCACACGCTGCAGGACGCGCCCGACGAGAACGACCTGTTCACCGACAGCTACGCGCTGACGGTCATCGACCTGAACACGTGGCTGACCAACCCCGTGGCGCTGGCGAGCAAGCCCACGTCCTGGACCACGTCCAACGACGGGCGCTTCTCCCTGTTCATCATGGAGAACAACCGCAACGTCGGCGTGATCGACTACGCCACCCGACTGGTGGACGACGTGCTGGTGCCGAGCCTGCCCGCGTACATCGGGATCATGCCGCTGGAGACGGAGCCCGAGGACGCGCTGGGCTGGGTGTCCCAGCAGCACGACCTGGGCCGCATCTCCTTCTTGAAGCCCTACGACCTGTCGCTGCAGACGGTCACGGGCTTCGAGCTCAACTCCGACATCGACTAGGGGGACGCCATGAAGAGGCTCTCATGCCTTGCCGCGCTCGCGGCGCTGGCGATGACCGGGTGCGAAGCAAAGCTCGCCGGGGACACGCTGGGCTCGCTCCTCGCCTCGGACGGTGAAGGCCGCGACGGCAAGGTCTACGTGCTCGCGCCGGAAGCGGACGCCGTCGTCGAGATCACCGCGGCCGACAAGTCCGTGGTGTGGCTCGACGTGGGCAAGGACCCGCGCACCCTGGAGCGGCCCGCGTCGGGCGACGTGCTCTACACGCTGCAGCCCGCGGCGCGCACCATGAGCCGGATCGATCCAAACGGGAGCATCAGCACCGTGGATCTGGGGGGCCCGTTCAACCGCCTGATCTGGGCCCCGGACGGGCGCCAGGCCATCGCAGTGTTCGACGCCTCCCTCGGCAACGTGGACATCAGCGAGCTCGGCTCCCTCAACCCCAACGCCATCGCCCTCATCACGGACGACGGCGCGGGCATCGCCATCCGCCAGTACACGCTGACCTTCCCGCCGTTGGACGTGCAGTTCGATCCGGGAAGCACGCGGGCCCTGATCTCCACGTCGGCCCGGCTGCACGTGCTGGACCTGGACACGCTGGAGGAGCTGGCCATCCCGTTCACCCAGCAGCAGGGGGTGGAGCGCACGCCCTTCCTCGTGGTGCCCAGCGCGGACGGCACCCGGGCCCTGGTGGCGGTACGGGGCGTGGCCGACCTGTTCGTGGTGAGCCTGGATCCGGTGCTGATCGAGAACGTCATCGGCGTGCCCCGGGTGCCCACGGCCCTGACCTTCTCCGCGGACGAGGCCACCGCGGTCATCGCGGACGGCACCTCCACCGTCACGTTCCTGGACCTGGCGAGCTTCGAGACCGACTCCCTCGTGCTGCCCCACGGCGTCAACCGGATCACCACCGGCGGCCCGCCGGAGGCACCCTTCGCGCTGCTGTGGACGGTGGGCGCCTGGTCCGCCCTGACCCGGGTGGAGCTCGGGGCCGGCGCCGGCGCACCCGACGATCCGGAGACCTACACCCTGCAGGACACCATCGCCCGGCTGGAGCTGGGCCCTGGCGACACCTCGGCGGTGATCTTTCACGGCGGTGACTACAACAGCGGCGTGGGGGCGCAGTCCCTGTCCCTGTTCAGCTTCGCGGAGCGCGCGCCGAGCCGGATCTTCCTGGACGCGCCGGCCACCGACCTGTTGTTCATCGAGGCGGGGGCGATCACCGGCAGCGACGACCCCCACGTGATGGTGGTGCTGGAGGAATCGGCGCGGCTCGTCCGCTACAACCTCAACACCTACGAGCAGGTCGTCCTGGACACCTACGAGCGACCCCACAGCATCGGTGTCCTGCCCGCTGGGGCCGGCACCGAGCGGCAGCTCTTCGTGGTCCACGACAACGATCTGGGCCTGGTCTCCTTCGTACCGATCGACGCGACCTCAGTGCCACCGGGCGGCTTCCCGGCGGTGGCGGGCATGGGCGTCGGCGGCCTTCTGGACCGGAGGTAGGACGATGCGCACGACGATCCTTTGCATGATGTTCGGTCTGTTGACGGCGAGCCCCGCGTTCGCCTGGCAGGAAGAGGACGAGACCAGCGGCGAAGAGGACGGGACCACCGAGCCCGCCGCAGAGCCCGGGACCGAGGCCGCGCCCGCGGCAGAGCCGGAGGCCGATCCAGAAGCCGAAACGATCACGGAGCCCGCGCCGGAGCCGGTCTGGGGGCCCACGCCCGCGGTCGAGCCCGCGGTCGAGCCTGCGGTCGAGCCCGCGCCGGAGCCCAAGAAGGCCTCGAAGAGGCACGAGCTGGCGGTCGATCACCGCGCCACGGCCCTCGCCGCGCCCCAGCTGGCGCTGTTCCTGGGCGGGCAGCAGATCGCCGGGTTGGACCCGGGCTTCGGGATCCTGGGCGACAGGGACCGGCTGGAGTCGTTCAGCTGGGGCCTGGACATCTGGCTGCACCCCAACCTGGGGCTCGCCATGTCGTGGTCGGACTCGGGGAACATGGCTGAGAACCTGTCCGACGATCTCGGCACGACCCAGCTCCGGGTCGAGTCCCGGGTGTACTCGGCCGACATCGGCGGCAAGGCCATGCTCGCTCCGCGATGGATTCCCATCCGGCCCGTGGCCCGGGTGGGCGTGGGTTTCTACTCCGCGCGCATGACGATCACGGACAACAACCAGTACTCCAACCTCAAGACCCGCACCTACGACGCCGCCGCGCCCTATCTGCGGCTGGCCGGGGGCCTGGAGATCACGTCCCCGCGCTACTTCGGGAAGGGCGCCAAGGACAAGGGCGCCCGGAAGCGGCTGCGCCACGGCGGCGGCTTCTCCATCGAAGGTGGCGCGCAGATCGGCGGGGGTGGTGCGCTCGCTGGCGCCCCCTCCCTGGACCTGGGCGTGCCTGGCCGTCTGGACGTCGGTCCGTGGACGTTCCGTGCAGGTGCCCTGATCTTCTTTTGAAGAACGAGGCAAAGTAGAGCGGAGAGGAGCGCGTTCCAGCTTGCCTTCCCCGCCGCAGATGAGCCCGTCGTGAGACTCGACCGCGTCCCACGACACTTTCAGCTCCGCACAGCGCTCGCCACCGGGCGGCGCTGCGAGATCCACGTGGCTGAGACGCAGCAGGGCGAGCGCGTGGTCGTCAAGCTGCCGTTGCCCGACTACCGCGGATCGGCGGAGCTGGCGGCGGAGTTCGAGACCCAGTACGCGATCTCCCAGGTCTTCCAGCACGAACACGTCGTGCGGGTGCTCGAGACGGGTCGCGCATCCGGCGCCCCCTACCAGGTGCTGGAGTGGATCCAGGGCGAGAACCTGCGCACCGTGGTGCACGGGGCCCGCGCGTCCGGCGAGAACCTGGAGCTGTCGGTGGCGCTGCGGCTCACGCTGCAGGTGTGTCGGGCGTTGATCGCGGCCCACAACACGCCCCGTCCCTCCCTGCGCCGCCCCCAGGGCGCTCCGGCCGCCGCGGGCGACACGATCGTGCACGGCGACCTGAGCCTGGAGAACGTGCTGCTGTCACCGGCCGGCCAGGTGAAGATCCTGCCCTTCGGATGCGAACCCCCTCCCCCAAGCTCGTCGGTCACGCAGCCCGCGGGGCAGGTGGTGCCGCTGCACCTCGCCCCCGAGGTGATCGCCGGCCAGTCGCCCGGCACGGGGGCGGATCTGTGGGCCCTGGGCGCGCTCCTGTATGAGCTGCTGGCCCCGGCGCTGCCCGACGGCTTCCGCACCGCGCGCGGACCGATGGGCTGGTGGCGCCTGGGCTTGCTCCCCCCCCTGGACCAGCTGCGCGCGGACGTGCCGTCGGAGATCTCCCACCTCGCGGCCCACCTGCTCGAAGCCGACCCCATCAAGCGGCTGCCTCGCGCGGAGTTCGTCGAGGAGGAGCTGGTCTGGGCGCTGACCGCCTACGGGGACCGGCAGCTGCCGCGCCACGAGGAGCCCGAGGACGACGACGACGACGCGGAGATGCTCGACTTGGACGAGGAGGGCCCGCCGGGTCCGGTGCAGGACTCCGACGACACCGCCGGGGTGCTCGGGATCCAGATGGTGGGCGCCGCGATGGCGCCGCTGTCGTCGGCCTTCACCGACACCGACTTCGAGATCGAGCCCCTCCGGGAGCAGGCCCGGGACGAGGGCCTTCGGCCGCCGCTGCTTCCCGACGAGGAGCTGTGGATCGGCGCCGACGACAACCCGCTGCTCGGGGGGGACGCCGCCCGAGCCACGTGGACGGAGCTGCAGGCCTGGGGCGAGTCCCACGACCCCGCCGCCGAGCAGGTGGACGATGGGTTCGGTCTGGAGGGACCCGAAACGGACGAGGACGAGCTGGGTCTGTGGGCGAACGCGGCTCACGTGCCCACCCTGGCCGGACTCAAGGCCCTGAAGGGCCCCGCGCTGGCGGCCGGCCTGAGGCCCTCGGGACCCGATGCGCTGGGCCCGGATCCCATCGAGGACGACCTGTACGGCCCCGAGTCCCACCCGATCCCCCCTGCACCGGAGCCGCCGCCACCAGCCAGCAGCGCCGCGCCCGTCCCGGCGCCGAGGCGGAGAAAGAGGAAGCGAAAGGCTGCCCCGAGGCCCGCGGCCGTCGTCGCCGCGCCGGCGCCCCGCCGCACGGATCTGTACTTCGTGATCGCGTCGATCGCCCTGTTCCTCGCCGCGGTGCTGCTGTTCCTCGCGGTCATGCTCCGCTGACCGGGCCAACCTGGCCGCCGCTATAGTCCGGCGACCCGGAGACATGTGGATGACGTACGAAGAGCCCGGCCACGACGCCGCGCCCCCCGGCGTGGATGGCAACACCTACTCGCGATACGAGCGCGTCTACCTGCTCCTGGCGGCGACGTTCGTGGTGCTGCTGGTCCTGACCAACATCATCGGGATCAAGCTGTTCCAGGCGCCGTTCAAGCCCGAGTTCGCCCTGACCACGGGGATCCTGGTGTACCCGCTGACCTTCCTGATCACGGACATCGTGTCCGAGATCTACGGCAAGAAGCGGGCGGACTTCATGGTCGCCGTGGGCTTCTGCATGTCGATGCTGATGGTGCTCGTGGTGCAGGTCGCCCTGGCCGTGGAGCCCCACGACTACTGGGTCCCCGGCAAGGGCGCGTTCTACGACTCCGCGGCGGGCTACCAGACCGCGTTCGAGTCGGTGTTCGTCCTGCAGGGGATCCTGCTGTTCGGCTCCATGAGCGCCTACCTGTGCGCCCAGCTGTGCGACAACTGGCTGTATCACTTCTGGAAGGAGCTCACGAAGGGCAGGCACCTGTGGCTCCGCAACAACGGCTCCACCTGGGTGTCCCAGCTCGTGGACACGGCCGTGGTCAACTCGATCCTGTTCTATGTGGGCTTCGGCATGGAGTTCTGGCAGGGCGTGCAGATCATGGCGACCATCTATGTCTACAAGCTCGTGATCGCAGCGTGCGACACGCCGTTCATCTACCTCGGGGTGTTCCTCGTGAAACGTGCCCTGGGCTACTCGTTCTCGCAGGACGTGCAGCTCGCCAGGGCGGAGGGCGCAGCATGATCGGCACCATCGGGCTCAAGGATCTGCGGATCGACTGCATCGTCGGCATCTACCCCCACGAGCGGGTCGGGATCCAGCCCCTCTTCGTGGACATCGAGGTGGATCACGACTTCGACGCCGCCGCCCAGGCCGAGCACGTGGACACGACCGTGGACTACGACCACCTCGCGGCCCTGCTGACGGAGCTGGCCACGGGGCGTGGCTACCAGCTGATCGAGACGTTCGCGAAGGAGGCCCTGGGGGAGATCCTGGAGCGGTTCGCGGGGGTGCAAGCGGCGCGCATCGAGATCCGCAAGCCGAACGCGGTGCCCGCCGCGGCGGCGTCCTTCGTGCGGCTGGCCGTGGTCCGGGGAGCCTGAGATGGGACGACAGGAAGCCCCCACGCGGCCCGCGCTGCCGCCCCACAAGCGGCTGGCGTTGATCACCGGCGGGGCCCGGCGCCTCGGCGCGCACCTCGCGCGCATGCTCGCCGACGACGGGTGGGCGGTGGTGGTGAACTACCGCAGCAGCGACGCGGCCGCCGCCCGGCTCGTGGACGAGCTCGCCGCGAAGGGGGGCTACGCCCGCGCGATCCGCGCCGACGTGTCCGACAAGGTGGACGTGGCGACGATGTTCGCCAGCATCGACCAGGTGGAGGGCCGGCTGGACCTGCTGATCAACAACGTGGGGATCTACCAGCCCAAGCCGCTGCCGCAGGTCACCCCGGAGGACTGGGACGCGCACCTGCAGACGAACCTGTCCGGCGCGTTCTACTGCTGCTACTCGGCCCTGCCCATGCTGCAGCAGACCAACGGCAGCATCGTCAACATCGGCTACGCGGGCGTGGACGCGCTACGCGCCAACCCCCACGCCACCCCCTACGAGGTGAGCAAGGTGGGCCTGCTCGCGCTGACGAAGGCGATCGCGGCGTCCTACGGGCCCCACGGGGTGCGGGCGAACATGCTCTCCCCCGGCCACCTGTCGAACTCGATCGATCTGCCCGACGACATGGACGCCGAGGTGCCCCTGCGGCGGGCCGGCACGCTCGACGACATGGCGCAGGCGCTGCGGTACCTGCTCAGCGCCGAGTACGTGACCGGGCAGAGCCTGGATGTCGCCGGGGGCTACCGCCTCTGACGGGGCTCAGAAGAGCATCAACAGCCAGCGCGGCTGCACGAACAGCGCCACCAGCCCCCGTCCGAACAGCGCGACCTGCGTCGCCAGCAGCACCAGCGCCAGCGCCGCCGGCAGCCACCGGGGCGCCTCCGCCGCCAGGCGCACCAGGGACGCCGCCACCACCAGGATCGCCGCCGGGCCGATCAGCTCGAAGTAGTGCAGCGAGCTCGGGAACGGCGTGCCATCGGCGATCTGCAGCGCCTGCAGCGCAAACGTGATCCCGCAGAACGCCAGCAGCCCGAACGTGAGCTGGCGCATGGGCCCGATCAGCAGCGCCGGCACGAGCGCGATGAGCAGCGCCGGATTGGCCCACTCGATCGACACCACGCCCCGCCCCGGCTTGTGCCCCACGCCGAACTCCAGCACGTCCCACAGCCCGAACAGGGTCGTCACCGCGAACAGCCCCAGCAGCCCCGCCAGCACCAGGCGCGCCCCGCGCCCCTGCCGCGCGAGGGCCAGCAGCCCCAGGGCCGGCCCGAGCACGAACCACGACGACAGGTGCAGCTCCACCGCGAGCAGGCAGCACCCCACCACCGCCCACAGCGGCACCGCGCCCGGCGGTTCGTCGGCGTCGTCGCCCTTGCTGCGCAACACGAGCCGATCCACCACCGCCACCACCGCCGCCAACAGCAGCAGGCGAGCCAGGGGGTAGTGCTCGAAGGGCCGCAGGTTCTGGGGTGACAGCGCCGTCATGGCCGCCACCCAGACCGCCGGGCCAGCCCCCAGCCAGCGGTTCGCGGCCGCCGTCGCCAGCACCACGGCCGCCGTCGTCACCAGCGCCCCGAACCAGAAGACCGTGCTGTCCGGCTCGACCCCGAGGGCCCCCGACAGCGCCTCCACCCAGTTCATGTACAGCGAATAGCCCGGCGGGTGGATGTACGGCACCCAGTCGAGCCAGCCGGGCTGCCGCCCGTGCACCCACAGCTCCACGACCCCGCGCTGGATCACGCCGAGCTGCAGCCCCCGCCACGTCAGCACCCACGCGCCGAACAACACGCCCAGCACCGCCAGGAGCGGAAGCCAGGGCGCGCCGAGTCGGCGGGCGGAGTCACGACGTCGGGCCACGGACGGATCGTAGACGAAGCGAGCACGGCGCCCACCGACGCGGGGTCCGGGTGCCACCGCCATCAAACGCGGCGGCGGAGATTCAGCGCGAGGCGGGCTCGACGGGCGGGTCCAGCTGGCCGAAGTAGTCGTTCCCCCAGCACGCGACCGTCCCGTCCGGGCGGCGGGCGCAGCCGTGCCACCGCCCCACTCCGAGCGCCGTGAACTCGCCGTCCGGGGGCTCGCACTGGCCCAGATCGACTGAGGCCCCGTCCGCCGTGCCCTGGCATCCCCAGCAGACGATCGAACGATCCGCGGCGAGGGCGCAGGTGTGGTGCACGGAGGCCCGCACCGCGAGGAACTCGCCGGCAGGGGCGGCGCACTGGCCATGGTCAACCGGGTCGGCGTCGGGCTCGGCCTCGCAGCCCCAGCAGGAGATGCTGCGATCCGTGGCCAGGGCGCAGGTGTGCCAGGTGCCCGCGCTCACCTGGGCCCAGTCGCCAGCGGTGGTGTCGCACTGGGCGCTGGTGTCGCTCCCCCAACACGCGAGCGCGCCGTCGGCGCCGACCGCGACGCTGTGCACCGACCCGCCCGACACGTCCGTGAAGGTGCCCGCGGGGGCGTCGCACTGCCCCTGGTCCGCCCCCTCGCAGCCCCAGCAGACCAGCGCCCCGTCGTCCCCGATCGCGCAGGAGTGGTACGTGCCGGCATCGACCTGGATCACCGGGGTGTCGGGCTGCCTGCACTGGCCGTAGTTGGCGCCCGCCGCGCAGCCCCAGCAGGACGCGTCTCCTCCCGTGGTGACGCCGCAGGAGTGAAGGAACGAGACCGTGAGCTGCTCGAAGGCGCCCGCCGGAGGCGAGGCCTGGTTGTATTCGTCGCTGCCCCAACAGGCGACCGCGCCGCCCTCGGCGATCCCGCAGGTCGTGACCCCGCCCGCAGCGACGTCGTCGAAGAGCCGGGCGGTCTCGGGGATCGCTGCACAGACGGGGGCCCCGAAGCAGTCGGGGTCGTTGCAGTCGAACAGGCCGTCCCGGTCGTTGTCCGCGCCGTCTGCGCACTCGCCGGCGGAGTCGCCCTCGAAGGAGCAGCCGCACAGGGTGAGGAGCGCGATCCACACAGTTGGGGCGATGCGACTGGTCACGATCCCTCCGGTAGTCGGGGAGGCTACCACCAGGAGCCTTTGCACCTCCGCGTTCGCCGCCCTGCCGGCGACCAGGACGGCGAACGCGCACGGAAACGGGTGATCCCGACCCGGGGTATGTTGCAGGCCGTGGTGAGGGAGTTCCGAAAGAACATCGCGGTCCTCATCGGGATCGACGACTACCAGCACGGCATCCCGAAGCTGACCACCGCGGTCCGGGACGCCGGGACGCTGGCCCGTTGCCTCGAAGACGACCACGCCTACGAGACCATCCTGTGCCTGGACGCAGACGCGGATCTGGCGGGCCTGCGCCGCCTCTTCCACGAGACCCTGCCCGCCGCGGTCCAGCCGGACGACCGCCTGGTCTTCTACTTCGCGGGCCACGGCATCGCCCAGGACGGCGACGACGGACCCGAGGGCTTCCTGGTGCCGCAGGACGCGCGCGGGGAGAAGCGGGACAGCCTCTTCCCGATGGTGGAGGCCGCCGCCGCCTTCGAGAAGCTGCCCGCCCACCACATGCTGCTGGTGTTCGACTGCTGCTTCGCCGGCTCCTTTCGCTGGACCTCCACGCGGTCCTTCCTGCCCTCCACCCAGACGCTGTACCGCAAGCGATACGAGCGGTTCCTGGACCACCCCGCGGCCCAGGTGCTGACGTCGGCGGCCCAGGACGAAAAGGCCCTCGATGTCATCGACGGGCTGACCATCGGCGAGCGCGACACGCCCACCGGCCACTCCCCCTTCGCCACCGCCCTGCTGCAGGGCCTCAAGGGGGACGCGGACAAGCCCGGCCCCGACGGCGAGAAGGACGGCGTCATCACCGCGTCCGAGCTGTACATGTACGTCCGGGACGTCGTGGAGCTGGCCGCGGAGGACCGGGGCACGCAGCAGACCCCGGGCCTGTGGCCCCTCCCGCGGCACGACCGCGGCGAGTTCCTGTTCCACACCCCGGGCGTGACGGCGGTGATCCGGGACGACCCGCCCCTGGACTACGAGAGCAACCCCTGGCGGGGCCTGCGCTCCTACACGAAGGAGCAGCACCACCTCTTTTTCGGGCGCACCCGGGTGGTGACCGAGCTGGTCGAGCGGGTGAACCGGCAGGGCGCGCGCTTCCTCGCCGTGGTGGGGGCCTCGGGCTCCGGCAAGTCGTCGGTCGTCAACGCCGGCCTGATCCCGCGCATCTGTGGCGGCGGTGACGCCACGGCGAACGAAGACGGCGTGTGGTGGGTCGTGGGACCGATCCGTCCTGCGTCCGACCCCCTGTCGATGCTGGAGCGCGCGCAGGAGCGGTCGAAGGAGTGCCCGGCGGGCATGCCCCGGCTGCTGGTCATCGACCAGTTCGAAGAGATCTTCACGATGTGCACCGACCCGGAGGTGCAGGAGCAGTTCCTGGGCACCCTGAGCCGCTGGGTCGATGGGAGCGACCCCCACCTGCAGATCCTGGTGACGCTGCGCGCCGACTTCGAGCCCCAGGTCCGGGCCTCGGTCCTTCGGGATCTGCTGGAGCACGGCCGCTACGCCATCCCGCCCATGACCCGGGAGGAGATGCGGGAGGTCATCGACGGCCCCGCCGCCGACAAGGTCCTGTACTACGAGCCCCCGGGGCTCCCGGACCGGCTCCTGGACGACCTCGCCGCGATGCCCGGCGCGCTGCCCCTGCTCTCCTTCACCCTCGCGGAGCTCTACCGCCGCTACATCGAGCAGGACGAGCGGACCGACCGGGCGCTCCAGGGCGCGGACTACGACGCGATCGGCGGCGTCGTGGGCTCCCTTCAGACCCGCGCGTCCGAGCTGCACGCGGCCTCCCCGCCGGAGGAGCAGCGCACCATGCGCAACCTCATGCTGCGCATGGTCAGCGACGAAGGCGGCGATCTGGCGAAGCGACGGCTGCTCGAACGCGAGCAGGAGTGGCCCGATCCGGCCGAAGCGGGCCGCGTCAGGACCGTGCTCGACCGCCTGATCGACGCGCGGCTGCTGGTGAGCGGCGTCGCGGACGGCGAGGACGGCCAGCCCGTCACCTACGTCGAGCCGGCCCACGACATGCTCGTCATGAGCTGGGACCGGATCCGCCGCTGGCAGCGCGATCTGGACGAGCCCCTCAAGCTGCGGCGGGAGCTCTGGCAGGCGGCCCTGGACTGGGACGGGGATCGTCGCTTCGGTCGGCGCCTGAAGGAGCGCCTGTGGCACGACGACGTCCGCCTCCCCCAGGTGGCGGTGAACCTGGGCAGCGCCGATCCGTGGATGAACGCCCTGGAGACCGACTTCGTCACGCGCTCCGCGAAGCACAAGGAGCGGCGTCGCCTGCGGTTCAACATCGCGGTGATGCTGATCGTGGGCGTCCTGCTGGGCATCACGATCTACGCCGTGTTCAAGCAGCAGGAGGCTGAGGAATCCGCGGTGATCGCGCGTCAGGCGGAGGAGGCGGCCATCCAATCCGAGGATCTGGCCACCAAGGCGCTCGCCGACGCCAAGGAGAGCGAAGCCACCTCGAGGCTCGCCGAAGAAGCCGCCAAGATCAGCCAGCAAGAGGCCATGAGGAGCGCCCAGGAGGCCGAGCGGGCCGCCGACGAGGCCGCCAGACAGACCGAGATCGCCGACGACAACGCCAAGCTCGCCGCGGCCAACGAGATGTCCGCCAAGGCCGCGCAGCTCGACGCCGAGCGGGCCCTCGCCCAGACGCTGGCGAGCCAGGCCCGCGCGCTGACACGGCTCCCGGGCCGTGGGAACGACGCCCTCGCCACGGCGGTGCAGGCAGCCCGGAGCGACGCCCTCCTCCGTCCCGGCGACACGGCCACGGCCGTGCTCTCGGAGGTGCTGGGCTCGGTGCGCGGCCCCACGTTCGGAGCGGGCGAGGTGTCCAGGGTCGTGCTCATCGACGGGACCGTGGTGACCGGCGGTCTGGACGGCCAGGTCGTGGCGTGGTGCGCCGACTGCTGGGATCGCAGCAAGCCGCCCGTCGCAGCCCACGCTGCCGCCGTGACCGCCCTGGCCGTGGACGCCAACAAGGTCATCGCGTCCGCCGACGAGGCCGGCGGGGTGCGCTTTTGGAGCCTGGACCCGCAGGGGACCCTGAGGCCCCGGGGTGAGGCCGTGCATCTGAAGGCCGCGGTCCGCCACCTGCACGTGAGCCCCGACGGCTTCGTGGCCGGGGCTGACGATGGCTCGATCCACCTCGCGGTCCCCAACTCTGCGCCTCGTCTCCTGCACACCCTGGCCGGGCCCCCGCGGTCCATGGACGTGTCCCGGGACGGCGACATCGCCATCGGCGGAGAGGACGGGCAGATCACGCTGCTGGACCGGACCGGGCGGGAGCTCCCACCCCTGCAGGACCCCGAGGGCGCGACCCCGCGAGGCCACCGGGGCTGGGTCAACTCGGTGCACTTCTCGCCCAGCCCGGGGCGCGAGCCGGGCGCCGTGGTCCTCGTCTCCGGCGGAGAGGACGGCCGGGTGATCTTCTGGCCGTCGAGCCCCCAGACCCCCGAGAGCGCGCACGCCGGTCCGGTCCAGGCGGTGCGGTTCGACCCGAGCGGCCGCTGGGTCGCGTCCGCCAGCTGGGACGGCACGGTGGGGATCTGGCACTCCGGAAAGGGCGACGCCGGGAGCACCGGTGCCTCGCTGAAGTCGCTGCCCGGCCACGGCGCGTGGGTCTGGTCCGTCGACTGGCTCGCCTCGGGCAGGATGCTGATCAGCGCCGGGGAGGACGGCACCGCCCGCGTCTGGTCCTTCTCCCCGTCCGGGGGCACCCGGGCCGTCGCCCGACTGACCGGACACGACGGGGGCGTCCGGTCGGCCCGCTTCGTCCAGGGCGCGGACGGGCTCCAGGCCCTGACCGCAGGCGGCGATGGCCACGCCAGGCTCTGGTCGATCACCGGCGCCGCAGCCGAGCCCATCAGCAACGTCGGCGTGGATCTGCGCCGCGCGGCAGGCACGGGCAGCGTGATCGCCTCGATTTCGGGCATCGACACCGGGTCCGTGTGGCGGCAGGACCCGGAGGCGATGGCCTGCCCCGCGATCTTCAAGGCGTCGGCCGTGGCCGTGACCCCCAGCGGCACCGCGCTGTTCGGCACCAGCGACGGGCGCTTGCTCAGGACGCAGGGCGTGAGCACGGTGCCCCTCCAAAGGTCGCCGGGAGCGCACGCCGGGGTCACGGCGGTCGCCGCGGCACAGACCCTGGTGGCGGCAGGGGACGATGCCGGGGCGTTGGAGGTGTGGCTGTCCGGCCCGAGCGGTCCGGCGACGCCGCTGCAAGGGCACGGCGACGAGATCTTCTCGATCTCCGTGGAGTCCGACGCGCTGCTGACGGTGGGCCGCGACCGGCGCGTCCTGTACTGGCAGCCCGGGGCCTCGACCCGCCCGACCGAGCTGGCTCCCAACGCGCGCCCCATGACGGCGACCCTGGCGGGCCCGGACCGGGCGTTCATCGGGCTCGAGTCGGGCCTCGTCGAGAGCTGGACCCGGCAGGCGGACGCCTGGATCCGCACCAGCGATGCGTGTCTGGCCCTGGACTCCCCCGTGCGCGAGCTGCGGGCCTCGCCGGACGGCCGGTTCGTCGCCGCCGTGGACCGCGATGGGACGGCGGTCGTCCTGGACACGGAGACCCTGTCGCCCCTGGGTCGCTACGACGGCGAGGACATCCTGAGCGTCCTGTTCGACGCACACGGAGGCCTGATCACCGTGACCCGGGACGGAGCGGCGATCCGCCGGGCCACCGCCCTTGTGTCCTACCAGCGCCTGGCCTGCTCGTGGCTCGCGCAGTCGGCCCACACCTCCGCGAGGCAGTCGTGCGACGCGCTCTGATCCTCGCCGTGGCGACGGCCCTCGCCCTCGCGCCTTCGCCCGCCGCGGCCGAGGACGAACAGGGCCCCATGCAGGGACCGGACACCCTGTATGGGCCCGACGCGCGCAAGAAGGCCCGCGCGAAGGGCCTCGTGGACCGGCTCGACGGTGGGCCCGATCCGAAGGTCTCTCCGAGCTGGTTCGCGGATCAGACATGGAGCGCGGCCGGCTTCCGGCTGGTGGGCGCGCCCCGGCTCGAGGTCTGTGACGACCAGGACCGGGTCTCCAACGATGTGTGGACCACGAAGCTCGAGCGCGGCCGGCAGCACGCCGCGGCGGGGGAGTGGAAGGCGGTCCGCACGGAGCTGGAGGCGCTGCTCGCCAGGCCCGACTGCGTGCAGGGCCTGCTGGGCCCGCGATCCGAGCTCCACGGCGCCTACCTCGATCTGGCGCGGGCGGAGTGGCTCGGCTACCCCCAGGACGCCACGTTCGCCCTGTCGATCCTCGACTCGGCGGTCACCCTCGCCCCGGATCGGGGGTGGCCCTACTCCGCCGAGGTGGAGCTGGAGACCGCCTACTGGGAGGCCCGCGAGGCCCTGGTGCACCTCCCCCGAGCGAGGCTGCTGATCATCGACCCGGACCACCGGATCAGCGTCGACGGCCAGACGGCAGACCCCCGCCGCGCACAGGAGCCCGCGCCGGCCGAGCGGTGGGTGGAGCTGGTGCCGGGGCCCCACCTGGTGCAGATCGCCGGCGACCCGGTCACCACCGGCGTCCTGGTGGCGGCGCCGGGGGCTCGCCTCGTGCTTGGCTCCACCTCTGCTCTGTGGGACACGCTCTCGGACCTGTCGAAGGGGGAGGACACGCGCCCCGAGCCCGCCTTCGCCCGCGCCGCGCTGCACCAGACGCACCCAGGCGGGTATTGGCTCGTCACGAAGGGACGTGCCGCGAAGGTGGCATCGGACGGGACCTTCGCCTGGCCCTGGTACAGCCTGCGCTTCCTGACCGGAGCGAGCCTCGGCTACCGGTTCCACCAGCGAGACACCCAGGCCCCCGACGTCGTCTCGGAGGCCCCCACCGCCCACTGGCTGGAGCCTCGGGTCATGGTCGGGATCCGCGGGCGCCAGAAGTACGGCGCGCCGGCGCTGGCGATGGTGGCGAGCGCCTCGCTGATGCTGTCCCGCCCGTTCGATCTCGGCGCGCTCGGAACGCACATGCGCGGGATCCCCACTGTGCGGGTGGGCCCGACGCTGGGCATGGCGGGCGGACTGGTGCGGATCACCGGCATGCTGTACGCCGAGGCGCTGTTCGTGGGGCCCCAGGTCGTCAAGCGCGACACCAACGGGGTCATCGACATCGTGACGGTCCCCACCGTGTTCCTGGGCGTCGGCGCGGAGGTCCAGGCCGCCCTGCGCCTCACGCGCTTCATGTGGTTGACCCTGGAAGGGGGCGGCGGCTGGACGGCCAGCCCCACCGTCCGCGCATCACTGGGATTGGAGCTCCGGGTATGGGCCGAGCGGCACTGATCTGCCTCGCCGTCCTTCTTTGGCCCGCCGCGTCGTGGGGGCTGGAGTCGGCGTGCGTGACGGCGCCCGACGCCCCCCGGGCGCTCGCGGTCCTGGACGTGGACGGCGACCTGGACCTCGACATCGCGCTCGCCACGACGGACGGGGTGCTGCTCCTGATCAACGACGGAGAGGGCCTGCTGTCGTTCTTGCGGGAGGCCTCCCCCGGCGACGACGACGACTCCGCGGGCGGCCAGCTCCCCCCCTTGGTGCGGCTGGGGCCCGGGCGGGGCTTCCTGGACGTCGCCGCGGTGGCCCGGACCACCGGGGACCCCATGGAGCTGCTGGCGCTCGACGAGCACGGCTTCGTGCTGGGCTTCGGGCTCGACCCGGCGGGCGGGTTCCCCACCACCTGGACCGCCAAGGTGGGCTCCGCGCTGGCCTTCGCCTGGGCGGACCTCGACGGGGACGGGGACATGGACGTGGCGCTGGGCACGGAGAGCCGGGGCCTGGTGGTGCTGGGAGCCAGCGACGACGAGCTCACCGCGCTGTACGAGGTGCCCGAGCTCGGCCCCGTGACCGACGTCGCCTGGGCGCAGCTCGACGACGGGCGACTGGGGCTCGCGGTGGGGGTGCAGGACGCGGGGCGGGTCTACGCCGTGGACGGCACCGGGCTGCAGCACCTGGGCACGACGACCCCCGCCATCGAGCCCGGCGCCGAGCGGGTGGTCTGGCAGGACCGGGACGGGGACGGCCAGCCGGAGGCGATCTTCGGGGGCACCCTGGAGACCCTCGAGCCCCTGGGCAGCGGCGTGACCCGGCAGCTGCTCCCCATCGACGAGGACGCCGAACTGGGGCCGCTGATCGCCGTCGCCAGCACGTACCTGGTGACCTCGGGGACCAGCGGGGACATCGCGCAGATCCTGCGTTCCACGAACGCTGGAGGCGCGGACGCCTGGGAGGTCGCCTACGAGGTGAACCGATCCGCCCGGGGCGTCGATCTGGTCGTGGCGGAGCTGGACACCGGCGTCCTGTCCATCATCGCCGCCGGCATCTTCTCGGGGGGGGATCAGTCCCAGGTGTGCACCGCCCGCATCGAGGACGTGGATCCCGAGCCCCCGCTCACCTGGCCGCTGCCCCCGGAGCTGTCGTTCCTCAGAGCCGTGGGCCTGGGCGACGCGGACCGGGACGGTCGCCCCGACGCGGCTCTCATCGGCAGCGGGGTGGCGGTGGTGCTGCGCAACGAAGAGGGTGGGTTCGGCGCCACCGAGCTGCTGCGCGCGACAGGGATCCAGGAGGAGGGCAGGGCCACCTTCCAGGACCTGGACGGGGACGGCTACCCCGAGCTGCTCGTGGGCTTCAAGGGAACGCCCGGGTCACCGTTCCCCCTCCCCCAGGGCACGCCGGCGGTCCCGGCCGAGCCGGCCGTCATGATCTTCAGGAACGACGCCGGGCTCTTCGACCCCACGGCGGTCTGGACCCACGGCTCCGGGACCGAGGGGCTGGTGACGGCGGCGGACGTCGATGGAGACGGGCTGCTGGACCTGCTGGTGGGGATCAAGGACGGGATCGCGTCGATCCGCCGGGGCTGCATCGGCGAGCAGGGTCCCTGCTTCGACGACGAGCCGGCGTGGCAGTCGCAGGCGGATCTGCACCCCACGAGCATGGCGTGGGGGGACCTGGACGGGGACCGGGATCTCGATCTGGCCATCCAGACCAACCAGGGGGGCCTGCACATCTTCGAGAACCGGTCGGACCCGGAGTCCGGCATCGAGCTGGTGGCCGCGGCGGTCTTCGCCCACGCCAACGAAGGCACCGATGTGCACTGGGTGGACTGGAACGGGGACGGGGCGGTGGACCTGCTCGCTGGGACCACGGTGGACATCCAGCTGTACCGCAACGTGGCAGGGGCGCTCGAGCCCGCCTGGATCAGCCCCGGGTCCATGGCCACCGGAGGGGTGCGGCCGCTGGACTGGGACGCGGACGGAGACATGGACCTCGTCGTCGACACCCTCGGAGACGACGTGCGCATCTACCTGCAGGACCCCACCGGCCCGACCTTCGGCCCCGCCCGGCTGGCCCTGTCCGAGGAGAACACGGCCCGGAGCCTCGCCACGGGAGACGTCGATGGAGATGGACGCAGCGATCTGCTCCTGGCGCCTTCCACGGGCGACCTGCTGACGGTGCGGCGGGCGCCGACGCTCGATGCGGGCCTGCCTGTGCGCACTCCCCGCCTCGCCGCGTGGATCGAGCTGGCGGATCCCGCGGTGGGCCCCATCGACCTTCGTCCCATCGAGATCAGCTTCCGCATCGACGATCCGAGCGGGCGGGGCCTCGCCGCCGTGGAGCTGGCGTACAGCGTGGACGGAGGCGGCCTGTGGGTGCCCGCGGTGCAGGTGGTCGGCGACCTCTTCGACGTGCGTCAGGCCCCCGGCGCCCCGGATCCCGGCATCGTGTGGGACTGGACCACCGAGGGGCTGCCCCTCGATCACCCGCTGGTGACCGACCACCCCATCGACCACGACCGGCTCGCCCTGCGGCTGCGGGGGGTCGCGGGCGCTCCGCGCACGGTGGCGGGGCCGCTGGTGGTGACCCCGGTGGCGATCACGGACACGGCCGAGCTTCGACGCTGGCCCGACGAGGACCACGACGGGGTGCCCAATCGCTGGGACCGCTGCCACCAGGACCCCAACGGCGACAGCGGGGGGGACCGGGACGGGGACGGCGTCTGCGACACCGACGACGTCTGCGCCGGGGACGACCGCGAGCTGGACCAGGACGGGGACGGGGTCTGCGAAGGCGCCGACTGCGACGACAACGATCCCCAGCGCCGCCCGGGAGCCGCGGAGCTCTGCCTGGACGGAGTCGACAACGACTGCGACGGCCTGGTCGACCTGGACGACGACACGTGCGGCCCCGCGGACCTCGGGCGCACGGGTCTGTGGTGCGGCAGCCCGGAGCCCGTGGGGGCCGTGACCAGCTCGTGGCTGGCCGCGCTCCTGTTCGGCGGGTGGCTCAGCCGGCGGAGGTTCTAATAGCAGCCCGTGTGGTAGGCGCCGTCGCAGACCATCTGGTCGGAGCTGCTGGCCAGGCAGTAGTCGGTGTCGCCGTAGCGGACGAGCTCGACGTCCACGCTGACCGGCACGCCGTTGGGGCAGCTGCACTCGTTCGCGGAGCAGGCCACGCCGTTCTCCGGCGGCAGCATGGCCACGCACGCGTCGAGCGCGTCGCACCCCGCGGGCTGGCCGGCGGCGCAGGGATCCAGCGCGGTCGCTTCGATGCACTCGGCGGCGGCGCCCGCTTCACACGGGATGAACAGGCTGTCGTTGGCGGCGCACTCGGCGACCGTGCCGGCGGGCCAGGAGATGCTGTCCGTGCAGGTGACGACGCCGTCGGCGCCGACCACCGCGAGGGTGTCGTCCCGCCACTGACACCACTCGGTCCGTTCGTTGGGCGACAGGGTGGACAGCAGCCGGTCGGCGTCCACCGGCGGACCCGCCGCGGTCGGACAGCCCACCATCAGTCCCAGACCCATCGCCACCACCATCACACAACCCCGCATGCGCCCTCCAGCTCCCCCCGGATGAGGTGCACCCTACCCAAGGGGGACGCGCTTGTGGGTCAGGCGACGTCGCGGCGGTACGCCTTCTCCCCGGGGAGGTTTCCGGGCACGGCGCCGGCGACCACGGGCGAGCCGTGGCCGCGCACACGCCCCAGATACTCGGCGAACGCAGGCAGGGCCCGCAGCAGGTTCTTCAGCCGGCCCTGGCGGCGGTACCCGTTCAACGCCTTCAGGAACGCCTGGGGGCGCAGGTAGAACAGCATGTTCGCCTTGTAGACGAACCGGCTCAGCTCCTCGGGCGTGACGTGCTCGAGCTCGAGGATGCTGCTGCCGCTGTCCTGGCTGTAGGCGGCCAGGTCGAGGGTCTTGATGATGCCGCGCTCCTTCGCGTAGGAGTACAGCGGGCTGCCGGGGTAGGGCGTGGCGATGAAGAAGCGGGCGAAGTGCGGGTCGAGGCCCCGGGCGAGGTCGATGGTGTCCTGCAGATCGCCGTGGGTCTCCCAGGGGTAGCCCATGATGAAGTTGCACCACACGGCCATGCCGGCCTCCCGGGCGTGGCGCACGGACACGTAGGCCTGCTCGACGGTGATGGCCTTCTTGAGCCGGTCGAAGTTCTTCTGGTTTCCGCCGTCGATGCCGAACACCACGGACTCGCAGCCCGCGCCCTTCATCTTGCGCAGCAGCTCCGGGTCCACCAGATCGACCCGCGTCTGGCACTCCCACTCGATGTTCAGGCCCCGCGCGAGCAGCAGATCGCAGAAGTCGTGGGCCCACTGCTTGTTGATCGTGAAGACGTCGTCGTTGAAGTAGAGCTTCTTCTTGCCGTACCGCCCGAAGAGCTCGGCGATCTCCTCGATGACGTTGTCGGGGGTGCGAAACCGGACCTTGCGGTGATCCGCGGAGGCGCCGCAGAACGTGCAGCGGAACGGACAGCCGCGCTTGCCGACGACCTCGTACAGCGAATAGGCGGCCTGGTGGCGCTCGTTGCGCACCGGGAACGGCAACCGATCCAGGTGGTCGTTGTACTCGCGGCCCCGGGTGCGCACGACCTGCCCGTCGGTGGAGCGGTAGGCGATGCCCGCGATGTCGTCCAGGGATCCGGTGCCGTTCCAGACGTCGAGCAGCTCGAGGATCGCGTCCTCGCCCTCGCCCACGATCGCGACGTCTACCGCCTGCTCCTGCAGGGTCCACTCGGGCTCGTAGATCGCGTGGGCCCCGCCCATCACCACGGGTACGTCGGGGGCGATCTCCTTGACCTGCCGGGCCACGCGCCACGCGTTGGGCACCAGCACCGAGGTGGCGGTGATGCCGACCACGTCCGGGGCGTGGCGCCGGATCTGCTCGCCGACCGCGTCGTGATCGAGCCCGTCCACCCACGCGTCCACGATGGGGACCTCGTGGCCCTTGCTCTGGAGCATGGACGCGACGTACTCGAGGCCGATCGGCTCCGCGAAGGAGCCGCCCTTGTTCCGGGTCGCGGCGGGGGGCTGGATGAGGAGGACGCGGGCCATGGATCCCGAGTGTAGCCAGCCCGGGGGCGGCCCGAGGATCCCGTGGTGTGCCTGCGCCGGGGATCGGGCAGTCTGGTTCCCATGGATCTTCGCTCCACGCTCTTCGCCCTGGCTTGTGCGCTGACTCTCGGACCCTGGCTGGGGGGCTGCCCGCGCCCGGAGACCCGGGTCGCGACGACCGACGGCGGGGTGTGGACGGTGGAGATCGACGAAGCCAGCTATCCCCAGGGGGTCAACCTCGTCTTGCTGTACGTGATCGACGAGGCCTCGGAGCCCGCCACGGGCCTGGACCTCACGCCCGTCTTCACGATGCCCTCCATGTCCCACGACGCAGCCACCGTGGAGGTGAGCGAGGACCCCTACGGCGACGGCAGCTACACGGTGGAGGTGGACCTCGACATGACCGGCGAGTGGCTGCTCACGGGGACCCTGAGCAACCCCCTGTTCACCGACGAGGTCTTCACCCTGGACCTCGAGGTGTACTGAAGGGCGTCCCTCGCCAGCGAAAGCGACGGCTGGGCCGCATCGCCGCCTTGACCGCCCGGGTCGCCACGGGCCGGTCGGCGAACCGCACCTCGGCCGCGTACCGGAACAGCCCCTTGAGGTAGTTCAGGTAGCTGCGGGGCTGCTCCTCACGCCCGCCGATCAGCGACTGCGCGACCCGCGGGATGAGGAAGATCGACGGCAACCAGAGCCCGTCCATCAGCTTCATGGCGCGGTGCAGCTTGTGGCGCACGGCGAAGTGCATCAGCTCGGGCGGGACCACCGTGAACAGCGTGTACAGCTGGTAGTAGCTGCGCCACTCGGGCATGTCGCCGACGCCCTTGAAGAGCCAGCTGTCGATGTGCCCGCGCTCCGCCTCCTTGAGCTTGTCCAGCGTCCAGGTGCCGGCGTCGATGCCCACCTGGTTCATGTCCGTGCCGGGCAGGTAGGTCAGGAAGAAGGCCTTGATGACATCGGGCTTGATCTCCGAGTAGAAGAGCAGCGCGTCGTCCTGATCCTGCGCGGTCTCCCCGGGGATCCCCAGGATGTGGTCCACGACCGTCCAGATCCCGTGGCGGCGCAGCTCGGTGACCGCCCGACGCACGTCCTCGGACGTCTCGGTGCGGGCCAGCATGTCGCGGGACGCCTGGTTCACGGTCTGCGTACCCATGATGCAGTGGGCGCAGCCGGCCTGGCCGAGCAGGGCCGCGGCCTCTTCATCCACCAGATCCGGATGGGTGATGACCGAGAAGGGAAGGCCCACGCGCTCAGGCCACAGCGCCGCGAACTCCCGCAGCCAGCGCTTGTTGGCGGTGAAGACCTCGTCGTGGAACGTCACCGTGCGAATGGAGGGGTACTGGGCCACGGCCTGCTCCAGCTCGCGGCAGACGTTCTCGGGGCTGCGCATGTTGCGGAAGCGCCCGCCGTAGACCTGCTGGATCGGCTGGTAGAAGCAGAAGGAGCACGAGTACACGCAGCCCCGGCTGGTGTTCGTGTGGTACTCGTGGCTCATCTCGGGCACGAGATCGTAGTGGATCGACTTGTCGAAGAAGGGCAGGTCGTCCAGGGACTTCAGGAGCGGCCGCACCGGGTTCTGGACGACGGTCCCGTCGTCGGCGCGGGCCCAGATGTTCGGGATGTCCAGCGTCGGAGACCCCGCATCCAGGCGGGCCAGCAGCTCGGGCAGGGCTTCGTCCCCCTCCCCCACGCACAGGTAGTCGAAGCACGGAAAGTCCATGACCACGGCAGGCACGGTGGTGGCGTGCACGCCCCCCACGGCGACGAGGAGGTTCGGGTTTGCCGCCTTGAGCTTCTGGGCGAGCTCGACCGTCCACGAGAACGTGTTGATCTCGACGTTCATGCCCACGATCTTCGCGCCGGAGTCGAGGATCGCCTGCACCGTCTGCTCGTCGGTGTTCAGCCACGCCGGAAGCCAGCTGCCGGGCAGGACGCCGGCGGACTCCAGGCCCGGATCGAACACGTGGCTGACCCGGTGCCCGGCCTCCTTGCAGATGGCCGAGAGGAGCTGGATCCCCAGGTGTTCGGTCAGGCGGGTGGCGAAACAGATGTGCATGAGGTCGGCAGCCTAGCCGCCCGAAGGTGGACCGGTCAGTTCCAGGTCAGGCTCACCGAGGTGCGGAACTCGTAGTCGTACTCCGTGCCGCTCCCGGGGTCGAACGTGTCCGCGTCCCAGCCCGAGTCGCCGGAGTAGCCCGAGGAGGACGCGCTGCCGCCCTCCAGGAACGTGTCCCAGGCCTCGTCGCCGTAGTTCCAGAACCTCAGATCGCCGTCGGACAGGGACACGCCGAACTGGATCCCCGTGAGGGGGTCGTTCGTGACGCCGGTCTCGGCGTTGCAGTTGGTGGTGACCGCGGAGCTGTCGAGCTTCATCACGAAGTCGCACCCGGGGCAGCCCCCGTTGGGCGCCTCGGAGACCTGGGTGAGGGTCGCCACCCGCTGGCAGTCGTTCCACCCAAGGTCGTTGCTCGCGGCGGTGGAGAAGTCCAGCTGGAACGTGTAGCTGCCGCCGGCGTTGGAGACCACCTCCGCCCCGCCGCCGGTGGTGTCGTCGTCGTCACCGCTGGTGGTGTCGTCGTCGTCGCCGCTGGTGGTGTCGTCGTCGTCGTTGACGCCGGAGTCGTCGTCGTCGTTGTTGCCGCCGCCTCGGCCGCCGCGCAGGGTGCACCCCTGCAGTACCAGGCCGAGGGACATCAAGAGGGCGAGGGCGAAGTGGATGCAGCGCATGCCGAGCTATATGCCAGAGACGCCGACCCGGGGCCAGGGCTGTCGCCGACCCCAAGCGCGGACGGCCGGCCCCCGCGATGGAGGCCGGCCGCCCACGAGATCCGATCGGAGCGCTACCAGCTCAGGATGAACTGCTCGGTGGACTCGAGGTCCGAACCGGGGTCGCACTGCGAGTTGCCGTCGAGATCGAGGCACCAGCCGTTTCCGTTGTTGTCATCGACCCAGCCGCCGGTGTAGGCCCCCGAGACCGTGTTGCCCGACGCCGTGCCCTCGCCCGCGTAGTTCGCCCAGCTGCCCGAGTTGTTGATCAGCAGCAGGTCCGCGGAGATGTCCACGCCCAGGTTGGTGCCGCTGCCCGACTGGTCGTTGGCCCAGCTGCTCGGGCACCCCAGGCTCAAGGCCTGGAACGTCACGGCGCCGGAGATGTCGCAGCCGGGGCAGCCGCTGGGGGCGGAGCCGTTGGCGGCGAGGTTGTAGGTGTTCTGGCAGTCGTAGAACCCGTTGCTGGGGTTCGTGAAATCGATGCCCACGATCAGCGTGCCGCCCAGGGTGACGGCGCCATCATCGTCGTCGTCGTCGTCGTCGTCGTCGTCGTCATCGTCGTCGTCGTCGTCGTCGT
>CALAGR010000170.1 GCA_937891735.1 uncultured Pseudomonadota bacterium | reverse complement strand
CGTAGCGCCGGGCCTCGCCGATGCACCCGAAGAACGCGAGACCACACAGGAGCGCGAAGCCCAGGGCCACCGGCACCGGCAGCACGGCGTTCACCACCACCGTCGGCGGAGACACCGCCGTCGTCAGGAAGATGCCGATCCACAGCAAGATCGCCGCGGACAGCCCGTCGTAGGTGGCCGCCAGCTTCCAGTAGTGGTTGAGCAGGGTCATGGACGGCGCCCGCAGCGGGTCGTGCCGCAGCTCGGCCCACATGCGCACGTACAGGTAGGGGCTGGCGTTGTGCTCGGCGTCGAAGTAGCCGCGGTAGCGCGGCAGCTCGTGCAGACCGTGCGCCTGCACCACCGGATCCAGGCGCCGCTCCGCGAAGCCGCCGCGGCCCGTCAGGCCATACCAGGGGGCGCTGCTCGCCTGGATCCCGCGCCGGACCGAGCGGCCCAACGCGAAGCAGACCAGCCCGTTGACGTACGCCACCAGCACCAGGGCGAGGGCCACGAAGAAGACCGTGGGCTCCTTGGGGACCGTGGAGACATCGACCCCCAGGCCCCACGCCAGGTACAGCAGCCCCATCAGGGAGAAGCCGCCCGAGATGAGGAATGAGAGGTCGAAGACGTCCAGGAACTCGGACAGCTTGCCGAACAGGATCCGTAGTGCTTCGCCGATCTCGCGCATGCGGGCGAGCGTATCATCGGCGGGTGGGGCGATCTTCCGACGAGGCCCGGCAGGGCAACTGCCCGAGCTGTGGTGCTTCGGTCACGCTGCCCCCGGAGGTGGTCGCAGACCGCTGTGTCTTCTGTGAGAGCCCGCTGGTGGCCAGCACCGGGGACCCCTCCGAGCACGCGGATCGAGTCGCCCCCTTCCTGCTCGACCGCGACGGCGCGGCCTCCAAGCTGCACGCCTTCCTTCAGGGCCAGTGGCTCGCCCCCAAGGACGTGCGGCACGCCGACCGGCCCGCGGAGCTGCGCGGGGTGCTGGTGCCCTTCTGGGCCCACGACGGCGACGCGCGCTCCCGCTGGTCGGCCAACGTCGGCATCTACTGGTACCGCACCGAGACCTACTGGGTGACGGTCACCCGGGATGGCAAGACGACCCGGGAGATGCGCACCCGCACCGTCCAGGAGACCGAGTGGTTTCCCAGCTCCGGGACCCACGCCTCGAGCTACGCGGGGCAGCTCGTGAGCGGAAGCCGCGGCCTGCCCGAGGCCGAGGCGAACGCGCTGGAGCCCTTCGATCTCGGCAACGCGCTGCCCTGGGACGCGCGGCTGCTCGCGGGCTGGGTGGCCGAGCGGCCGACCCTGGACCGGATCCACGCTGAGGAGGTGGCGCGGCAGGAGATCGCGGGCCGGGAGAACCGCGCCATCGCGGCGTTCCTGCCCGGCGACACCCACGGGCAGGTGTCGAGCCAGACCGACATCGACGTGAGCGCCGTGCGGCTCGTGCTGCTGCCGGTGTGGATCGCGACGTACCGCTGGCGCGACGAGGTGCATCGCCTGCTGGTCAACGGCCAGACGGGCGAGGTGGTCGGCGAGGTGCCCAAGGCGTGGGGCAAGGTTGCGCTCCTCGTCTTCGGGGTCCTGTTCGCGCTGGTGATCCTGGCGGGCGTCGTGCTGGCCATCGTGGGGGCCGCGTCGTGAACGTGCGCGCGCTCCAGTGCGTCAGCTGCGGCGGGGCGATCGCCAACCGGCCGGGCGAGCGGATGCCCCGCTGTCTGTTCTGCGGCCGGTCCGAGCTCGTGGAGATGCGGATCCCCGAGACCGTCGAGGAGCCGGCGGGCTGGATCCCGTTCGCGGTGGACGAAGCGGCGGCGGTGCAGGGCTTCCGGTCCTGGGCGAAGGGCCGGTTCTGGGCGCCGAACGCGATCCGCAGGGCCCGGGTGGACCTGTCCCGGCTGTTCGTGCCCGCCTGGATCTGGGATGGCCGGCTCGAGACCCACTGGACCGGCCTCGTCAGCGCCAGCACCCGCTCGGGCAAGCGGCCCACAAGCGGGCAGGACACCGCGGAGCTCAGCGGGGTGCTGGTGCCGAGCTCTCCGGCGCTGTCGGCGTCCGAGCTCGCGGACCTCAGCCCCTTCTCGGACGCGCAGGAGCGCCCCTGGGGCGACGACCTGCCGGCCCCGCAGGAGGTGGGCACCCTGACCCGGTCCATCGCGCGCCAGCGGGGGGTGGCGCAGATGGAGGCCCTGCACGGCGCCCGGATCCGCGCGGCGCAGGGGCTGCTGAGCGTGCACACGAGCAGCCTGGTGTTGCGGGCCGACGGCCGTCCGGTGCTGCTGCCCATCTGGATCGGCGCCTACGTGCACGGCGAGGACAGCTACCGCGTGGTCCTGAACGGGCAGACGGGGGCGGTCACCGGCACGGCGCCGATCTCGTGGATGAAGGTGGCGGTGGCCGTGGGGCTGGGCTGCTTCGCCCTGTTGCTGGTCATCGCGGTGCTCGCCAATGGGTGATCCCACCATGCACATCCGGTTGCTCCGGCCCGCCAACGGGCCCACCCTGTCCAGGGAGGTCGAATGACCGAATCGGAACGACCACAGCGCTTCTCGATGATCCGCGAGTTCTCCCTCGCGGACCTGCTGACGCTGGGCAACGGGGCCTGCGGCGTCGTGTCGGTGTTCTTGTGCCTGCAGTACATCGCGGAGGACGAGCCGCGGTTCCTGTGGACGGCGTTCCTGCTCCTGCCCGCCGCGTTCGTGCTCGACGCGCTGGACGGGTGGGTGGCCCGCAAGACGAAGAAGGGCAGCCGGCTGGGCGGGGATCTGGACTCGCTGGCGGACACGATCTCGTTCGGCGTGGCGCCGGCGGTGCTCGCCTACACGCTCGGCATGCGCGGCGCGTGGGACGCGATCATCCTGGTGCTGTTCGTGCTGTGCGGCATCGCGCGGCTGGCCCGGTTCAACGTGACGGCCGAGGAACTGGCGGGTCCGTCGGGCAAGGTCAAGTACTTCGAGGGCACGCCGATCCCGACGTCGCTGGGCATCGTGGCGGTGCTCGGGGTGGCGTTCTGGATGGACGCGGTGCACGCGGACTTGTGGTTCGGGCAGGCGCGACTCGGCCCGTGGCTGCTGCATCCGCTGGCGGTGCTGTATGCGGTGAGCGGCAGCCTGATGATCTCGACGATCCGGATCCCGAAGCCTTGAGGGCGGCGCTCCTACCCCTTGCGCTCCTGCTGGGCTGCCCCACGGCGCCGGACCTGCCCGCGGGCCCCGAGCCCTGCCGCGAGCAGACTCGCGTGGAGGTGCTCGAGTTCATCGATGGCGACACCGCCGACGTGGAGTTCCTGGATGGCGGGCTGGCGGGCACCACGGATCGGATCCGGCTGCTCGGCATCGACACCCCGGAGATCGACCACGACGACGTCCTGAACAGCGACTTCTGCGCGGTGCGGGCCTGGAACGAGGCCATCGAGGAGTTCCAGGGCGACACGGCGTGGCTGACCTTCGACACGTCCTGCACCGGCGTCTTCGAGCGCACCCTCGCCTACATGTTCCGGGAGAGCGACGAGCTCTGGGTCAACAAGCACATGGTCGAGCAGGGCTATGCCCGGGTGTCGACGTTCGACTTCTCCTTCCGCACCGAGTTCGAGGCCGCCGAAGCCGAGGCCATGGCCGCCGGCCGCGGCCTGTGGGGCGCCTGCGCCGAGTGAGGACTGGTCGCTGGAGTGACCACTCTTGGCGACAATCGGGCGCTGGCTGGTCGCTGGAGTGACCATGCTCGGGGTGCCCCGGGCGCGACGATCCCTGTCCTGACTGCATCGTCGCCGCTGGCACGGGTCGTGCTTCGTCTCTGAACCGTCGGCTCGTGGCCGGCAGAACGGAGACCGCCCGTGACGCTTCGCACCGCTCGCACCGCGCTCATCCCCCTGCTCCTGCTGGGCTGCAACCAGTCCTTGACCGAGGCCCCGTCGCCCGCCGCCGATCCCGGCTTCGCCGCGCCCCCCGCCACGAGCACCCCGCTGGACGACCCCGAGCAGCTGGGCACCGCCGCCTGGGACCCGGAGCGGGCCGAAGAGGTGCTCGACGCCACCTGGTACGGCGACGTGCTCGTGTCCAACGACGCCTTCGTCATCGAGCAGAGCCAGGCGTTCGTTGCCTTCTCGGCTCCCGCTGGCAGCTCCACGGTGACCATCGACTTCGACAGCCCGGCCATCAAGACCGGCCTGCACGAGGGCTCCGTCCTGGTCAGCGGCCTCGCGGGCGGCCTGCTGCGACGGGTCGAGTCCGTCAGCTTCGAGGGCAACCGCGCCACGGCCATCACCTCGGACGCCGTGCTCACCGACGTCGTGTACGTCGCGCGCCACTTCGAGCGCGTGCCCCTGACCCTGGAGCCCGGGGACCTGCCCGAGGGTCCGGCCCGCGACCCGTACACCTACGACTTCTCGGGCCTGCCGCTGTTCAGCGCGGGCTCCGGCGCCAACCAGGTCGCCGTGGACGTGCAGAGCGGCTCGATCACGCTGGAGCCGGGCTTCGACTGGGGTCTGGACGTGGACTGGTTCGACTGGGATCGCCCCTGGCCGAAGCTCGAGAAGGCCGATCTGGGGGTCACCCTGGACGCGGACCTGGAGGTGGTCCTGCACGCCGCGGCCCAGGGCGCCTTCGACAAGGCCGGAGAGCGCGACCTGTTCTCCTTCGACAAGGAGTTCGACTTCAGCGTGGGCCCGGTGCCCGTCGCCGGACAGGTCACCTTCGACGTGGCGCTCGTCTGGGCCGCCGCCGGGTCGGCCGCCGTGGACGCGTCCATCGGCACCCACATCGACACGCAGCTCGGCCTGGGTGGTCGCTACATGGACGGCGACTGGGAGAACACGTCCGGCTTCGAGTGGAGCGCCCAGCGCATCGGCCCCACGTTCGCCCTCGCCGGTGAGCTGGACGGCCGCGCCGCGCTGCGCATCACGGCCCACGTCTCGATGTACAACGCCGTGTCCGCGGATCTGATGGCCAAGCCCTGGGTCTCCGCCCACGCCGAGCTGGACTGCGGCGCCGTGGACTGGAACCTGGACGTGGGCGTCGAGCTCGAGAGCCAGGTCGGCTACGACGTGCTGAGCTTCGTGGGCGGGCACACCTTCCCGACGTTCTCCTGGTCCAAGGAGCCCCTGGCCGCCGGCACCCTGCCGCTGTACAACGCCGAAGGGCTGGACCCCAACTGCGCCCCCGGCGAGACCGCCCCCACCGAGGCGACCGTCACCGAGGAGCCCGGCGACGCCGTCGGCGGCAGCGACGTGCTCGCCGACACCGAGGACGAGCGCCTGGAGGCCCTGGCCACCGAGGACTGCATGGACGGCGTGGACAACGACGCCGACGGCGCCGTGGACTGCATCGACAGCGAGTGCGCCGACCGCATGGTGTGCGGCAGCGAGTGCCACGTCTGGGACAACCTGCGCTGCGGCCAGACCATCAGCGCCGACACGGCGGGCATCGTCAGCGACCGGCCGTCGCGCATCAGCGGCTACCCGGTCAACATCGGCCTGTACGACGGACCGGAGATCGGCTTCGCGTTCCGGCCGCCCCTCAGCGGGCCCATCTCCTTCGAGCTGGTCGATCCCGATCCCACCACCGTCAACCACGACGTGATGGTCCTGCACACCCCCACGGGTACCTGCAACGCCAGCGACGCCATCGCCTGGGGGTTCAACACCGCGACGGCCGAGCTGACCGCGGGCGAGCAGTACATCATCGTCATCGACGGCTTCGACGGGGACGCGGGCGGCTTCTCGCTCAAGGTGAACTGCGCACCCTGATCTGCCAGTGGATCAGGGAGGCTCGGCCGGCGCCGCCGACACGGGCGCCTCGGTCTGGGGGTCTGTCGGGTCCTCGCCCCCCGGGGGCGCAGGGGGCGTGTTCACCCACCAGATCGCGATGAGGCCCATGGCGATCATGAGGCCCGCGGCCATCTGCTCGCGGTTCGTCACGGCGTGCGCGGGGCCCGCTCGCCGAAGATCCCCGTGCCCACCCGCACCCGGGTGGCGCCCTCCTCGATGGCCACCTCGAAGTCGCCGGACATGCCCATGGACAGCTCCGGCAGGGCGGTCCCCTCCGCGTCCTGCAGCTCGTCCCGCAGCAGGCGCAGGGCCCGGTGGTCCGCGCGCGAGGCTTCGGGATCGGGGCGGAACGCGGGGATGTGCATGAGGCCGTCGATGCGCAGCCCCCGCAGCGACAGGAGCGCCGGCAGCTGTGCGCGCAGCTCGTCGGGCCGGAACCCGGACTTGCTCGCCTCGCCCGATCCGTTGATCTGGAGCAGCACGCCCTGGCGGAAGCCCCCGCCGCGCTCCATGGCCCGCTTGTTGATCTCGCCCGCCAGGCGCCGGTTGTGCACGGTCTCGATGCAGGCCACGCGCCCCAGCAGGAACCGCACCTTGTTGCGCTGCAGGCTCCCGATGAAGCTCCACTGCAGGTCGCTCTTGCCCACCAGCTGCGGGTGCTCGGCCTTGGCCATCCACTCCTGCACGTAGCTCTCGCCGAAGAGGCGCACCCCGTACTCGTAGGCCTCCACCAGGGTGGCGGCGGGGTGGGTCTTGGTGACCGCAACCAGCTGCACGGCGGACGCATCCCGCCCGGACCGCAGCGCAGCGTCACGGATCCGGCCGTTGATGACAGCGAGCCGTCCTTCCATCTGGCGCAGTGGAGTGACCATCAGCGACACGGCCCGCCGAGCTGCGGAAGGGCCTCCAGCACCTCGACCAGCGGCAACCCGACGACGTTGGTGTAGCTCCCCTCGATGCCCCGCACGAGCAGGGCGCCGACGCCCTGGATCCCGTACGCGCCGGCTTTGTCCAGGGGCTCACCGGTGGCGATGTAGTCGGCGATCATCCCCTCCGTGAGCTCCCGGAAGTGCACGACGGTGGCGACATGGCGCACCTTCTCGACCCCGGTGTCGCTGCGGATCAGCGCAAAGCCGGTGATGACCACGTGCTCCCGGCCCGACAGGGAGCGCAACATGCGCGCCGCGTCCGCCGCGTCGGCGGGCTTGCCGAGCACCTCCCGGTCCAGCACCACGATGGTGTCGGCGGCCAGGACCAGCGCTGGTGTGTGCTGGAGCTGCGCGACGGCCAGGGCCTTGATGCCCGCGAGTCGCTCGGCCATCTGGAACGGCCGCTCTCCGAGGATCGCGTGCTCCTCGACGTCGGCCGCCTGGACCGTGAGGGACAGTCCCACGCGTTCGAGCATCTCCTTGCGGCGCGGAGATCCAGAGGCGAGGACGAGAGGCAGGGAGCCGTTCATGGGCGATCTCTAGCAGAGGGCTCGTCCGGGGCCGGCCCTTCAGCCAAGCTCAGGGCAGCCAGGCCGACAGGTCGCGGCCGATGCGCCCCGCCGTCGCCTCGATGTCCGCGCTGAAGTAGCGCTCCGTGACCCGGCGCCGCAGCTCCGGATCGATCTGCTGCCGCGGGAACAGCGCGTCGCGGATCTGACGCCGGTAGGGCCAGGGCACCCGCGCCCCGAACGCCACCAGCGCCCGATGCAGCTGGCCTTCGGCCGTCACGCCGCGGGGCGCGGAGCCCACGTGGTAGCGCTCCCGGCAGCTGGGCAGGAACGCCCGCTCGACCCCCAGGACCCCGAAGATCGCCTGGCACACGGCCACCGGATCCGCGTCCAGGTCCTCCGTGAGCGCCACGTGAAGCCGCGGGAAGTGGGTCTGCCAGCGCTCCAGCTGGGGCGCGTAGCGCGACTTGCCGGCGTAGTGCCACATGGGACCCCAGCCGGCGGCGATGCGCTCCTCCTCAGCGTCCAGGGCCTCTTCGAAGCCCAGGGGCTCCCGATCTTCGCGCCGCGCGTGCAGCCAGTTGGAATAGGCGCGCTCCGCGGGCTGGCGGAGCAGGACGACGATGCGCGCGGCAGGGACCAGGTCGTGCACCCTCTGCGGGGCGCCCGGCGCGTACAGCAGGTCGGTCGAGGACTCTCCCACCGCGGCGTGGCCTCCGAAGCGGGCGCGCAGCGTGTCGGCGTCAGCGAACAGGGCCTCGTAGGCCTGCCGATCACGGATCGCGCCCTCGTCCCCGTCCGGCCAGTCCATCCAGCTGAACCAGCGCGGCTCCTTGACCGACGACATGGAGATCTGGGGGTGCTGGTCCAGGTAGTGATGCAGCGAGGTGGTGCCCGCCTTCTGGGCGCCGATCAGGAACAGGTCGGGCAGGGCCATCGCGTGCTCAGGTGAACGGGAGCAGCATCTTGCCGAGGATGAAGTCCGAGATGAGGATCGCGATGGACAGCATCACCACGGTGCGGGTGGTGGAGCGCCCCACCCCCTCGGTGCCGCCCCGGGTGCGCAGGCCCTCGAAGCAGCCCACCATGCCGTAGACGTAGCCGAAGAAGGTCGCCTTCACGAGGCCGTGGACCACCTCGCTGATCGAGACGGTGCGAAGGACCTGGTCGAAGTAGTAGGTGGGGCTCAGGCCCTGCTCGGCGATGGCGACCAGTCCGCCGCCGGCGATGCCGATGACGTCGGCCATCAGCGCGAGCATCGGCATCGTCAGGATGCAGGCGAGCACCCGAGGCACCACGAGCTCCTTGACGGGGTTTGCGCCCATCGCGCGGATCGCGTCCACCTGCTCGGTGACCACCATGGAGCCGATCTCGGCGGTGATGCCCGCGCCCACGCGGCCGCCCACCAGCAGCGCGGTCAGCACCGGTCCCAGCTCCATCACGAAGCCCTGGGAGACCACGCTCCCGACGTAGTTGGCGGCTCCGAACCGCTCCAGGCTCCAGCCGAACTGGAGCGCCATCACGGCCCCCGTGAACAGCGCCGTCAGGAACCCGATCGACATCGACTGCACGCCGACCTGATAGGCCTGCTTGATGAGCTCGCGGACGTTGAACGGCGGCCGGACCCCCTCCAGGACCGTCTCGAAGGTGAGCTGGGCGTACCCCCCGAACAGCGCGAAGAAGCCGAGGGTGCGCTGCCCGATGGCCGCGAGCAGATCCGGGACGGCGTGCAGCACCGCCGGCTTGCCCACGCGGGCCGCCGTCATCGGTCCACCCGGATCGCCAGCCCCTCCAGCACGGCCTCGTAGGCGCCCCAGCCCTCGGCGAAGCGGTCGGGCTTCGCCGTGGCGTAGACCAGATCGAAGATGCAGGGGCCCTTCTTCACCACGGTGGAGGCCAGCTTGACGGGCCGGCCGTCCAGGCGGGCCGAGAACACGCGTCGCAATGCGCCGCGCTCTGCGAGGTCGAGCTCGACCTGCTCCTCTGTCACAGGGTTCTCGAACCCGAACGTGAGGTGGTTGACGAGCACCGTCAGGGGGACGTCGTCGTACTTGTTGCCGCAGGTGGTGTCCACGTAGATGGTCGCGGCGAGCCTGGGGTTGCGCCAGGCCATGTCCGCGGTCCTGGCGGAGTCGCGCTCCCAGGGTGCCCCCGGCGTCCCGGTGATCCAGGTCACCTTCATCTTCGAGGCGCCGGCCTGCACGGTGTTGACCGTCCAGCCGTCGCTCGTCTGGCGGCTTCCCGTGGTGGCGCAGCCCCCCGAGAGGAGCAGCGCTGCGAGCAGCAGCCCGGTGCTAGCGGTTCCCTTGAACACGATCCTCCCGCAACACCTGGATGATCTCCCGATCCTCGGGGCTGCCGATCAGCTCGAGGAATACGTCCTCGAGGTTGCCCCCGCCGGTCAGGTGCAGGGCCTTGAGTTCATCGACGGTGCCCAGAGTAGCGATCCTGCCCTCGTTGATGATCGCCACTCGATCACAGATCGCCTCGGCGACCTCCAGGGTGTGGGTGGAGAGGAAGACCGTCTGGCCGGCTTCGGCCATGCGGCGGAACACCCCCTTGATCAGCTTCGCGCCGGCGGGATCGAGGCCCACCATGGGCTCGTCCACCACGAGCAGCGGGGGGCGATGCAGGAGCGCCGCGGCGAGGGTGAGGCGCTGCTTCATGCCGTGCGAGTAGCCCTCCACCAGCTCCCCGCCGAAGTGGCCGAGCCCGAAGAAGCGCAGCAGCTCCGCGCTCCGGCTGGCGACGTCGTCGTCCTGCATCCCGAAGATGCCGCCCACGAAAGCCAGGAACTCCTCACCGGTGAGCCGCTCGTACAGATAGGGGTGGTCCGGGATGTAGCCGATGCGCCGCTTCGCCCCCACCGGATCGACCGCCGTGTCGATGCCGTCGATGTGCACCGTGCCCGCCGATGGCTTGAGCAGGCCCGCCACCATCTTGATCGTGGTGGTCTTGCCTGCCCCGTTGGGCCCGAGGAACCCGAAGACCTCGCCCTTGCGCACGTGCAGGTCGATCTCGCGGACGGCGTCGAACCGTCCGTAGCGCTTGGCGAGGCCCTGGATCCGGATCACTGCTCGACCTCCACGACGGACAGGCGCAAGCGCCCGATCACCGCCATCAACGCGGTCTGCTTGTCGAGCCCGCCCTCGACGAGCTTGAGGTGGGTCGCGTCCGCCGGCGCCTGGCCGAAGGTCGGGTCCACGGCGAGCCAGCGGTCCCCCAGCCACACCTCTGGCCACGCATGGTAGTAGAACGCGCCGCCGGCGAAGATCGATTCGCTGTACACGACACCCGCGGCGAGGCGGGTCGGCAGGCCCACGGAGCGCGCCAGGGCGGCGTACAGCGTGGTGTGCTCGTTGCAGTCGCCCCGCATCGATCCGAGGATCTCCAGGGCGGAGGGAACCCCGGCCACGGGCACCTTCTCGACGTTGTCGTGCACCCAGGTCTCCAGCGCGAGGGCCGCGTCCACGGCCTGCAGGCGGTCCCCGAGGATCTTGCCGGCCTGGCGCACGAAGCGCGGATCGTCGGCCTGCACGAACGTGGTGCTGCGAAGCCACGGCTGCATGTCCCGGGACCGATCCGGCAGCTGGAAGTCGGCGGCTCCGTCCACGGTGGTGCGCACCAGGGTCAGCTGCTTGCTCTGGGGGTCCCAACGCGCGCCGTGGTGCTGGGCGAGCAGATCCGACAGCACCGCAGGCCCGTCCACCGCGAGCACCAGCCGGCTCACGTCGCGGCCGCCCCCCGGCAGGGCCCGGTCCAGCGGGATCGACGACAGGGCGATCAGGTCCACCGCGTCGGCCGCGTCCCCCGGCCAGCCCCGCTCCAGGGCGTCCTCCTGGGTCTCCCAGACCACGCGCATGCCCAGGCCGCCGCCCACCTCCCGTTCCTCGATGCGGTGCCCGTCGGGGGCCACGAGCACGTCGAGCTGCTGGCCGGCGTTGTCCACCAGCAGCCGGGTCGCCTGCACCACCTCGCCGAGCGGCGTGGTCGCGCTCTCCACACCCTGGATGGTGACGGTCGCCTCGGCGTTGCTCAGGGACAGCGGGTTGAAGTACGGCAGGCTGAGGCGGGTGCCGACCTTGGGGTGGCCGGCGAGCACCGCGCGGTAGATGGTGGCTGACGTCGCCGGGACCTCGTCCAGCTCCAGGCTGGTCAGCTTCGCCCCGCCCTGGAACAGCTCGATGGTCATGCCGCGGGCGCCCCGGGGCGTTCCCTGCGCCCGCATGGTCACGGCAACCCCCTGCACGGTGGTGGCCACGTCGGAGCGCAGCGACTCCACCCGCCCCGCCGGGGACAGCTGCACGTCGTTCGCGAGGGTGATCTCGTTGGGGGCGCCGAGCAGCATCAGGCGCAGCCGGGTGCGCTCCTGCAGGACCAGCCCGCCGTCGTCCCGGGGCGCGGAGCGGTCGATGCTGTAGCCGATCTTCTCGTCGCCCACGTAGATCCCGGCCCAGGACTGCTGCACCCCCTCGGAGCTCGCGTCGAGCGAGAACGCCATGGGCGCGGAGGGCTGCTGGTACGAGCTGCGGAACAAGCCGATGGCGAACAAGACGCCGGCGGTCACAAGGGCGATCTCGAAGAGGGTGCCGCGGTCCCGGGCGACGCTCAGTCGAGCCACCCGAGCTCCTTCATGCGCGCAAACACTGCCTCGGCGATCAACCGGTGGCCGCTGGGGTTGGCGTGGATCGGGTCCACGAAGTGCGTGCCCGCATCCTGTCCCAGGCCGGCGAACAGCCCGCACATGTCGGCCATGGGCTCGAAGCCGTAGCGGCTGGGGTCGAAGGTGCAGCGCGCCCGACCCGGGCCCCTCCAGGACTCCACGCCGACCTGGCTCATGAAGAGCGTTTGGAACCCCCTCTGGGCGCCGAGGTCCCGCACGGCGGTCAGGTTCTCGATGCGGTTGGCCAGGGGTACGCGGATGGTCGCGCTGGACCGCACCCTGCGCACGGAGCCCGCGAGCGCCTTGCGCAGCAGCCGGTACACGAAGGAGCCGCCAGCGGTCTCGGCGGCGTCCTTGGTCCACTTGGGCACCGCGGCCACCTCGTGGTCCGGAGCGGAGAAGTCCAGCGACAGCGGCAGCTCGTCGTTCATGCCCAGGTCGAACACCACTACGTCGGGGGAGAATTCCCAGCCGTAGTGCTCGATGTACTGGCGCCCCTGAAAGGTCGTGTGTCCGGGGCTGGACGCGTTGAGCACCTCCCAGCGGTGGGGGCCGCTCTCGTTGAGCAGCTCCGAGAGCACCGAGCTGTAGGCCTCCGAGGTGTTCACCCACATGCCGAACGGGTGGGAGCCGCCCACGATCAGCGCGCGGCGCACGCCCTCGGGCTTCCCCTTCGTCATGGGGGGGCTGCGGTGCCCGAACTCATTGAGGATCAGGCGCGTGTCGCCGTACACGCTCACCGGGCCGGGCGCCTGGTTGTAGTTGGGGGCCAGCTTCCACAGCACGTACTCGTCCGGCCGGAAGAACCCGTGCTTGAACGCCTCCTTGGCGTGCACCAGCCACTCGGGATCGTCGATGGGCAGGTCGGTGCGCGGGCGCTGCACGTCGATGCGCGCCAGGATGATGGAGGAGACCAGCTCGAGCAGGAGCCACAGGACGAGGGGGACCAGCACCGCGAGCAGGGCCTTGCGGCGACGGGTCAACTGGCGGGGTGCGGTGGGTTCCGGCATGAGGTCCAATGAAGGATAGCGGGCAGGCGGCGCCCGGCCCCAGCCGGAGCGTGATTTCCACGCGGGGGGCTGCGGTCGATGACGGCGGGGCGGAGCGCGTCTTCTTCAACGCGGCCGGTGTCATGATGCAGATCCTGACCCTGCCCCGCGCCCACCACCTGGCCGCGCGGGGCACGCCTACCGAGGAGTTCACATGGTTCCCTGGCTACGCATGGCGGTTCGCCCACTGCGGCGGATGTGGGCGGCAGCTGCCGTCGGGCTGTTTGGGGCGAGCTGTGCGGCTCCCCCTGCGCCGCCGACCCCTGCGCCGACCGTCGTGCACGAGGAAGGCCCCGAGCAGCGACGCGGAGCCTCGGGGTTGCTTCGGATCACGGCAGAGCAGCAGGCCCAGATCCGCGACCTGTGCGCCCAGACGCCCGCTGCACCCCAGGACGCTCCGTGGACGGGCCTGATCAACGACTCCCACGTGCACACGGCCATGGAGAACGACCAGTCGGCCTTCGCCATCGCGCTCCTGAAGGAGATGAACGCGTCCGGGGTGCAGCGCGCTCTGCTGCAGCCGGATCACGCGCCCGGGCTGTTCGAGCACGCCGGCTTCCTGCGGGCGGTGCGGGCCATGGAGGTGTCTTGGGCCGACATCGCTGCCCTGTGTCCGCGCCTCGTGCCGTTGGTGTACGCCTTCGATCCGGACGATCCGGCGTCCATCGACTACGTGCGTGAGCGGCTCGACACGGGCTGGTACGGCGGCGTCGGCGAGGTGGAGCTGCAGCATGTGCACCTGCCCATCAAGCACGCGCCGCGCAGCGCCACGATGGAGGCGATCTACGACCTGCTGGACGAGCGCCAGATGCTGCTGCACTTCCAGGCCAGCCCGCGCCTCGACCCGACCCTCGTGGACACGGTCCTCACCATCGCCCGGGAGCACCCCGGGGCGCGCTTCCTGTGGTTTTCGTGCCCGCCGATGGATCAGACCGGCTGGCCGCCCAACCTGGGCTGCGGCACGCTGGTGCACCAGGAGTCCCGGGGAGTGCGGGACGGCGTGCGGGGCCTGTGGGGCTCGGACTCAGCGCCCGATGGGTTCAAGAACAGCTCGCGGGGGGTGCTGCCGTACCACGACGTGACGGGGGCGGTGCAGCAGGCCCGGGTGACGTTCGCGCAGCTGGAAGAGGATCCGTCGGGGCTGGCGGCGACGCGCTTCGACGCGCTGGTGCCGACGCTGCCCACCAGGTAGTCCTTTTGCGCCGGGAGCGCTAGAGGCTCCGACCGGGTGGCTCAGAGAGGCTTCGAGGCGGTGGGCGGTTCGTCCCCTGGGCCCCCTGTGGTCCTCGGGATCGTCGGCTCGCCGCTGGAGGGTGGGGTGCCCGGAGGAGGGGGGACCACCGAGGCTTCCGCAGGCTTGCCGGTGTGCAGGATCGCGCAGGGAATCGTTCCATCCTCGAGCTTGAGAGAGAGCTCCTTGCCCCCCACGGTTGTGTCGGATCGCGTCGCCGCCCAGATCCTCAGGTCGCCTCCAGGCAGCACATCCGCCGGAATCGTCAGGGTGACCGTCGAGTCGTTTCGGGGAGCCGGCTCGGCCGATCGGAAGAGCTCGCGGTCGTAGACGCCGGGGCTGGTCTGGGCCGCGAGGACCGCTGCGTCGTCCTGCCCCAGGAAGAGCAGGTATCCCGCACCCTGGGGAGGAGCGAGATACAGGCGCGCGGGGGATCCTTCGGGTTCGCTGAGCCCCCCACAGCAGCCTTCTGTGGTCGTCACCTCCGCCACGAGGCTGGTCGTGAGCTCCAGCTCGAATTGAACCGTCCATCGGTCGGCTTCGGTGCCTCCCGCTTCGTCGTCCGGTCCGGCGGGCGTCGGATCGCCAGTCGCCGCCGTGTCGCCGCCCCCGCAGCCCAGGAGCAGCAACGCCGCCGTCGCGCCGACCCAGATGTACCCTTCACTGGTTGACACGTCGTCCTCCCTCTTCGTAGACGGGCAATACGATACCGAGGGGCCGAGGCTCGCGCTGCGGAGTCCGATTAATCAGGCGGGTTCGGATCCAGAAATTCTGGCGGGTCACTTCCCGCCATCCACCTTCCCGGGTCTCCGGTAGATGGCGTTCTCCACCCAGGAGACCCACCCGGTGATCGACGTGATGACGAGACTCGAGGTGCACTTCATGGCGATGGGCGGTGCCTCGCACAAGCGGATCGCGACGAGCTGCGCGGTCGGGGTTCGCTCGGTGGAGCGGAACCTGACGGAGCCCGTAGCGACGCGTGACGATCTTTGGCGGGTGTAAGCACGCGCCCGGAGTGAATCCTCTGGGCTCGCCGGCAGCGGCGGGTTGCTCCACATCGTCCCTGGGGCACGACCGCCCGCTCTCACAGCACGACGATCCCGTCGATCCTCAACATTCAAGATCTGAGGTCCGATGACCGCCCCAGCAGCGCCGTCCGGCCACTTGCCCTCCCCACTGGACCTGCTGGCCGCAGACTGATCGGCGCTCTAGTGGTGGTCCCCGCCGCATGCGAACTCGTGATCACGCGGGGGGATCCCATAGCCGCGACAGTGATGGTGGCGCACCGAGTCCGCGCAACCGACTTCCGGCGCGCAGACGAAGAACTCCTGGGTGCAGTCCGGGTTGTCGACGCAGGTGCAGGCTGCGCTGGGGCCACAGTCGGAGTCGACCTCGCACGGCGCGCTGCACGTCGGATCCGCGCCGTTGAGCGGACAGAGGCTCCCTGGAGGACAGTCGTCTTGGGAATCGCACTTCTTGCCGATCCCGAGGTCGTTCACGGCTTCGCCGCTGAGGGGGCCACACGTCTCGTCCCATCCGGGGATCCGGGGCAGGCACGCGCTGGGCATGCAGACGCTCAGGTGTTCCTGGGCGATGACGCAGACCAGAGTTGGCGGCGGGTCGTAGTCGATGTTCTCGAGCGTGCACTCCCGGTCCATCCTGCAGGTCTTTGTGCAGACGCCGGCACCGCAGCCGAGCACGCCCTGCACGCAGATCGAGCCGGCCTCTGGGCAGTCGGCGTTGCTTCCGCAGAAGGTGCCGAGCCCGAGCTCGTTGGCCGGGAAATCGGGGCACGAATAGGCGATCCTCAGTTCCTCGACCTTCACCGGGTCCCGATCATTCGGCGCCAGGGCCTGCTGCTCGTCGCTCCAGCTGACCTGCGGCGCGGCTTCGCACGGGGCTTCATCGGGCACCGGCTCCGGCGTGCCGCAGCCCCCCGCCGCTGCAAACAGCGCCGCGGACACAGCACACAGCCTCATCGAACTGAATGGAGCCATCGAGTTCCTTCCTTCATTAACGATAGTGGGCGCCCACTCCGAAGGAGAGCATGTCCGTGCCCGACGGCGCCTGCGGCGTGCCCGGATTCCCGGAGTCGTCGTCGTCGTCGCCACCTCCTCCGCGCGCCACGCCTGGCGGCGGTCCCGTGTTGACGGTCTCTGCGGTCCAGAAGAAGGAGAAGTCGCCGACCTGTCCGACGATGAGGCGCTCCGTCTCCGAGACTGTCCACCAGACCAGGTTGCCTATGTTGGACACCTGGCTGCGCGTGCTGAGATCGATCTGTTCTTCGAGCTGTCCATCCACCGCGAATCGGGCCATGACCGCCTCGGTCCCGAAGATGTCCAGCGTGTGGGGACGTGGGTCACCGAACGACCCGGTGGCGTCGAGCCGCTGCGCGATCAACCGGTGCACGCCGTCGTAGAGCGAGAGCTGGTTGTGGCCGTACGGAGCCCAGAACGCGACGATGATCCCACGCTCGTCGGGGGGCCGCAGCACGAGTCCCCAGCCCGGCCATCCGTACCCGGACCAGTCGCCATCGGCCCCGTGCAGGACCAGCGATTGCGGGTGGTCGCCTTCGCCGAATGCCCAGGTCCCCGCTACGTCGGCCTCCTCCTCCTCGACCTGGTTCTCCCCCCAGGGCAGGAAGTCCGGACCGCCCTCGCTCGAACTCCGCACCGACATGTAGAAACGGTCGCTCACGAAGCTGAGGAAGCCATAGTCCTCCAGGGGCTGCCCGTCCTCCCGCAGCCGCATCCACGTCCAGTTCCCTTGCTGGAGCTGATCGAGGAGGTCCACGTCGGCCGTCGTCGACACAGCCCAGGTCAACTCCGACCGCCCTGTCCCTGTCGGAAGCACGCCCGTCAGTAGCCGATCCGGCAGGAGGGCGGCCGACTGGTTCGAATCGCCATCGAACTGCACGAACCCGTCCATGGTCCCGCCCGAACTCGTCTCCCACGTCCCCGCGGCCTCGGTGCCCGCGCCCCGGTTGACGACGCTGTAGCTGCCGTCGTCGAGGAGGGTGAGGGCGACGGTGTCTCCGGCGGTCGTCAAGCCCACGTGGGTCACGCCCGGGTCACCTGAGTCCGTCGGGCACCCAAGGGCCCCCACCGCGGCGACCATGAAGCCGCTGAGTACGATCACCCTTCGAGCCCGGCGAACCATCATGGCCCCAGCAACCCGAGAACGCCGACGCACATCTCGTCCAGGTGCCCGCTGCCCAGCTCCATGTCGACCGGCTCGCTGAGACCGGACTCCAGGAGCAGCTCGCGGAGCCGGACGTTGGAGACTGTGTTGTCGAACTCACAGTCGACGGTCACGGTGTCCCCGGGACCCAGGACGGGCAAAGCCCCCGGTTCAAGGTCGTACATGTACTGCCGCTGCCAGTCGAGGTCCCAGTCGCGGATGCGATGCAGGGAGGCGGACTGCCCCTCGGTGTCCTCCATCGACACGCTGATATTCACTCCCGCCGAGTTCATGCGCGCCGTCACGCCGAAAACCTCGTAGGGGCCCTCGCCGGCTCCGATCTCCTCGCGCATCGACTCCGTGTGCAGCCGCTCGAAGGCGGGAACGAAGAACCTCGGGGGGCCGTCGTCGTTGGGTCCAGGCTGCAGCACCGGGGCGCTCGGGGCGTTGCCGATGAACCTGAACTCGGCGGTGCGTGCCGGCTGCTCCGTGGTCGTACGCAGCGCCACGCCCGTGGAGTCCGTGCCTCCTCCACCCCAGCCGTGGTAGTGCACCTGCTCCACGATCCGGGAGCCCGGCTCGACCCGGAGCCCCGAGCCGGGGGGCAGCTCGAGAGGCATCGTGTCCGGGAGCCAAACCATCACGAGCTGCCACGGATCGATGCCGAAGGTCCCGAAGCACTCGAAGCTGTCATCGTCGGCGGTGCGGAGCTCGACCGCCGCCACCTCCTCCGGGGGCACGATCCAGACCCAGACGTGGTGCAGGAGATCGAGCGCGTCCGGCTCGATCTGTGCCGCGGTGATCCAGGTGGTCTCCTCGAACCCGGGATCCAACAAGAAGCACTGGTACCCCTCGCCCTCCTCCGATACCAGCTGAGCCGGACGCTCGATGCGCCTGGTCCAATCCGACAGGGATCGGTCGACGGGGTCCGGCACCGGAGCGGCGGTGGCAGGGTCGCCCTCGGGCGCGCCGTCGCGGGCCCAGTCGCGCCAGGTGTCGATCTGGTCATCGGCCAGCGAGGTCTGGTCGCGCAGGGGGATCTCGGCCTCGCAGGCCTCGTCCGGTTCCGGCTGCCAGGGGGGCATCGTCCCCGCCCGAAGGATGTTCCCCACCCATGTCGCGAGCGCCTTTGTCTCCGCGTAGGTGCGGAGGCTGAAGGGAGCCATGTTGCCTTCGCTGTGGCAGTGCACACAGTGCGTGGCGACCAGCGGAGCGATGTCCCGGTGCCAGGTTGGTCCGTCCGACTCCGACTCCGGCGGCTGCTCCTCTCCGGGTGCGGCGCAGCCCACGCCGCTGAGCAACGCGATCACGATCCCAACGGCGACCAGGCGGTGGTGGCCCGGGAGGGCGTGCTCGTCAGTCATCGGGGGGCTGTCCTCCTGGAATCACTGGCGAGTGTAGCGGACGTCTGCTCAGGTGCTCGGGCGTTCAGTCGCCCCCGGCGGGCTCCGTGCTCGGAGTGACATCCGTCTTGTCCGCGGCTGGCTCGCCCCGGGGGGCCTCCACACCGTCGGGCAGTACGCCCCAGGGCTCTTCTCCAACGTCGACGCCCGCCTCCGCGGGGCGCCCCGGCGGCGCCGGCACGGCCTCGTCTTCAGTGACGCCCCAGGGCTCCTGCACCGGAGCAGGCCTGCCGGTCTCGACGCGCAGGTAGGGAATCGACCCATCATCGAGGAACACCGGAATCGCCGTCTTGCCGATCTTCGTGGGGACGCGGGTCGCCGCCCAGACGCGCAGGGTTCCGCCGGGCAGGAGCTTCCCGGGCACCGACAGGGTCACCCCAGTGGACGTGCGCTGCACGCTCTCAGCGCTTCGCCACAGCTCCTCTCCGTAGACTCCTGCCCCGGTCTGGTGAGCCAGCACGGCGATGTCTCCCTTGCCCAGATACGCGATCCACCCATCGTGGTTGATCGCGTCGGCGCAGCCCTTCCCCTTGCAATCGACCGTGGCGATGTAGAGCCTCGCTGGAGAGCCGTCATACTCGAACCTGGCGTCGCCGCAGCAAGTCTCGGAGGTCTCGGCGTTGAACGTGAGCTCCTCTCCGAGGGCCTCGTCACCGACCTCGGTCCAAGGACGCTGCTTGGCCATGGCGGGCTTCGCCGCGGCCACTGCGAGGCCCTCTCCCTGGGCCGTGGGCTTCGCCGGACGCTCTTCCTTCGCCGGGGCAGGGCACCCGCAGAGGAGGGAAGACAGGACGAGAGGGAGGAGAAGGCGACAGATGGGGTCCGCGAGGTAAGACACCGGCCGATCCTAGCAGGAAGCGAGGGTTGGGTGCGCCCGCGCGGTCGGCTCTCTGTCGCAGACGGGGCATCGTGTCCGCAGGAGGCTCCGACGGCACCTGAGCCGGCGCCCCATCGGCGGTAACCGTTCAGCCCTCTTGCAGACACGGCTCCGGGTGGATTGTTCAGGCACTTGAAGCCTGAACCAAGGCCGCTGCCCAGAACTGCCGAGGGCCCCGATCCGCAGTGCAGGTCGGTGCCCTCGCCGTCAGATCGCCAAAGTCCAGACTCGGGAGCTGAACCGGCAACCGAAAGGGAGCACGGCGACCCTGGCTCAACGCAGCGGAGGCTGCCCGCCGCCCCCGCCCGACTGGTCATCCCCGGAGGCACCACCCTCGGACTGCTGGCTCTCCCCGTCCTTCGGATCGGAGCCAGCCGGGAGGCCAGGCCTCGGAGGGCTGCGGTCCTGGCCATCGTCGGTCCCGCGCGGGGGGCCAAGGTCGCCGTCGCCGGGACGCCCACCGGTCGCACCGTCCCGTCGGTTGCCGCCTCCCTGGCCCCACCCTGCTGGTCCGGCTCGCCCACCCTCTGCGCACGCGTGCCGGAACAGGCCGAGGAGGAACTGGATGTCCGAGCGTTCACCACGCTGGGCCGCCATCTCGTCCCGAAGCGCCTCCAACTCGTCGCACTCGCCCAGCTGCACCATCAGGTTGCCGAGGGACTCGTAGAACTGCGGTGCGCCGCCGGAGACCTCGAATGCCTTTCGGAAGGCCGCCTTCGCCTCCTCCCAGCTCTCCATCTCCACGGCCACGTGGCCCAGGGTCTCCCACACGTACTCGTCGGCCCCGGGACGAAGCGTGCTCGCCCTGACCTCCTCGTACAGAGCAGCGAGGTACTCGGGATCCTTGAAGTCAGCCAACGGATCCGGCGGCGGCGCGATCTCGATCCCGAGGTGACTCGCGTTCTCGCTCATCGCCTTCTGGATCGCCGCGGCCATGACCCGATAGCCAGTGGCGTTGGGGTGCCCGCGATCCGCGCTGAACAGGTTCAGGTTGGGCCGGACAGCCTTGATCTTCTGGAACTCCCCGTAGTTGTCGACGCCGATGAGCTTGTTGGTCTGCGTGAACTGCCGGGTGATCCCGCGATGGTCCTGGTAGGGCGGCACAAAGGGGTAGGTCATCACCACGAGCTGCACGCCCCGAGCTCGGGTGACCTTGAGGATCTCACCGAGGTCGTGCTCCAGCAGCTGGTTCAGAGCCTGCACGTCATCGAAGATCCTCTGCTGACGTTCCAGGGTGCGAGCAGTGGGGTCGACGGCGGGTCGCACCGACTCGGAGATCTTCATCTGGTCGCGCAACACAGGGGTGAGGTTGCGCTGCGCCTCAGCGATGCCGAAGCCCGCCTTCTGACGCTTGATCAGCACCCGAAGGAAGCGGTAGGTGCGGGTCTTGTTGAGCAGGATCTGCCATGGTTTGCGGTTCAAGAGGCCGAGCTGCTCGAGGTGGCTGTTGTTGTAGTTCCAGGCGTTGTTGCAGCCGGTCATCACGACGATGAGGTCCGGCTGGAACTCGTCCAGCCACCCTGGGAGGAGATCGGCAGTGCGGGAGCTGTTCAGCGCATAGACGCCGTTGTTGATCACCTCGAAGCGATCACCCTCGTTGGACGTGTTCAGCAGGTCCTCGAGCTGTCGCGGGTAGCTGTAGCGCGGCGCTGTCCCCTGACCAGCGGTCACCGAGTCGCCGAACGTCACAATCCGGTACTTGCGTGCCCCGTCCTCGCCGGACTGGGACGTCGCCGGGTTGTAACGGCTTACCGTGAAGTAGTACGCGATCCGGGAGACGCCGAAGAGAGCGACCTCGCACAGGAGGAAGAAGGTCACCAGCGCGAGCAACGAGAAGAGGACCCGCCGCAGCAGGGTAAGGCGGCCACGCTCGGCCGGTGTAGCGACATCTGCGGCCGGGGGTGTCTGGCTCATCGACGGGATGGTACCCCTGCGATGGCTCTACCGCACAGCTGTGGTGTCCAGAAGCTCTGGCGGGATTCGTCCGGAAATCCTGGCAGGTCGGGGCTGGTCGATCCGCGGCCGCAGCTGAGCCCCGAGGCTGCTTCGGTCTGCGCTGGTTGTTGGTGGCGCCCCTCGGCTGTGGACGGGGTGACTCTCCCCTGGTTTCCCGGACCACGTGATAAGCACATCCGGGAGGACTGATGGCAACGAAGCGGAACAGTCGACGGCAGCACACCCTGAGTTCAAGGCGTCGGCGATCAAGCTGGTGGCTCGCACGCCGCCAGGCGGTCGCGCACCAGCTGCTTCACCGCGGTCTCGATCTTCTGCTCCAGGGTCTTCGTCGTGGTCTTCATGCAGCATGAATCCCACGGCTCGATCACGGCCTCAACCGGGGGCCTGAACGGTTACCATCGCCCACCCAGCCCCGTTCCTGGAGCGCCGAGACGACCTGCTCCGCGAGTAGCTCGTGGCCCCGGGGAGGGTAGTGGCCGTCGATCGGATAGAAGTACGGCGCGAGTACGGACTCCTCGCGCTCCGGCGGAGGCGTTCCCGGAGGGCCCGGCCAGGGCTCACTCCATCCGACTGCTTCGCGAAACGCCCCGACGGTATCGACGAACTCGATGCTTCCGCCGATCTGCGGCCGCCCGAGGTACTTGAACGTCGGGTCCCTGGGCCAACCGAACATCTGGTAGCGGTGGGGGTGGGCCACGAGCAGGAACCGGAAGCCCTGCTCCTCTCCCAGGCGAGCCAGCGAGTGGGCCACCTCCAGGATCACCCGGCCCGCGAAGGCCTCGTCTTCGGCGCTGAGCTTCTCCCAGTGCAGCCAGTTTGTTCCCCCGCTGGATGGGGCCGCCATCGCTGCAGCGCGAACCAGGTGGCTGTACTCGAATGCAAACTCGAGCGGCCGACCGCCTATCGAGCGCACGGCCCCGTTCTCGTCGAACCGGTCGGTGCCTCCCCGGCTGACGATGTCAAAGACGTCTGACTGGTTGACGAGCAAGAGCACGATGTCGGGCTTGAAGGGCAGGAGTCGGCGGCGCAGGAGCTGCTCGGAGAACACGGGGTCGTGGCCCGCGACCCCGGCGTTGATCGTCTCCCAAGTGGTGTCGGGCTCCAGCGAACCCAGCATCCGCTCCATCACCTGGAGGTAGGTGTCCTCGATCTCGACGCCGTACCCCATCGCGAAGGAGTCCCCCAGGCCGACGATGCGAACGGTGCCTGGCAGCCTGTCGATCTCCAGCTCATCCTCGCGCAGCCCGAGGGCGTTGGTGCGCAGGTCGTGGGTGAACTCCGGGTGCTCGATGAGAACATCGATCAACTCGTGGTTGTCCTTGCCGATCCAGGGAAGCCAGAACTGAGCAGGATCCGTCGGCGAGACGTACGGATCCCCGTTGAGTTCGCTCCAGGTCCGGAACTTGCCCGTCGCTCGCAGGACCAGCTCGGCGCCGAGCCCCAGCAGCAGCGACACCACCACCACCAGAGCCAGCCCCCCGGCGACGAATTTAGCGGTCCGTCGTGGTCTCTTCGTGCCCTCGACTTCGCTCAACGGCTCTCCACGTCAGGAACGGCGGCGCTGTCGTCTGTACAGACCAGGGTCTCTCCGTACAGCTCGGCCGAGACCCGCTCGCAGAGAGCCCGGAACCCCGTGGCCCCGACCTCGAGCAGGGTGGTGGTGCCGCGGCGGTCGGGGCCGGGATCGCCAGCGAGCTGCATCTGGGGGCTCGCCACGAGGGCGGCACAGGCCCATCGGAGCTCCTGGCTCAGATCTCCGATCATGCTGATCGGCGTAGACAGCTGCTCGGCCAGGAGGGCCTCCAGGTCAGCCACTTCGTCGCTTTCCATCGTGGGGTCTGCGAGCAGCCGATCCCGAAGCGCGGCAACCGCGTCCCCAAGGGTGGCCGGGGTCTCGGGATTGGCCTGATCCCAGTCCGCGGCGGCCTCGACGAGGCGGTCGATCCACGCAATTGGAGCCTCGGCCGGCTCATCCGGTGGCACACACCCCTCGGGGGACGCGCTGCAAAAGCCCCCGCAAGTGGCATCCCAACGCACGTCACAACACGACGGCCGGGTGGTGCAGACCGCCCACTCGCACGCGCAGCCGTCGCAGCCGGCGGTGGTGCGAGGCCCGCAGCCATCGACCCGCTCCTCCCCCACGGTGCAGAGCCCGTAGGCGAACTCCCAGGACGTCAGGCCCTGGAAGTCGTTGCCTTCGAAGCCATGAACGCTGTCCTTCAGCCGGAAGCCGAGATCCTCTTGGAGCCGAGCCTCGGTCGAGACGTCCTCGGAGTCGTCCGGGAAGGACGGCAGCGCCCGGAGCCCGAGCGCGTACGTGACTGTCTGGACAAGCACCCGCCCGCTCTTGCGGTGCACGATGTCGCCGATCGAGTTGGCCCGAAGCTCTTCGTCTTCCTGGTCGTTGACCCAGGGGTTGAACACCGCTGGCAGCTGATAGGGGCTGGCGTCCACCGGAGAGGCCGCCGGGACCGGGAGGTTGAAGAGCGGGTCCAGCGCGATGGCCGCGAGCAGCTCCACCAACGACCAACCGGAGTCGCTGAAACGCTCGCTCAAAGCGAGCAGCCGCAGCTGCTGAGCCTCGTTTCGAGAGAAGTGGTTGGGGACCGTGAGCGGCGAGCCGAAGACCTCGCCCCAGACCTTGTCCGCCACGCTCCCCGCCACGAGCGCCGCGAACGCCTGCTCCCCTCCGATCGAACCGTCGGAGGCGATGTCACGCCCGTCGCGCAGATCCTCCATCCCGGTATGGAGCATGCGTTCGAGATCCCAGACGCTCGCGGAGACGCCAACCTGCTCGATGAAGTAGCCAGCGACCTCCAGCGGATCCGGCTCGACCAGGGACGGAGCCACGAAGATGCCGCAGTCGGAGTGCTGGCCCCAGGGCTTGATCCCCTCGGGTTCGTACTCGGGTGGGTCGTCGAACGTGCAGGTCGGGTCCAGCAGCGTGCAGAAGTCCGCGCAGTGGTTGAGCCAGTTGAACTCGCAGCAGTCCGGGTGAAGCGCGCAGACCTCCGCTTCGCAGGCGCAGCCGGCGCAGCCCGGGTGACCGGGGAGTGGGTCGCAGCCGTCGAAGTTCTCCGGAGTCGCCGGAATGCAGCCGAGCTCGGCCGCCGAACAGGCTTCGGCGCAGGCGATGGTCCAGACATCGGTGCAGCACGACGGCATCTGGTCGCACACCACCTCCTCGCAGGCGCACCCGTCGCACCCCGGCGCGTCGCGGCCGAAGCAGCCCGTCGGGGCCGAGAAGTACTGGATATCGAACATGTTGTGGCCCGCGAGCACGCCGTGGCGCCGGAAGAACCCGTAGACGTCCTCCGGGGGACGGCCGATCTCCGAGTCGAAGAGCGCCCGCTCCAGGTTGCCTGGGAGCGGCCAGTGACGGTCCTGCTCAGGATCCGGGGAGTCGACCACCGCCCACTCCGAGTTGTGGCAGGGCAGGCAGGCCATCTGGCGGTTGAGGTAGACGCTCTCGAACGACTCGGAGGAGTTCTGGCGCAGGAGCGTGGCCGCCTCCGGTCCCTGCATCAAGAAGTCGCGCGACAGCTGGGCGAAGAGGTTGGCGCGAAAGATCGGGGACAGGTCGTCGAGGATCAGCGACGACCGGAAGAGGTCGCGCATGGAGAAGGCCGTCGGCCACTGCACGCTCTCGGGGCTCCCGTCGCGCACGAGCATCGCCAGCTCGGACGAGTCCCCACCGGAACGCGCCACATCGAAGCACTCCTGGTTGCTGCGCTCCCCGATCCGGTTCACGAACAGCATGTCGTACAGGTAGCTGCGCCATCGCTCGACGTACTCGTCCGAGCCTGCCATGGCCCGAACGAGGCCTGCCCGATCCCCTCCGGTGCTCTCGAGGACCTGGGCGAGCACGTCGACCTCACGCACCGAGATCGGGTTTCGTCCCCACATCAGCGGGACCAGCCGACGCACGAACGCTTCGTCCCCGGCGTCGCCCAGCGGCACCATGGCGGTCTCGGCCGGGCAGGCGGTGATCAGGAGCAGCAATGCCAGCGCCGCCAGGCGACCTCGTGACCGGGCGCGGAGCACCAGGGCGGTCATGTCCGGGGGTACCCGAGCACGTGCTCGCGCAGATAGGTCGCTCCCTCGATCTCGTTGAGGGTATTGGCCGAAACGTCGCCTACGGCGAAGGACTCGCCGTTGAATGGCCAGATCCCCTGAGCCAACAGCATGGCGGCCCGGAAGTCAGCCGGCGTGATCCACTCGCCGGCGATACCGCTCTCGCCGATCGAACCGACGATGCCGGAGCGCTCCTCATCGAACGGCCCCCCGATGGCCATCACCACATACCCGTCGGCCCAGTGGTTCAGCCCGTCCCCGACGGCGTAGGGCGTACGCCCGAACTCGGTCGTGACGAGGACGGTCTGTCGTTCGAGATCGAGCTTCCTGGGGTCGTTCTCACCAGGTTCGTTGATCGAGGCCACCAGCCTCTTCATCGTATGCACGACGTTCCGCGAGCTCTGGTGCACGTGGGCGAAGTGGGTGTCGTAGGCAGCGCCGGCCGTCGCGGGGAGCAGGCCGCCGTCTACGAGGGTGACCCAGCGCAGGGGTTCGGTCGGGTCGGTCAGCATGCGCACGGCCAGGTCAAACTCCATCGCCGTGTAGTCCGCGGGGCTGCTGTCGAGGCACTCCTGCCCCGTCGCGCCCTGGAACGCACCGGCGCCAGCGAGGTCGAGGAACACGTCGGACCGCCCCAGGGCGAGCCGCGCAGCCACGAAGTCATCGATCGCCGAAGCACGCACCCGCTCCCCGGTGTCGATGCGGCGGAACCGCTCCTCGTAGCGCCGGACGTGACCCTGGACTGCGGCGTCCAGGGCGTCCCTGCGCTGGGCGACAGTGGCCCGGTCGAGACCGTCGGAGGAGAGGCCGCCGGCCCCGAATCGGAGGGACAACGGGCGCGCCGAGCCCCGGTGAAGGCCGACCGCGCTGGCTGCCTCGCCGTTGAGGGCCGAGAGATCCGACAAGCCGGGGTACAGGACGGCCGTCCACGGATTGAGGCGCTCCGCCGACCGACGTTCCTCGAAGAAGCGCTGGACATGGGCGGGAGTCGACGCCATCCGGGGCGAGGACTGCGGGTGGCCGCAGAGAGTCAGCGGGATCGCGGTCTCGTGCGCCCCCTGATCGTGGCGAATCACCCACATGCGCATGCGGCTCGTGATGTCCGGTCGGTCGCGCAGGGGGTAGAGGAATGCACCGAGCCTCACTCCCGCCCCGGCGGCGTCCGTGGCCCACGGGTCGAGGAGGAGGGGACCGGCGCCCCCACACCGGGTGTAGAAGTCGGGGACGCTGTTGAACGTGTTCTGGAAGGTCCACCACATGGTTCCGGAGTTGCCGCCGCCGGTGGGAGCGCCGTACTCGGGCACAACGTAGAACGTATCCCACGGGCAGAGCCCGCCGATGAGGAACAGCTCCAGCACGCCGTCCGGCCGCACCTGGTCGGGCAGCAACACCGACTCCCCACCCGGGCGCGCCGTTCCCCAGGGCCCCGAGACGGCCGCGGTCGATGGCTCCACCACGGGCTTGCACGCGGCCGCACCGAGCCCGAGCCCGGCGGCAGCCAAGCTCCCGCGATGGAGGAACGACCGGCGGGTCAGGCGGGCGAGGTCCTCTATGGGCAGACGGAGCGGAGTGGGTCGGGACACCGGTGAATACTAGGCTCGACTTTGGCCCTTTCCCAGCGGTCGGCCCTGCTATCCGCGGAGGGCCGACCACTGGAGTCAGGCCGGGGCGACCACCCGGGCCAGATATTCGGCCAGGGTTTTGGTGCGGCTGCGGTGGCGGGCCAGCCATGCGGAGCTGGTCCTGCAGGCCCTGGCGGACTCGGGGCTGAGCGTGACCCGGGAGGATCTGAGGCGCTGCCCGAGGTGCCGAAGTGGCCAGGTGGAGCGATGGCCGCTGCCCCACAGAGGTCACGCCCACCGCGACCATGTCCAGCCCGGAAGACCGGAGCGGACAGGCGTCCTGCTCGATCCCGTGCATCGATGCCGCACCGCTATCCCGTTCTGGTTTCGCGCCTCCCGGCTGGGTATGATGTCGCTATGGCGAGGAGACGATCTACCTCTCGAACATTTGGCTGGTCCCGGCGCAGCTTCCTCAGAGCCGGCGGCCTGGCCGCGCTGGGCGGCGCAGCCTTTGCGCGCGGCTGCAAGCCTGAGGAGGAGCCCGACTCCCTGGGCGCCCCGCCGGGCGCGTGGGCGACCGCTCGACCCGGCAGCGAGCAGCTCCTCCTCCCGGCAGGTGATCGCCCAGACGGAGTGCTCGAGGTCTTCCTCTTTGGCGGCATCTGTCCTTGGGACACCTTCTACGTCGTCCCGGAACACGGCTCGGAGAGCGGTGGTCCTGATGGTCCCACGATGTGGTGGACCTTCCAGAACACCCCGGTAAGCGTCACGAGCGAGTTCGCGCGGTGCGGAGGAGGCAACCGCAGCCTGCTCGAAGCTCCGTTCGCTTCGGACGCCGGCGGAGCCCAGGTCCGACTCGGTCCCTACCTCTACCCGCTACGTGATCGGCCGGACATCGTCCGGCGCATGCGCATGTGGGTGATGAAGCACGACCAGGGCGCGCACGAGACCGGCGTGCCCTTGACCATGTGTGGTCACCCCATGACGAGCCCTCGCATGGCATCGACCGCAGCCCACGTACAGCGGTTCTTCTCCGAACGGCAGGAGCGCACGACCCCCTATTCGACGGTGGTGTACCCCGGTCTCCATGACCTGACCGCGCACAACGGGGAGGCGGCTTCCGCTGTGGGTTTGCACGGAGGCTCGGCGCGCCCGGTCTCGTTGCGCCTCGGCCATGGGGGCCTCTCCGAGGAGGGGCTCGGCCGGACCACCGTCGCCGGGCGCAGGGACGAGCTCGACGCGGTCGTGCGCTACTACACCCAGCGGTACGGTGCTCGCCTCATCCGGCCAGGCACCGGAGAGCGTGTACGCGCTCCGGCGATGACCGACTGGGAGGCGGCGCGGGCCGCCCTTGAGGGGGCCGAGGACTTCCGAGCGGTGCTCGGCCCAGGCGCTTCGCAGGGCGCCCAGGGTGACGAGTGCGGCGAGCACAGTGAGGCGGACTTCACCACCATGTCGCTCCGGCTGGGCGCCGAGTTGTTGACCCACCCCACGGACGCGCCAAAGTGGGTCACGGTGGTGGACGGCGGACTCCTTCCAGCCGTCGGTGGCGGCGCCTACGACACCCACTTCGAGCACGTGCATCACTCCGCACGCAACCTCGTGCACACCATGCGCGAGCTCACTTCCCGGATCAACGAGCCGGGGGAGAACGACCCCTCCAAGATCGACCTTGATCGGCAGACGGTCCTGTTGACGACCGAGTTCGGGCGCACCCCCTTCGCGATCGGGGATGGGCTCAACCACTGGACCGAAGGCTACGTCGTGTGCGCGTTCGGGGGGCCCTTCGACGAGGAGCGCGCCGGGATCGTGGGGGCCATCGGACCGGACGGCTACGCGACGGAGTGGGTCACCCCCGCTGACTTCCGCGCGGCGATGCTCCTCATGCAGGGCATGTGGCCCTTCACCAGCGAGTCGTTCGCCGTCGGCGATGTGTCCGGTGGAGCCACGACCGAAGCCGAAGGCACCGCGTTCCTGCGCGAAGTCATGCTCGGGTACCCCGCATGACCCGCCCCCTCGCAGTCCTGGCGATTCTCCTGCTCGTCGCAGCCTGTCCCACGGAGACGGAGGATCTGCCCCCCCCGCCCCTCGCGGACGCGGGCACGGAGTCCTTCGTTCGGAACGTCTTGCCGGTGCTCTGGGGGCGCAACCCCCTGTCCGCGCGGGAGGTCGCTGTCTTCGTACAACTCGCGCAGCAGACCGACCGGGCGACCCTCGTCCGTGCGATGACGACCTCATCCGAGTACGTTGATCGCTGGACTGAGGTGCTGTACGACTCGCTGTTCGTCAACCGGGCGGGGGAGCGTGCCAACGGCGCCTGCTACTCACGTCGGCGTCTTCAGACCGACGACTCGGACCTCGCAGAGTGGGTGCGCGACCACGACCCCCAGGACGGGGCGTTCGCAGAGCCCTGGACGATGGCAGATCTGGTTCGGTCCTCCCTGTGGCTCGACGACATCTCTCCGATCCACCGCGTCCACCTCTTCGCTCAGATGGCCAAGGACATCCCGCTGCAGGGAATCGACGCCGCGAAGATCGTGCGGCGGAACCTCTGGGAGCTCTTCGAACAGACCTACCTGAACCGACAGCTCGGCTGTATGGGATGCCACAACTCGGCCTTCGCGGTGACCGACCGCGCGGACCCCACCATGGACCGGCACTGGCCGCTGCCCGGCCGCCACGAGCAGGCGCTGTTCGGGGACGACGCGGGGCGTCCCGCCGAGGACCTCTACACGTTCTTCCGCAAGCACGATGTCCTGGGCGGCTACAACATCTTCGGCCAGCAGTACGACATCCGGCCCACCGGATGTTGGGGGGGCGACGCTCCGGGGTGCGACGGCTGCGCCTGCGAGGAGTACGTCTGTGACCAGCGCCCGTCGTGCTGCACTGACTGGTGGAGCCAGGAGTGCGTGAACCTCTGCAACGAGTCCGGGGCCGGCTGCGTGCCCGGCCTACCCGAGGACTTCAGTGGCTGCACGGCTCTGTATGGGTACCCGGGCTGCGGTGGCTGCGAATGTGAACAGGACGTCTGCGCGGCGTACCCGTTCTGCTGCGAAGAGGGGTGGACCGAGTTCTGCTCGGAGCGGTGCAGGTTGTGGTACCCGCAGAACTGCGAATACCCGGGCGGGTACTACGACTATTGGGACTTCGGCCCCGACGCGATCGAGCCCTGGGGCATGCACGAGAAGTGCGGCAAGTTCAATCCCCCCGGCGTCTTCGAAGATGACCCCCTCGGGCTCGACGCGTACTTCATCGACGCCTACGGGCCCGAGGCGACCATCTGGGACCTCGAGCGACCGCTTCATCAGGGCTTCGACTCCCTTCGCGACGGGCTCGACCTCGACTCCGATCGCCCGTCGGGTCCGGAGGCCTTCGCCTTCCTCGTCTCGGCCCGCCTTGCGGAGGTCGTCTGGAACGACGTGTTCGACAACCGGCTGACGGTTCCCAATCACTTCCCGCGGAACGAACCCCAGCAGAAACAGCTTCAGTCGCTGACCCGTGCCTTCTATGAGTCCGGCTACTCGCTGTCGGAGTTGATCGTGCAGGTGGTGACCCACCCTGACTTCAACGCGGTCGCCCCTGCCGACGTCGTCGGAGACGGAGCCACGCCCTACGCATTGGAGCCGATCTACGACCCGTGGGTGACCGACTTCGATGACCTGGAGAGTCGCCGGAACAGCCTCGGAGACATCTTGCACCGCAAGCATCCACGGATGCTCGTCAACGGCGCCAACACCGCGCTCGGATGGCCCGATTGGCCCGCCTTCCCCGCTGAGCCCGACGCTGGCCCGGAGGGGCGACTGCAGGAGTACCTGGGGTTCTTTCTCAAGGACTCGATCCAGGGGTTCCGAGGGAACGACTTCCAGGGGCTGGCGGCTTGGGAGTTCGCCTTCGGCGCCTGCCAGGCGGAGCAGGAACGGACCGACGGCTGCGGACCTCGCGCCGGCGCGGGTTGCGACGGCTGCGGGTGCGAATTCTCGGTCTGCATGACCGACCCCGACTGCTGCGACGTGCGGTGGGACGCACGGTGCGTCGGGCTCTGCGGTGAATCAACGCAAGGCTGCACCTCCGGCCCCGAGGTGCCGGTCGCGCCCCCCCCTTGGCTGACTGTTCTGCTCGAAGAGATGGACCGCGCGAACGCGGAAGGTCCGAGACTCTCTCTGGAGGATGCCGTCCTGGCACTGAAGGACCGTATCCTGGCGGATCCGACATTGGTGGACGCCGCGGAGCGCGATCTGCTCGCCGCCCTGCTCGGCCAGCCGCTCGACACGCCCTGGGACGACGTCGCGACACCCGAGGCGAAGCTCAAGTGGGCCTGCTCGGCCTTCCTGGCCAGTCCGCAGTATCAGCTGGCGGGGATCCCGATCCCCGATGTGCTGCCGGCCGACTCCGCGGTCGTGGTACCGGGCTCCAGCTGGTTGGAGTTCTGTGAGAACGCCGCCTCGCTCTTCGACCCGGGTGCCGTCACCTGCGGCGCGGGCACGCTGACCGTCACCCCGTAAGGGCGGGCCCGTCACGCGTCGGGATGCACCACTGTCACCAACCGGTCGCTGGGCAGGTTCGTGGCCCGACTGACGACGCCGTCGGGCCACTTCACTACGACCTCTGCGGCGATGTCCGCCTCACCGAGGCCGACATGCACCCGGGAGGGGGTCTGGGCCGTTGCCCGCAGGGTGAGGATCTCCCGGATCTCGGTGCGGTCGCCGCTGGAGACCTCGATCCGCGCGCCGACGCCCTCCGTGTTGCCCGCCGGCCCCACCAACTCGAGCTCGATCCAGTGGGCCTCGCCGCACGCGTTCATCATGAGCAGGGGCTGCCCGTCGTTGGACTCCGCCTGGAAGAACACATCGATCCATCCGTTGCCGTCGAAGTCCGCGCTCAACATACCGACGTGCCGGTCGTCGCTTCCGAAGGCCGCCTCCTCCGTTACGTCCTCGAAGTTGCCGTCCGGCAGCATGCGCCAAAGCAGGTCGGGAAACCGGTCCGTCCCGGACCAGATGCCGCCGTGATCCGGCGCGCTGGCCTGCAGCACGTCGAGGAAGCCGTCGTTGTCCAGGTCTTGGAAGTCGATGGACCACCCGATGGTGGTCGGGAAGTCCAGGACCGGATCCTCCGGCACGAGCCCGAGCGACAAGCCGCCATCGACGAAGCCCCCCGCGCCGTCGCTCAGGTAGCAGACGGGAGGCCCAACATCCGTCAAGCAGTAGTCGAGGTCTCCGTCCTGGTTCAGATCGGCGCTGTCGATGCCCATTGCGGAGAAGAACTGCTCGGTGCCGGTCGCCTCCGCGTCGTCGACGAAGACGGGCGCCCCGTCTGCGTCCGCGCCTTCGTTTCGGAAGAAGGCACATCCCGGCTGGTCGGGCGGGATGCCCCACTCCGGCGTCCCACCCGCGATGAACAGGTCCTGATCCCCGTCACCGTCGCGATCAGTGAACGTCGCCACCAACGCCGGCACTCCCCAGGTGCCCTGGTATGCGGTCAGCTCGATGTATCGCTCCGCATCGAACACGCCGTTCTCACTGAGGAAGATCCGCTCCGGCCAGCCCCCCATCTGGTCTGGGAGACGAGCCCGCTTGACGAAGTGAGCGTCGAGATCACCGTCGCCATCGACATCACCCAGGGTGATGGAGGACGGCTCGCCGCCGGGGATCGCCTGGCCCGATGAGATGGCCTCCGGCGGGGACCAGGCCCCGAACCCGAGGTTGCGCCAGATGAGCATCCCGCCCGTGGAGCCCTCGTCCTGGGGGCGGACGACACCGACCAGCTCCGGGAGGCGATCACCGTCGAGGTCGACCGCGGCCAGAGCCATCAAGCCACCGCCGGGGGCCTCCGGCAGCCCCGGGGCCTGTTCGAAGAAGCCTGCGCCGTCGTTCAGGAAGACGAGCGGCGCGCGATCCGCGGCCGCCAGGTCGATGTCTCCGTCGCCGTCAAGATCCTGGGCCACCAGAGCCTGCCCGGCGAGCCCGGTCCCGAATTGCGGGGGGTCGCCTTCGTCACGGTTCCTGGGCGGCGGCTGACCGCCTCCCTGACCGGTGACCACCAGGCCACGCTGCTGAGACTCCTCAGAGAAACGCGCCATGCCTTCGACCGGGCTGGCACAGACGACAGGTTCGCTCGGGTAGTCGAATACCCCCTGGAACTCGGGCGGCGCCGGCGTGGGCTCGTCGATCAGATCACCCGGTAGGACGCATCCGCCGAGCAGGAGAGAGGCCGTAGCGAACGCATAGTGACGAAAGCTGACGAGAGGCATGGCCAAAACCTAACACTAGTACACCTCGGCCGAAGTAGTAATGCCCTTGTTTTGACGATCCACGGAGATCATGCTGTCCCGGCTGTGCCTACTTGAGCGCCGCCGGGAGGTCGGATGTCCGTTTCGTCGCGAGCCGTGGTGTTACCAGGGCGGGTGCAGGCACAGCTGGAGATGTGGGTCCGTGCGCGGAAGACCGACCAGGCTCTGGCGGAGCGCAGTCGGATCTTGCTCATGTCCGCCGAGGGGATCTCCAACAAGGAGCAGGCTGCGGCGCTCGGCATCGACGTGCAGAGAGTTCATCGTTGGCGCAATCGCTGGTGTGACGCCGAGGAGCAGGTCGGTGCTGCTGTCGTTGGCGGTGCTTCCGACAGAGAGCTCGCGGACCTGGTTGCGTGCGTCCTGGCCGATTCCCATCGGTCGGGCACGCCTCCGAAGTTCAAGCCGGAGCAGGTCGCGGCGATCATTCAGCTGGCCTGCGAAGATCCTCAAGACTCTGGGCTCCCGGTGAGCCACTGGACCCCACCCATGCTCGCGATGGAGGCGGCCCGGCGAGGCGTTGTGGAGAGCATCTCTCCGCGCCACGTCGACCGCTTGCTGAAAAGCGGATGCGCTTCGACCTCACCACAGTCGCTACTGGTTGAATCCGACGATCGACGACGTTGAGCGTCATGAGGCCGGGTCGCTAGGAGCCAATTGGTTTGACGCGTGTTCGCTACTCGGACGCGACGCGATCCGGGTGGGTGACCTCGAGCACCCTGCGCACGGGGAGCGACTCCGCCACCGAGGCGGCGCCGTCCGGCCACAGGACCTCCAAGCGGTCCACGAGCTCCGCGTCGCCCAGGCCGAAGTGGAGCCGCGCCGGCCCCTGGCCCACAGCGCGCAGGTTGAAGAGCTCGCGCAGCTGGGTCCGCCCGCCCGCGGTCACGCGCACGATCGCGCCAAATCCCTGGATGTTGGGCTCGGGCCCGACCAGGGTCACGTCCACGAACGAGCCGGGGGTGCAGCGGTTCATCCACAGCACCGGTCGCCCTTCGCTCCCGGACACGATCATGTCCAGGGCGCCGTCCTCGTCGAAGTCGGCGCTCGCGAGACCGAAGTGCCGCCGTGGATCGCCGAAGCCGACGTCGTCCGTCCGGTCGGCGAAGCTGCCGTCGGGGAGGCCCTGGAAGATCATGTCGATGTGGTCGGGGAAGGGATCCTCCCGGTTGGGGGGGCCCGCGACGATCGAGAGGTCGAGGTTGCCGTCGTTGTCGTAGTCCGCCAGGTCGAGCGAGTAGGCGGACCACATCCACTCCTCGGGGCCGCTGACGGGAGGCAGGTTCAGACCGAGCGCCGCCCCGGACTCGACGTAAATCCCGCTCGGGTCGGACAGGATGCAGCTGATCGGCCCGAGGTTGCTCACGCAGTAGTCCAGGCGGCCATCTCCGTTCAGGTCCGCCGCGTCGATGCCCATGGCGCCCACCCGGAGCGCGGCTCCGATCTCCGGCGCGTCGTCGACCAGCACCACCTCTCCGCTCTGCGCGCCGTCGTTTCGGTAGAACGCGGAGGGTTGGACCCCCGGCGCGAAGCCGAACTCGGACGGCACGAAGATGTCCGGGTCGCCGTCCAGATCCCGGTCGGTCATCACCGCGACCTGCGAGTACCCGACCCCTCCGCGGGGGGCCAGCTCCCTCATCACCTCGAACTCCAGGTCGCCGACGTTGCGCAGGAGGTAGTCGCTCCACGGGTCCCAGAGATCACCGGGCTGGTCGTGGTTGCCCGCTCCTCCGGGCCCGGGGGCGGGCGCGGCGTGCACCGATGGGAGCAGCAGGTCGAGGTCGCCGTCCCCGTCCACGTCGCCGAAGGAGGCCGTCTGGAACCGCGGGTACAGCCCGTCGACGGGGTCGACCCGGAGCGCATCCCGGGCGGGGCCGAACTGGAAGTCGCCGAGGTTGGGGGCGATGGCCGCCCACCCCAGGTTCATGAGCAGCAGCTCGGGGAGCCGGTCGCCGTCGAGATCCGCCGCGCCGAAGTACCCCGCGTCGGACTCAATGGGCGGCGTGCCGACCTCGAGCCGTCCGGACTCGGGGTGCCCGGTCGAGCGCTCGCTGAAGTGCCCCGTGCCGTCGTTCTCGTACAGGCGGGGGAATCCGGGGTAGCTCCCGAACGCGAGGTCGACATCGCCGTCGGCGTCGAAGTCCATGGCGACCACGCCCGCGCCCGACGGGCAGATCGCGACGAAGTCGGCGAGGTAGTCCATGTCGAAGTCCAGCCCGCGCGCGACGGCCTCGTCGTTGAGGCGATCGAAGCCTTCGGCCGGGTCGTCGCAGGCGATGAGGGGGCCGATGCCGATCCCCGTCGGTGGGTCCGGCGGCGCGCAAGCCGAGAGCAGGCAGGCGAGAACCCCGAGCAGCGAGGAGAGGCGACACATGGAGAGTCTCAAGGTACCAGCGCGGCCGGTCCTGGGGCGGTCCAACCTCAACTCCGCCCCCCGCGGCGGTGAGTTGACGGTATACCCGCAATCAGACATCCCCTCACAATCAGACCTGGGTCCATGCGCTGCAGGCCGAGCTGAGGGCGGGCGAGGTGGAGCCGGTGCGCGCGGCCCTCGAAGAAGCCCGCAAGGAGATCGGCGTCTCCGGTCCAGGCCTCGATCGCGCGAACATCCCGCGGGCTCCGCGCATGCCTTCCGCTACCATTCGCAGCGATGGCACGAAGCACACATGCCCTCCTGCTGATCGCTGCCCCCGGCGTGATCGCGCCCCCCCGTCCCCCGGCCGCGCTCTCGCGAACGGGGACCTCGCGATGGCACGGCGTGATCCCGCGGTCCCTCGGTGCGCTCCACACGCCACCGCCGACAGCCAGGACGCACCCATGGACGTCTAGCGGTCCAGGCGGCGCGATGAACAGGCCAGCTCGAAGGGGCTCGATCGGGGGGGGGCTGGCGCTGATCTCTGTCTCGGCCGCGCTGGCGTCCTGCGCGCCGGGTCCCTGCCCGCCAGGGTGGGAGCGACTCGAGGCCAACCTCTGCGGCTGGGTCGGCGGGGCCGTGGACGCCGACGACTCAGGCGCGCCCGAGGACGGGACGCTGCGCGGCGACCTCGTCGTAGAGAGCGACGCCGACCTCGCCGGGTTCTGCGCTTCTTTCGAGCGGATCGACGGCGCGCTCCTGGTCCGTGGGACCGACGTGGGATCCCTGGCCGCGCTCGACTGCCTGGTCGAGGTCACCGGCGACCTCCTGATCGAGTCGAACCCGAAGCTCGAGGCGCTGTACCTGCCCTCGCTCACCGCGGTGCGCGGGGCGCTCCACGTCAATGCGAATGGGTCCCTCCGCGACCTCAGCCTGGGCGGCCTGACCGACGTCGGCGGCGACCTCGCCCTCGACTTGAACGAGGGCTTGGCGGGGGGCGCGCTCCCCGCGCTGACGCACGTCGGCGGAGAGGTGTCGGTCTATCAGAACGCCGCGTTCCTCCCCGTGCCGGGGGGCGGTGAACTCGATCTGTCCGCGTTGGTCGCAGTGGACCGCAACCTGTTCATCCGGCTCAACAACTCCCTGACCCGGGTCGACCTGTCCTCGCTGACCGACGTCGGGGGCATGCTCAAGCTCACCGGCAACGCGATCCTGACGACGCTCGTCGCGCCCGTGCTCGAGGAGACGACCGGGCTCTGGATCTCCTACAACGCCGCGCTCCAGACCTTCTCGCTGCCCGCCCTCCACTCGACCGGGGGAGTCACGCTGATCCGCCCCGGACTTGCGGTGCTCGACCTTCCATCGTTGGAGTGGGTCCACGCGACGATCGAGGTCACGGACACCGTGGCCTTGACGACGTTGACCATGCCTGCGTTGACGGCGATCGACGGGGGGCTGTGGGTGCACGACAACCCGGGCGTCTCGGCGCTGGCCTTCCCCGCGCTGGGGTCCATCGTCGGCGCGCTGCAGGTCGTCCGGAACCCGGCGCTGCCGACGTCCCAGGCCGAGGCGCTGCGCGACGTGGTCGGCGTCGAGAACATCGGCGAGGGCGTGCTGATCGAGGACAACGCCGATGGCTGAGCCCGCCGGCGCGCCCGCGTGGGTCCTCCGGCCGGTCGGCCGCGTGGGCCGTTCCGTGCGCACCCTGCTGATCGCGGTCGTCGGGGCGGCCGGCTGCGCCGCGCCGTGTCCTGAAGGCTGGACGCCCGACGC
>CALAGR010000169.1 GCA_937891735.1 uncultured Pseudomonadota bacterium | reverse complement strand
GGCCGCGGCGCTGCCCGGACTGCGGCCCGAGCGCGCGGTGATCGAGGTGTGGACCGACGACCCCGACGCCGTCCCGGTGATCGCCGCCTTCGGGGAGCGCAGCGCCCTGCGCGCCGTGCTGCGGGCGCCGTTCACGCCGGCCCCCAACCTCGCCATCACCGCGTTCGACCTGCGCGCCGCGGAGGGGATCCCGGCCGAGGAGGAGGCCCTGGTGCGGGTCGCCAACCCCACGCCGTGGCCGGTCCAGGCCGTGCTCGCGCTGGAGACGGAGGACGCGATCCTGGGGGAGTCGGCCATCGATCTGCTGCCGGGACAGGAGCTGATCCGGCGGTACCGCTTCCAGCCGCTGCCGGGCTCGGGGGTCGAGGCCATCGTGCGTGAAGCGGTCTTCGAGGGAGGTCCGGTCGGTCCGGACGGCGCAGCCCTGGGGGACGCGCTGGCCGCGGACGACGTGGCGTACGCCTGGGTGCAGCCCGTGGAGCCCGTCACCATCTGGCTCGTCTCGGACGGCAACCGCTTCCTGGAGCGGGTGCTGGCGCTCATCCCGGGGATCCAGCTCACCCGCCTGAGCACCCAGGAGTACCGGGATCGGAAGGGCCGGGGCGCCGACGCCGTGGACGTCGTGTTCTTCGACCGGTTCGCGCCGCTGCTCAGCCGCGACGGGCCCCTCCCGCCCCGGTCGGTGCTCTTCGGCGTGCCCGCCTCCCGGACCCCGGCCACGGTGCGCGGCGCCGCCGACAAGCCGGTGGTGACCGACTGGAACCGCTCCCACCCGCTGTTCGAGGGCCTCGTGCTCCGGGATCTGAACATCCAGACGTCCATCGTGTTCGAGCCGGGGGAGGGCGACGTCCGGCTGCTCGGCACCACCAGCGGCGCCCTGGCCCTGGCCCGGGAGCACGGAGATCAGCGCCTGGTGATCTGGGGCTTCCCGCTGTCGGCCTCGGATCTGCCCCTGCGGCTCGCGTTCCCCCAGACGATCGTCAACCTGATCTTGTGGATGCGGGACGGTCGGACCGTCTCGGAGCCGCCGGGGGAGCGCTGGCGGCTGCGGGATCCGTGGTGGCTCGACGGCGCCGAAGGCATGGCCCAGATCACCGACCTGCGGCAGCAGGCCTACGCGGCGCGCTCCGGAGACCCGTTGGGGCTGCGCCGCGCGACCTGGCGGGTCCCCCTGGGAGACGGGCCCACTCCGTATCGGTTCCCGCGGCCGGGGCTGTTCCGGGTGCAGGATCCGTCCCTGGGCGTCGTGGATCTGGGGGTGAACCTCGCGTCCCTGGAGGAGAGCAGGCTCGCGGATCTGCCGCCCGGGGACACGGTGGTGCTGGCGTCCCCGGTGGAGCAGGACGAGTCGCCCGCTCCGGGGCCCGCGCCCTGGTGGCTGCTGAGCCTGGGCGTCGCCGGCGTCGCCCTGCTCGAGTTCGGGATCTACACCCGATGACGTGGCTCGACCTGTCGCGCTTCCAGTTCGAGTCGCCCGGGGTGCTGTGGCTCCTGGCGCTGACGCCGCTGGTGGCGCTGCTGCGGGAGCGGTCCACGGCCGGACACCCCCGCTGGCGTTCCTTCGGCGCGATGGTGCTGCGCACGGTGGCGCTGGTGGCGCTGGTGTTCGCCGCGGGCGGACCGTTCGAGGAGAAGACGAGCCCCGACCGCTCCCTGGCGGTGGTGTTGGACGGCTCCGCGTCGGTGGACGCGCTGCGGCGGGAGCGCGCCGTGGCGTGGCTGGAGGACCTGGAGGCCCGACGCGGTGACCTGCAGCCCGTCTATGTGTGGGCGGGGAAGGCCCCGGTGGTGGTCACCGATCTCGCGGCCGCGCTGTCCACCCACGCCGCCCGCGCCACCGACGAGGGCACCGATCTGCAGGCCGCGCTGGAGGTGGCCCTGGCCCGCCTGCCCGCTGCCCGGCTGCGGGAGGTGGTGCTGCTGACCGACGGCGCCGTCACGCGGGGCACGCTCGATCCCACGCTGCGGGTGGCGTCGGCGCGGGACGTGCCGGTGCACGTGGTGCCGCTGCTCGACCGCGCGGTGCTGCTCGAGGTCGTCGAGGTCACTCCGACCCAAGACCTGCTGGCGGGGGACGAGGTGGCCGTGCAGATGGCGGTGCGCACCAACGATCCCGGGGACGTGGTCCTGGTCCTGGACCTGGAGGGCCGGGAGGTGGCGCGGCGGGCGGCGACGCTGCCGCTCGGTCTGAGCCGGCACACCTTGACGTTCCGATCCGAGGCCCCGGGGATCCTGGCCCTGACCGCCCGCGCCGAGGGCCAGGACGTGCGGGCGGAGCACCCTGCGCGACTGCGCGTGCGTGCGCGCCCCGCGGCGCTCATCGTCGGTGATGCCGGCTCCGCGGCGGTGCGGGCGGCCGTCAGCGGCTACCAGCCCACGCTGCAGGTGACCTCGGCGCAGACGCTGCCCGAGGGCCCGTACGACGCCTGGTCCCTCGTGGTGCTGCTGGACCCGGATCTGCCGGGACTCGGCGCGGCCCGGATCGGCGCCCTGCACGACTACGTGCGCGAGGGCGGCCGACTGCTGGTGACGGGCGGGGCGCACGGGCTGGTCACGGACGAGGACGTGGTGGCCCCGCTCGCCGCGGCGCTGCCCGTCAAGTTCCCGAAGCGGAAGAAGAAGCAGCGCGCGCCCCTGTCGGTGGTGTACTGCCTGGACAGCTCGGACTCCATGGCCGGCGGGGCGAAGTTCGAGCTGGCCGCCGCGGCCCTCGCCCAGTCCCTGTACCTGCTGCCCGAGGAGGCCCGCGTGGGGGTCATCGGCTTCAGCGACTTCCCCGCGTGGATCGTGGAGCTGGACACGTTCTCGGACAGCGCGGCGATCATCAACGCCCTGGCCGCGGTCAAGGTCCGGGGCGGCACGAGCATCTACCACGCGCTCCAGGCGGGCTACGACGCGCTGCGGGCCGACGAGGCGCTGGTCAAGCACGTGGTCCTGCTCAGCGACGGCCAGTCCACCACGACGTTCGCTCGCTCCGGCGACATCGTCACGTCCATGAAGAAGCGGGACATCACGGTCACCACCATCGCCGTGTCGGCGGACAGCGACCGGCCCGAGATGGAGCGGATCGCGAAGGCCGGCGGGGGCCGCGCCTACTACACGAAGTCCTTCACGGAGCTTCCGCGCCTGTTCCTGGACGAGATGATGGAGGTGACCCGCACCAACAAGGTCGACGAGTCGTTCGCGGTGCACCCCGTGCAGGGCTCCCCCATGCTCGCGCGGGTGCCGGCGGGCAGCCGCTGGCCGGAGCTCGACGGGTTCGTGCGCGGCGAGCAGAAGGCCGGCTCCGCCCTGGCCCTGGCGACCGGGGATGGGCGCCCGATCCTCGTGCAGGGGCGCTTCGGACGGGGGCAGGTGACGCTGTTCACCAGCGACATCGGGGGCGCCTGGAGCGCCGACTGGGCGGGATGGTCAGGCCTCGCGCCGCTGTGGGAAGGCACGGTGGAGGCCATCCTGCGGCCCGAGCCGCCGCTGAGGGTGGGGCTGGACGTGCGGGTCGAGGGAGCGCGGGCCAGGGCCGTCTTCTCGGCCCAGGACGACCTGCGCAACCCCCGCGGCGATCTGGTGGTGGAGGCCATCGTGCACGGGCCCGCCGGGGCGCCGACGACGGTGGTGCTGCCGGCGGTGGGCCCGGGACGCTACGGAGCGGACATCGCGCTCGCCGAGGGTGGCGCGACCCTGATCCGGGTCAGCGCGGTGGGCGTGGATCGGCCCGGCGCGCCGCCGCCTCCGGGAGGAGAGCTGCTGGCCAGCGTGGCGCCCACGCCGCCGGAGGAACTGCGCGGTGCGCGGGCGAACGCGACCCTGCTGCGCCACATCGCCCAGGCCACCGACGGGCTCCTGGGACCGACCGCCGCGGAGCTCCTCGATGCGCCGGTGGCGGAGCGCATCGACCGCGTGCCCCGGTGGCCGTGGCCCCTGTTCGCGGCGCTGGGGCTCCTGATCGTCGATCTGGGGTGGCGGCGCATCCGCCTGCGTTCGGCGCCGCGCGAGTGATCGGCACCGCCTCCGCGCCCGTCGGTACAGTGGGATTCGATGTCCAACAAGGACCAGACCATCGCAGCGCTGTTGGGGATCCTGGAGAAGCTCTCCGAAGGTGAGCTGTGCGGCCGGGCCTCGTCCATCGAGGACCCTGCGGTGCGGCGGGGTTGTGAGCTCGCCGGGCGGGCCCTGGATCGACTGGAGCGGCAGAGCCGGCGGGACGCCGTCTTCCTCGCGTCGATCGTCGAGAACCTGCCTGCGATGCTGTTCGTGAAGGACGCCAAGGACCTTCGGTTCGTGCGCATCAACCGCGCTGGCGAGGAACTGCTCGGCGTGAGCCGGTCGGAGCTGATCGGCAAGAACGACTACGACCTCTTCCCGAAGGACGAAGCCGACTTCTTCATCAGCAGGGACCGCGAGGTGCTCCAGGGCCGGGCGCTGGTGGATGTGCCCGAGGAGCCGGTCCACACGGCGCGCAACGGTGTGCGTCTGCTGCACACGCGCAAGATCCCGATCCCGGGCGAGGACGGTGAGCCCGCCTACCTGCTCGGCATCTCCGAGGACATCACGGAGCGCAAGCTCGCCGAGGAGGTGCTCCGGCGCACCGAAGACGAGCTGAGGGAGCGTGAGGCCTGGCTCAACCTGCTGCTCCAGGTGTTCCCGGGGGTGGTCTGGTCCACGGACGCGGAGCTCCGGTTCACCGCGGTGGCCGGCGCGCGACGCCATGAGCTGGGCCTGGAGCGCGAGGTCGTGGTGGGCAGCCGCGTCGAAGAGCACCTTCCCCGTCCGTACACCGAGGACGCAGCCCCGGGGGATCCTCTCAGCGAGGTGCACGAGCCTACCCTCGCGGACCTGCACAGCATCGCCCTGCACGGTCAGGTCATCACCTACGAGTTCGCCCACGGCGGTCGCAACTACGAGGTGCGGCTGCAGCCCCTGGAGCAGGGGCGTCGGGATGGCGTGCTGGCGATGGCCCTGGACGTGACGGAGCGGCGCAGGCTCGAGATCGAGCGGATGGAGGCGCGGCTGCAGCAGGCGCAGAAGCTGGAGAGCCTGGGCCTGCTCGCGGGGGGCATCGCCCACGACTTCAACAACCTGCTGGTGGGCATCCTCGGCAACGCGAGCCTCGCGCTGCTCGAGGTGGACAAGGACTCCCCGGCCTCGCAGCACCTGCGCCGCATCGAGTCCGCCGCGGAGCGGGCCGCCGATCTGACGCGGCAGATGCTGGCGTACTCGGGGCGCGGCCGGTTCGTCGTGGAGACCGTCGACCTGTCCGACGCGGTCCGCGAGATGGCGCAGCTGCTCGAGGTGTCGATCCCCAAGCGGATCCAGCTGAGTCTTCGCTCCGAGGACGATCTGCCCGCCATCGAGGCGGACGTCGCCCAGCTCCGGCAGGTCGTGATGAACCTCATCACCAACGCCGCGGACGCGCTGGGAGAGTCGGACGGGCAGATCAGCCTGGTGACCGGAAAGCAGCTCGTGGACGAGCGGTTCGTCGCCGACGTGGAGCTGGACGCGGGAGAGCTGACCGTAGGCTGGTTCGTGACCCTGGAGGTCAGCGACACGGGACGCGGCATGGATCAGGCCACCCGGAAGCGGATGTTCGACCCGTTCTTCACCACCCGCGCCGATGGACACGGGCTGGGCCTCGCGGCGGTGCTCGGCATCATCCGGGGCCACGGCGGGGCGATCCAGGTTCGCTCGGAGCCGGGTCGCGGCTCGAACATCAAGGTCTGGTTTCCCGCCTCTGCGTCGGTGACGTCGCAGCGGATCCCGACGCTCGATTCGTTCGACGTGGGCCCAGGCGGATCCGTGCTGATCGTGGACGACGAGCCCGCCGTGCGGCGGTTCGTCAGCGCTGCCCTGACTCGCGCCGGGTACGCCGTACAGACGGCCAACGACGGGGCCGAGGCGCTGGCGCGGTTCACGGCGCAGCCCGACGAGTACGGGGTCGTGATCCTCGATCTGACCATGCCCGTGATGGACGGGGAGCAGGCGTTCCGCGAGCTGCGTCGGCTGCGCCCGGGCGTGCGCGTGCTCCTGTCGTCGGGCTATTCGGAGCAGGAGGCCACCGGGAGGTTCGCGGGGCGCGGACTCGCCGGCTTCCTGCAGAAGCCCTACCGCGTGGGCGAGCTCGTCGCGAAGGTCCAGGAGCTGTTCGAAGCCGACGGGCCGCTGGACGTCGAGTAGCGGCGAGCCAGGCGCGGATCGCGAGCCCGGCCATGCGCTGACCGTCGCCCTTGTCCTCGATTCGTGGAGCCGCCTACCTTCAGGCCATGGCGACAGCGTTCATCGTGCTCCGTTGGATCCACCTCATCGCCGCCGCGGCCTGGTACGGCGAGGTCGTGACCATCAACTTCGTGTTGGTGCCAGCGGTGAACCGCCTGCCCAGGGAGCAGGCGCCGAAGGTGCTGTTCGAGATCTTCCCGCGGATCTTCAAGCTGGCCTCCTGGCTGTCTGCCACCGCCGTCGTGTCGGGGATCGTGCTGACCACGCTCAAGTACCGCGGCACGCCGGAGCTGCTGTGGACCACCACGGCGGGGATCCTGTTCTCCGTCGGAGCGACGCTGGCGTTGGCCCTGACCTTCGTGCACTTCGTGCTGGAGCCGCGGCTGGACGGGATGATCTGCACGGCCGCGAACTCGCAGGACATCGAGCTGAGCGAGCGGGTGCTGTGGCTCTTGAAGCTCGTGCCCCGCGTCGGGCTCGTCGTGATCACCCTGATCCTGTGGATGATGACGGTCGGCGCGCACGGCCTCGCGGCGCTCGGGACCTGATCGCTAGACCTTCGCCCCCGTCTTCGCCCAGCTTCCCTCGCGCCAGTACCACGCGCCCAGGCCCGCCTTGAAGATGAAGCTGAGCGGGAACGCCAGCCACACCCCGAACTCCCCCAGGCCGAGAGGGAAGCCGAGCAGCCAGCTCAAAGGGATCTGCAGCGCGAGCGTGCCCAGCACGTTGATGCGCAGCGAGGTCTTCGTCGCCCCGGCGCCCTGCAGCATTCCGGCGAAGGTGATGTGCGCCCCGACGATCGGCAGGCCGTAGCCCAGCAGCTTCATCCACAGCACCGTCAGGTCGGCCAGATCCGTGCCCGGCTGCACATCGAACAGCGCCACGATGTCGTAGGCGCCCGCGATGATCGTGAGCGCGAGCACGGTCATGACCGCCGTGCACATGATGATCGAGGCACGAACGACGGCGTTGGCTTCGGCCACGTCGCTGCGGCCCAGGGCCTGCCCCACCATCGCCCCGGTGGCCTGGCTGATGCTCATCCCGGGCACGAACGCGAGGGCCTGGATCCGCAGGCCGATGCCGTGGGCCGCCACCGCCAGCTCGTCGATGCGACCGAGCATGCCCACGATGGACAGGAACGCGGCGTTGAGCACGACCATGTCCAGCGCCGCGGGGGTGCCGATGCGCACCAGGGAGGCAGCGAGCTCCCGGTCCAGGGGCGCGGGCCTCAGGGGCATGCGCACGGCCGGCACGGTGCCCCGCCGCAGCAGCCACACCATCACCAGCGACGAGATGATGTGCGAGACCACGGTGCCGATGGCCGCCCCCCGCACGCCCAGCGCGGGCATGCCGTAGTGCCCCAGGATGAGCCCGTAGTTGAACACGACGTTCAGCAGGTTCTGCAGCACCGACACGGCGAAGGCGATGCGGGTGTTCCCGACCCCCCGGCACACCGCCGCGTACAGGATGTTGAGGTAGTAGAACCCTGCCCCCGCGAGCATCGGGCGCAGGTAGTCCAGGGCTGCATCCAGGTTGTCGGGGGAGGCCCCCAGCAGGCTCAGGATCGGGCCCGCCACCGCGTTGCCGAGCACCGCGACGATCACCCCCAGGACGACCGTGAGCTGGGTGGACTGGAGCAGCACGTGGTTGATGCGCTCGGTGTGTCCGCTCCCGTAGGCCCGGGCGACCGTCGCGACGGTGCCCACGGTCAGGCCGATCATCGCCACCATCAGCAGGAAGCTCATCTGGGTGGCGAACCCGAGGCCCGTCAGCGCCGTCTCGGCGTTCGGGAGGCGCCCGCACATCGCCGTGTCCACCGCCAGGGCCAGGACGGTCATCACGTTGATGCCCACGATGGGCCACGCGAGGGACGCGAGCCGGACGGGGATGGGCCGGTCATCGACCGGTGGGGAGGAGGCGGAGCTCACGAGCCAAGCAGGTTGGTCTCTGGCCGCAGGAATCGATAGCCCGCACTGACTGTCAATGCTTCACAATGCAAGTAAGCAAAGACAGATTCCATATACGCAAGAAGTCGCCGATTCTCGTGGGGCGGAGCCGGTCGGGATCCCCACTCATCCATCCCTTGACCGACCATCCGGCCGGCTCCGCGCTCTTCAGGACCCCGGAGGTCCGTCGAGCTCCCGGTTGGGCGAGGTTGTCGTGGGCCTCCCGCCGCCGGCTCCAGGGCAGGCGCGCCACCAGCCAGCCCTCCGTCCAGCGTCCTCCCAGGCGAAGTCCCAGGCTGCGTCAGGCTCCGGGAGACCGCGTCGGGCACGGACCTCGCGGTCTTGGGCCAGATGGGCGAAAACCCTGCCGTCGATGGGTCGCACGGGCCTCGGGTACCAGCGACCTGATCACAGCCAGGGCGCTTGCTCTAGACTTGCGACTTTGGGGGATGACGCGGACGTGTTGATGGATCGGCCTTCTTCCGGGTGGACAGCCCGGCTCTTCGGCGCCGCATGTGCGCTCGTCCTGCTGTGCTCAGCGAGCGCGGCCCTGGCTCAGACCAGGACCGTGAACCTGCTGGGTGATGCTGGGGACGGCACCTGTGACGCCACCTGCACGCTGCGGGACGCGGTGCTCAGCGCCGTCGCATCCGACACGGTCGTGTTCGACTTCAACGCGGTGGGGGGCTCGGCTCCGTTCGAGATCGAGCTGGGTTCGACCCTGCCGGTGGCTACGGCCAACGTGATCATCAACGGGCTGTCCTGCGCCGGCTGCGGGGCCACCAACGCGAACGGAAACACCGCGGCGGCCGGGTTCAACAGCACCCTCGCGGTCCGCATCGTTCCGAGCTCGGGGTTCTCGGGGGGCGGCGCCCTCATCGACCTGACCGGCGCCGGTACCGGGCTCAAGGGGCTCAACATCGACGGGGGTGGCGACGCCGGCGTGTTCATCATCGGGAACGACGCCGTGATCGAGGACTGCTACATCGGAACGTCGATCGACGGCGCGGCGGGCATCGGCAACGGCGGCTACGGTCTGCACATCGATGACGCCACCAACGTCACGATCGGACCCGGGGTGGTGGTCTCGGACAACTCCGACTCGGGGATCTACGCCGAGGGGGAGCCCGACGGCCTGACCGTGTTCAAGGTGATCGCGGGGCTGGACCGTTCCGCGAGCATCGGCCTGGGCAACGGGGACAACGGGCTCTACCTCGATGTGGGCACCGCCAAGACCGGCCAGGTCACCATCGGCGGCGCGGCGGCGGCCGACGGCAACATCTTCAGCGCGAACGGGGACAACGGCATCCTGTTCGAGGGCGACATCGATGGGGACAGCGGCTACAGCGTGCTCATCGGCAACAACATCGTGGGCGCGGACGGGGCCGTCACGACGGACCTCGGCAACAGCCTCAACGGCCTGAACTTCAAGGCCGTCGGCGTCAACGATCTGCCGAACCAGATCGTCGTCGCGGACAACACATTCGTCGGCAACGGGCAGGCCGGGATCCGGGTGGCTGGCGCGAGCCTGATCGGGTTTGTCGGCAACGCCATCGGCACCAACCAGGCCGGCACTGCGGTCCTGGGCAACGACGACCAGGGCATCTACTTCCTGGCCGAGGGCGACGCCGACACGGATCTGCACACGGTGGGCTATACGCCCCAGGGCGCGCTCGGCGTGAACCTCATCGCCCACAACGGCGACGACGGGATCCGGATCCGGGACAACGGGAACAAGGTCTGCGAGCGGATCGACGTCGGCGAGAACGCCATCTGGGACAACGGGGGCCTGGGCATCGACCTCGAGTCGAACGGAGCGACGGGCAACGGCCCGGCCCTCCCCGCGGCGCTCGACTGCACGGGCAACTCGTCGTACGGCAACGACGGGCTGGGGGGCCCCGCGCTGGTCACGGCGACCCTGGCCGCTGGCTCCCTGGCGTTCACGGGCACGGTCTGCGACGGCATGGAGGTGGACCTGTACCTGTCCTCAGAGGGCGCCGCGGCCTACGGGCAGCCGATGATGTACCTCGCCACGGTCGCGGATCCCGCCTGTGGAACGGCGACCTGCTCGTTCGGCGACTCCCACGTCCCGACCCCCGGCGACGGCGTGGGCGGGGGCGCGTTCATCACGGCCATCGCGCGGGAGGTCTCGACCGGCACCACCACCGAGGCCGCGTTGAACCTCGTGATCTTCGCCGCCTGTGACGCCGACGGCGACGGCGTGGACGATGACGGCAGCGTGTTGGGGTCCTGCTCTGGAACGGACTGCGACGACGCCGATCCGCTGAGCTACCCCGGCGCGCCGGAGCTGTGCGACGCGGTGGACAACGACTGCGACTCGAGCACCGACGAGGACTTCGACTTCGACGGCGATGGCTCCACGACGTGCGGCGCCGACGGCGACGTCAACACCGTCGCTGACAACGACTGCGATGACTCCGACTCCGGCGTGTTCCCCGGAGCGGTCGAGCTGTGCGACGGGGCGGACGACGACTGCGACACCCTCATCGACGACGGGTGGGACCTGGACGCCGACGGCGTGACCTCGTGCGGGCCCGACGGCGACGCGGCGCTCGTGGCGGACAACGACTGCGACGACGGCGTGGCCACGACCTACCCCGGCGCCCCCGAGCTGTGCAACGGGGTGGACGACGACTGCGATCTCTCTGCTGGGCCTGGCGAGGTGGACGTCGATGGAGACGGCGAGATGATCTGCGAGGGCGACTGCGACGACGCCTCGCCGGCGGTGAACACGAGCGCCATCGAGGCCTGCAACATCATCGACGACAACTGCGACGGCGCCGTGGACGAGGGCTTCGACGTGGACGTGGACACGGTGACGACCTGCGGGCCGGACGGCGTGCTGGGAACCGCCGACGACGACTGCGACGACACGAACCCGCTGGTGCTGCCGGGCGGCACCGAGACCTGCAACCAGCTCGACGACGACTGCGACGGGGACATCGACGAGGACTTCGACGCCGACGGGGACGGATACCCCGCGGGCGCCGCGTGCGTCGCGGCCTGGGGCAGCCAGATCGACTGCGACGACGTGCTCGCCAGCGTGAACCCCGGCGCCATCGAGATCTGCGGCGACTTGATCGACAACGACTGCGACACCGAGATCGACGAGGATCTGGACGCGGACGGGGACGGCTTCTCGAACTGCGCCGGCGACTGCGACGACGACAACGCGGCGGTCAACCCCGACGCGACCGAGGTGTGCGATGGGCTCGACACCGACTGCGACGGCGTGATCCCCGGGGACGAGACGGATGACGACGGCGACGGGTTCGACGAGTGCGCGGATCTGGACTGCGACGACGGCGCGGCCGCGGTGTACCCCGGCGCGATCGAGATCTGCGACGGCGCCGACTCGGACTGCGACGGCGCGACCCCCGCGATCGAAACGGACGACGACGGCGACGGGCTGAACGAGTGCGGGGGCCTGGACTGCAACGACGACGACGCCACCATCGCTCCGGGCTTGCCGGAGCTGTGCGACGAGATCGACAACGACTGCGACGGCGTCGTACCGGACGACGAGTACGACTTCGACGAGGACTTCGTGAGCGGATGCGACGGCGACTGCGACGACACGAACGCGGACATCGGGCCAGCGGTGCTCGAGATCTGCGACGGCATCGATCAAAACTGCGTGGGTGGGGTCGATGATGGCTTCGACCTGGACGCCGACGGCACCACCTCCTGCGGGGACGACGGAACCGATGGCACGAGCGACGATGACTGCGACGACGGAGATGCGACTGTGAACCCGACCGCCGAAGAGATCTGTGAAGACGGCATCGACCAGGACTGCGACGGCGAAGACATCGCCTGCGCCGTCGCGGCGGACGTCACGCTCGGAGCCGTGCCTCCCCGGGACACCGGATGCGCCGCGTCCGTGGCGGGCGGCGCTGGGTCCCCGGCCGGCCTGCTGATGGGGCTGGGGGTGCTGTTCGGAGTCCGGCGCCGGCGCCGGGCGCTCCTGCTCGCGCCGGTGCTCGCGATAGGCCTGCTGTCGGGGTGTGTAGCCATCGACGCGGGCCTCGTGCAGACCTGGTGGGGGGAGCTGCCGGCGGACGGCGGCGCGGTGACCCTGCAGGCCGGCGGGGCCTTCGCCGCGGGCGCGCTGATCCAGCCCGTGGACCCCGAGCTGGTGGGTGGACGCGAGCTGCTTCAGGTCACGCTGTCGGGGGATCTGCTCCCGGGCACCTGCGCCGGGCAGGAGGCCCTGTTCGCCGAGGCCGCGGCCGTCGAAGCGGCGGTGAACGAGTCCGCAGGCGCTGCTGCCGCTCCGGATCTCGCGGCCTGGGTCTGCCAGGAGCTGCGCGGGGCAGCCCGGGAGGCCTTTGGAGGCGAGGGATGGCGCGGAGTGCACGTGCTGGTCGACGTCGGGGACGGCGCGCTCTCGCCGGCCAGCGGCGCGGGCGACCTGCTCACGGCGCTCTCCGCGGGCACGTACATCGCCCGCATGGTGGATCTGGGAGGCCGCTCGGCCCTGTCCCCCACCAGCGAGGGTGAGCCCTGCATCACGCGGGTCCAGGCGCTGCTCGACGGGGGCCAGGCGCTCACCGAGGGCGCGCTGCTGGGCGCGGCGCTGGGGCGAAGGACGCACCGGTCGCCCGCAGACGATCAGCTGGCCCTCGCCGACGAGGGGGACGACCTCACCGTGGGGCTGTCGTTGCCCGGCGGCCTGGACGGCGGGGCCGGCGACGACACGGTGAGCCTGACCACGTTCGTGGGGGATGAGCTCGCCGCGGACTTCCCGGACACGGTGGTGAGCACGATCGGCGACCCGCTGAGCGCGGAGCGCTGTGCCCAGGCGCCAAACAGGGACCTGCTCGCCATCTGGCCCGAACTCACGCCGACGGGGGTGCTCCAGTGAACCGCTCGCCGCTGATCCTGATCGTGCTGCTCGCGGCGCTGGTGCTGCCGGCGACCGCCTCCGCGCAGATGACCGTGGAGGAGCGCAACCTCAAGCTGGCCCAGGCCTGGCAGTGGATGGAGGCCGGCTCGCTGGACAAGGCGGACGCCGCCTACAAAGAGGTCCTCGCGGATCCGAACGGTCAGCTGCTGGCCGAGGTCCACTACGGCCTCGCGGCGGTGTGGTGGCAGAAGCGCAACGCGATGGCCGCCTACCAGCGGCTGCTCGAGGCCTCCGCGCAGGAGAACACCCCCGGCTGGGACGCGGGCGAGGGCAACCTCTGGAACTCCCGGATCCGGTCCCGGGTGGACTTCATCGCGAAGAACTTCACGGCCGTGAAGATGAAGGCAGACTCAAAGACGATCGTGCCGCCGCTGGCCGATCCCTCGCCCAAGGACCCGACCATCCGCGAGTTCACCGACGCGCTGACGGCCGGCGTGGCCGAGGCGACCGAAGAGGGCACCACCACCCTGTGGATGTTCGTGCCCAACGGGCAGTACTGGGTGGGCGACGACCTGATGCTGGCCGACGACGGCGAGATGGATCCATCCCGGGCGATCACGTGGGTGCTGCCCAAGCGCACGGGGGCCGCGAAGGCCGCCTTCGAGAGCCGGCAGGCCGCCCTCGCCGAGGGCCGCTCTCCGGCCGCAGAGCTCGCAGCGGCCGCCGCGGGCAAGAAGGCGCCGAAGGAGCCGAAGCGGGGGACCGAGCCGAAAGACCCGAAGCAGGCGAAGGAGCCGGCCGAGCTGGTGCATCGGGCGTTCGCGTTCGGCGTGCAGGGAGGCCTCGCGCCCACCCGCTCCCTGACGGGCCTGGACGCCTCCGTCGCCGCCGACTGGACGGTCGGGGTGCAGATCGAAGGCCGCTTGCCGCTGCCCCCGCCGATCCTCGCCCTCGCCATCGGCGGGAGCTGGAAGGTGCTCCCGGTCAACGGGTGCAGCGTGCAGCCCACCCGGGCGCATCTGGCCGCGGTGCACGCCGGCCCCGCGCTGCAGCTCCCCCTCGGCGGACCTGCGTCGCTGTCCATCGACGCGGTGGTTCGCGGCGGACTGCTGGTGGGTGGCCGAACGACCGCGGATCGTCAGGCCTGCGCCACGGCGCTGCAGGCCGAGGACAGCGAGACGGGCGGGGTCTCCCGGGGCGCGAAGATCACGTCCGACGGCAAGACCGGCGTGCTGACCATGGCGGATCTGGGCTGGAACGGCCGCGGCGGTGCCATCGGCGGGGAGCTCGCGGCCGGCGTCGTGCTGGACGGAGGGGGCCCCGTCGCGTTCGGCGTGCAGCTCGTGTTCGCCTACGACCACCTGATCCCGACCTTGGGCGAGGGCCCCGAGGCCATCTGGATCCGGGATCCGACCGATGGCTCCATCACCTCCCTGACTCGAGGCGCGGCGGCGTCGTCCGCGGCGATGGGGCGCATGCAGGCTGGCCTGCGGATCCGCCTCCTGTTGTAGCCCCCGCCCTGGGAACTCCCCGCCCTCCCATTGGGCCATTCCCGTCCGGGGACTACCGCTGCCCTTCAGGGGTCCGGGAGTTCCTCGCACATGCGGTCGAACTCCAGCGGCGGGCGGGTCACCAGCACCGACAGTCGTGACAGCGCGCCGGTGGGTTCGGACACCGACGACTCGACCGTCGCCATGGCTACGAGATCGAACAGCTCGTACTCGTCGAACACGAGCTGGCGGTGCTGCAGGCGCACGGTGACGGCCTGGCCTTCGGGGAGCTTCTGCCCCCGGACGATCAGCGTGTCGGGGGTGGCGGCGAGCAGCCGGACCTGCCGCGCCTCGCCGAAGCAGTGCACGGTCGCGGGGATCGAGAGGCCGGCCAGATCTGCGAGAGGCGCCCGCTTTGTCGTCTGGCCGCGCATGCGCGGGAACAGCTGGTGCAGCTTCGCCCGCATGGCGGCCACCGTGAACGGCTTGTCCAGGTAGTGCACCACGCCCAGCCGCTTGAGCTGCGCGCCGACGGGCCCGTTCTCCGGGTACAGGGCCGAGGCCGCGACGACCTTCGTCTTGGCGAACTGGGGCATGCGGGAGGCGACCTGCATGAAGCCCACGCCGTTCATGTCCGGCAGGCAGATGTCGAGCAGGATCAGCTCCGGCTGCTCCTGGGCGGCCACCAGCAGCGCCTCGTTGGCGCTGCCCGCGTGCTTCGTACGGAACCCGCACAGGCGCAACATGGACCCGGCGATCTGCGCCGCGTCCGGATCGTCTTCGACGATCAGGGCCAGAGGGAGCTGATGGGATGGATCGTCAACCAACGGTCGGAGCGCCTGGGCTGTGGTCATCGGAGTCTGTTGTCTCCTCTGTCCCGATTATCGGCCATCGGGCGTCGAAATCGAGGGGGAGATCGGTCTGGTCGGCCACTTTGTCGACTCCGGGCGGGCAACAGGCCTCGAGGGGTCGAGACCGATTCCATCATCGTGCCGCGACTGCGTTGTCTTTTAGCAACTCGGGAACCCGCCGCGCAGGTCCGACTGGCGAGTCCGGTACATTCCCGCCATGGCGTACCGCTTCGACCTCTCCCTCGACCCCGGCGCAGAGGCGCGACGCGTGCTCCTGGAGCAGACGACGCGCGCCCTGCAGGCGCTGCAGGATCCCGAAGGGCAGGGGAACGTGCACTCCGCCCGCAAGTCCCTGAAGCGCTGTCGGGCGCTGCTCGATCTGGCCCGAAGGGGGCTGGGCGGCGCCCGGACCGGTCCGCTCGCGGCGACCTACCGCGACGCCGGCCGGCTCCTGTCCGGCGCCCGCGACGCCGAGGTGGCCCGTGTGGTGCTGGCGATCATCGTGGCGGACAGCAAGCTGCCGAAGTACGCCCACCTGCTGCCCCCGATGGAGCGCACCACCCGCCCCGAGGACGTGGCGGAGGCGGAGCGCATGCTGATGCAGGCCGAGACCGATCTGGAGGCCCTGCCTTGGAGCCGCCTGGACCGGGTCCGGCTGCTCGCGGGGCTGGAGCGCAGCTACGGTCGAGCCCGGGCGGATCTGGCGAAGACCCGGCAGACCGACGAGGTGGAGGTCGTGCACGACTGGCGCAAGCGGGTGAAGGCCTGGGGCTACCACGTGCAGCTGCTGCAGGACGTCTGGACGCCGGTCATCGGACCCTTCCTGGGCGTCGCGGACGAGCTCCAGGAGGCGCTGGGCGATCACCACGACGTCAGTGTGGTGCGGCAGGCGCTCCTGGCCGAGGTGGGCGCGGTGCCCAAGCGGCTCGAAAAGGCGCTGGCCGCCCGGGAGCGGGGCATGGTGGAGCGGGCCTGGCGCCTGGGCGGGCCGCTCCTGGCGATGTCGGCAGAGCAGCACGCCGGGTGGTTCGGCGCGCTGTGGGCGGAGGCTGCCCCAGGGGGCTGATCAGCCCAGCGCCTGGTCGAGATCGGCGCGCAGCTCGGCCACGTCCTCGACACCGACCGCGAGGCGCAGCAGCCCGGGTAGGATCCCCGCCTTGCGCTGCTCCTGCTCGGACACGTTGGCGTGGGTCACGCCCGCGGGCCAGGTGATCAGGGAGTGCACGCCGCCCAGGCTCGGGGCCACCGCGATGTGCTCGAGCCGGTCCACCATGCGGGCGGCGTCGAGCGCGCTGTCGACCTCGAAGGACAGCACCCCTCCTCCGAGCCCGTCCCGGTGCAGCCGCTCGCAGACCCCGTGATCCGGGTGCCCCGGGAGCGACGGATGATGCACGGCCTGGACCTTGGCGTGGTCCGAGAGGAACAGGGCGAGCTCCGCGGCGGTGCGTGACTGGCGCTCCATCCGCAGGCCCAGCGTCTGCAGCCCGCGCCACAGGCGGTAGGCCGCCGCCGGATCGAGGGTGGGTCCGAGCAGCGTGCGCCACCGGCACACCTGCCCCATCAGGGGCTCGAAGCCGGACACCACGCCCGCCACGAGATCGTGGTGTCCGCCCAGGTACTTCGTGGCGCTGTGCAGCACGAGATCGGCGCCGTGATCCAGGAGCCGGCACAGGTACGGGCTGCCGAAGGTGCCATCCACCACGATGCGCACGCCGCCGGGGGTGCGCCGGCGCACGGCGGCGACATCCACCACCCGCAGCAGCGGGTTCGTGGGCGTCTCCAGGTACAGGACCGCGGTGGGCGCGAGGAACTCCGCCTCGTGCATCAGGTCCGCGAGGCCGATGTGTCGCACCTTGACGCCCGCCGGCCACCGCATCGCGTTCAGGAGCTCGTGGGTGCCTCCGTAGATCTCCCGCAGGGCCACGATGGGGCCGGGCCCGTCCCCCAGCGCGGCGAGCAGCGCGAGGTGCACGGCGGCCATCCCCGAGGAGCACAGGATCGAGCGATCCGCCCGCTCCATGCGCGCGATCTCGGCCTCCACGGCGTCCACCGTGGGGTTCGACCAGCGGCTGTACAGGTGTGGGTGTTTGTCGCGCACCGCGTCCGCCATCTCGACCGTGGTGTCGAAGGCGAAGGTGGAGGACAGCGTGATGGGGGGAACGACGGGACGGGACGCCATGGACCGATGGTAGCCGGTGGGAGGTTGGTATCGTCCTGCCGCCCATGCGCCTGTTCCCCCTCGCCGCGATCTCCGTTCTGCTCGGCTGCCCCACCAGCGAGCCTGCACCTGTGCCGCCGGTGGATCCGTGCGACGGAGCGACGGCCGCCTGGGATGGCGCGGCGCTCTCGTTGGACGCGCCGGGCTGCGCGGGCGCGACGTTGCAGGCCCGGGTCCTCGGCGCCGGTGACTGGAGCGTCGCGTTCGACCCGGTGGACGGAGCCTGGGTCCCGACGATCACGGCCAACGCCGGCGGCGTCTTCGAGGGGCTGGTGTTGCAGGGCGCCTGGACCACGGAAGGGGCGGCCGAGCCGGTGCTGTGGCGCCAGGGCTTTCAGTCCTGGTCCTTCGCCGGCGTGCTGGCCCTGGAGCCCCTGGTGCTCGACGCGGACGGCGTCCCCGAGGTGGGCGGAGACGGGGACGCGACGTCCGTGGCTCAGGAGCAGGTGGGCACCTCGTGGTGGGTGGGGCTCGTGGGGCGGGACGCCGGCACGTCCTTGCTGCTCGGGGCCCAGGGCAGCGAGACCACGCGCTTCTTCGTGGCGTTCGACGAGCAGACCGCGTGGGCGGTGTGGGGCCACCGCGGCGACGGGATCGCCCTGGAGCCCGGGGCCTCGATCACCCTGGATCCGCTGGTGATCGCGGCCGGAAGCGACCCGTTCGCGCTGCACACCGACTACGCCGCCGCCGTGGCGCGTCGGCAGCCTCCCCGCGCCCTCGCGGGCCCGCCCATCACCGGCTGGGCGACCTGGTACGAGTTCTTCGAGGACGTCACCGAGGCCGATGTGCGCGCCAACCTCGACGCCGCCACGGCCATGCGCGCCAGCGGCGAGGGGGATCTGGAGGTGATCCAGATCGACGACGGCTGGCAGCAGGTGTGGGGGGACTGGACCGCCGACGCGGGCTTTCCGTCCGGCATGCAGGGCCTCGCCACCGACATCGCCGCCGCCGGCTTCGTGCCGGGCCTGTGGATGGCCCCCATGTACGTGGACCGGAGCACGGGCACCTACCTGGACAACCCGGACTGGTGGGTGCGCGACCTGGGCGGGGACGAGCTGCGCTTCACCAACCTGAACAGCGGCGACTACGCGGTGATCGACGTGACCCACCCCGACGCGGCGGCGTGGCTGGGCCTGCAGATCGCGGACCGGGTGGCCGAGGGCTGGACCTACCTCAAGCTCGATTTCCTGTACGCCGCCGCCGAGGTGGGCCTGCGACGCGAGCAGATCACCGGCGTGCAGGCCTATCACCGCGCGCTGCAGATCATGAGGGAGGCGGCGGGGGAGTCCACCTGGCTGCTGCTGTGCGGCGCGCCGTTCCTGCCGTCGGTGGGCTACGCCGAGTCCTACCGGTCGGGGGCGGACATCGCGTTCTCCTTCGACGGCCGGCCCCAGCGGGGCTACCTGCGCTGGCAGGTGCGCTCCACCGCCGCGCGCTCCTGGACCAACGGGGCGTGGTGGTGGATGGACGCGGACCAGATCCTGGTGCGCGATCCCTTCGATGCGCTGGACGCGACCGGCTCCATCGTCGGGAACGCCGTGTCCGGCGGCGTGTGGATGCTGGGGGACGACCTCGTCACGGTGGATCCCGCGCGACGGGCGCTGGCCATGACCGCCGCGGTGGTGGCGCTCCGGGGGGACGCGCCGAGGCCGACCTCCCCCCTGGCCGCGGTCAGCGGACTCGACGCCAGCCCCGTGGTGGAGCAGTTCGCCCAGGACGACTCGGTGCCCACGGTGTGGCGCTTCGCCGACGGCGCCGTGGCGCTGCTCAACCTGGGGGAGGACCCGGTCTGGGTGGACGGCCCCGGCGGCGCCGAGCTGCTCACAGGGGAGGCCGCGGGGGCCGGGGAGCGCCTGCTGCTCCCTGGGGCGGGCGAGATCTGGGCTCCCTGAGGGGCTTCAGCCGTCCGCTGCGCCCAGGATCTGCGCCGTCGCGTCGCGCGTCTGCTCCGCCTGCCCGTACAGGTCGCCGAGGGAGAAGAACGTGGCCCCGCTGCGCTCGCTGTGCACGACGCGCACGTCATCGGGCAGGGGCGCGGACTGCGGACCGGCAGAGCGACGGACGAGGTGCACGAGCGTCGGCACCGGGCCCCGCACCGCGCGCCACGTGCTCAGGCCGAGCCGGTCCACGGCGCCGCCGTCGTGGTGCGGACCCTGGGGAAGGGTCACCGGTGTGAACACCATCGGCATGGCGCAGCTGGCCGCGACCGCCTCGGCGAGGGGGCCCGAGGTGAGCACCGAGGCGGCGCCGGTGGGATCCACTACGCCCACCCCGAAGGGCCGCGGCAGGTCCTCGATGCGGCCGGGCAGCAGCCGGGCGAGGTGGGCCACCACCCGCTCCATCCCGAAGAGCCCGCGCCACGGCGTGCGGGACAGCGTCATCCAGCGCAGCGGGGGCGTGTTGCCCAGCTCGTCGGCGATGCGCCGCGCCGGCCAGCCCGCGGCCCACAGCGCGCCGACCATGGCGCCGGAGCTGGTGCCGCAGATCCCATCGACGGCGAGGTCGCCGGCGGCCACCGCGTCCTCCACCGCGTCCAGGAACCCGCAGTGCCGCCCGAACGCGAGGAACCCGCTGGACAGGACCAGATCGTGAGGCTCAGGCACGCGGATCCACCGCGTCGAGCACGGCGGCCACGGACTCGATGCGCTCGACTCGCACCGCGTTGGTGCCGGCGAAGTAGAAGCCGTCGGGGTCGCCCTCCGCCGCCGCGATCAGGTGGTCGGCGATGCAGTAGCTGACCTTCGGCGCGTCGCAGACGCTCAGGCAGCGGAAGTGGCACTTGAAGCGGTCGAAGTCCTGGGCCAGGAAGCGCTCGATGAGCGGCGTGCGCAGCACCCGTCCGGGCATGCCCACGGGCGTGCGCAGCACCACCAGGTCCTCAGCCGTGGCGCGCACCATCAGCTCCTTGTAGTGGGGGTGCACGTCGCATTCGTCGGTGGCCACGAAGCGGGTGCCGAGCTGCACCGCGTCGGCGCCGTGCTGCGCGAGGCGCGCGGCGTCGTGGTGATCCCACACCCCGCCGGCGGCGATGACCGGGAAGCCCCCGAAGGTCGCCGCGATCTCCGCCACCTGGGGCAGGATGGCCTCGAGCTGGAACGCCGGATCGTCGAGCTGCTCCTCCTTGTAGCCGAGGTGGCCGCCGGCCTTCGGCCCCTCCACGACGACCGCGTCGGGTCGGCGTCCGTACTCGATCTCCCAGTACCGGCAGATGCTGCGCAGCGCGCGGGCCGAGCTGACGATGGGGATCAGGGCCACGTCCGCGTCCCCCACCGTGCCCGGCAGGTCCATGGGCAGGCCCGCCCCGGACACGATGGCGTGGGCTCCGGCCTGCACCGCGGCGCGCACCAGTTCCTCGAAGTGGGAGATGGCGACCATCACGTTGACCGCCACGAGGCCCTGGCCGCCAGCGAGCTCCAGGGCCGCGCGCACCTCGTGGGCGAGGGTGTCGATGCCGTGGGGGTCGATCCACTTGCGGGCCGCGTCGGGCCGGTGCAGGTCCGAGACCCGGCCCAGCCCCTGGGCGGCGAGGGTGCCGACGCCGCCCGCCGCGGCCACGCTCCCGGTGAGCCTCCACCGGCTGATCCCCACGCCCATGCCCCCCTGGACGACGGGACGCACGGTGCGATCACGGATGGTCAGGTGCGTCACGGAGCTACCAGAGGGTGTTGAGGTCGGCGCCGCCGGCCACGGGGATGACCGCGCCGGTGACGTAGGAGGCCCGCGCCGAGCACAGGAAGGTGACGACGTCGGCCACCTCGCTCGGCGTGGCGACCCGCCCCAAGGCCGTCGCGGCGGCCCAGCGGGCGGCGGACGCCTCGTCGGTGCGCTCGACGAACCGGGACGTGGCGATGAACGACGGCTCGACGATGTTCGCGGTGATCCCGAACGTGCCGTGGTCCACGGCGAGGTTGCGGACCAGGCCGGCGTAGAACGCCTTGATGCCGGAATACACCGGCGACTTGCCGGCTCCCAGTCGCCCCGCGGTCGAGCCGATCCACACGATGCGGCCGAAGCGCGAGGCCATCATGTCTTCGATGAGGGGCGGCAACAGGGCGAGCGGACCACCCATGTCCACGCGCAGGTGCTCCTCGGACGTGGCCACCGACAGCGTGCGGGCCTTGCCGAGGGCGAATCGATGGGCAGCGGCGTGCACGAAGAGCTGGATGGGCCCGGCCAGGACCTCCCGCGCCTCCTGCACGGCCTCGGCCATGGAGTCCGGCTCTCCCAGATCCGCGGGCACGATGACGGCCGAGCGCCCGGCGGCCCGCACCCTGTCGGCGGTGGCCTCGAGGCGGCCCACGTCGCGCCCCAGCAGCGCCACATCGACCCCCTCTGCGGCGAGGCCGGCAGCGATCTCCCGGCCCAGGTCGCCGCCAGCCCCGGTGACCAGCGCGCGCTTGCCGTGCAGCCCCAGATCCATTCAGGCCTCCCAGGTGGGCGCCCGGTCCACGTCCGGGCACAGGTGGAGCGGCTTGATCTGGGCGTCCTGCCCGCCGCCGTCGATGCGGCTCTGCCACCACCGTCTGAACGTACCCGGGGGCGCCTCGTCCACCGCCAACGGCGCGAGGAAACCGTCCTGCCGGTGCCGGTCGTAGCCCCAGTTCTCCTTTCGGAGGGCGACGTCGAACGCCTCGGCCAGTCCCGGGGCCGCGCCCTCCACGATCAGCCGGTACCGCGCTGGCTGCACGCTCCCGTCGGGCACGACAGTGAAGCCCTCGGGCTCTCCGCACGCGTCGGCGGCGACAGTCATGGCGCGGGTGATGTGCGCCTCGGACATGTTCTCGCCCACGAAGGACCAGGCGAGGCCCGCCTTGTGGCTGAAGTGCAGGACGGGAACGCGCTGCAGGTGGTCGGTGACCGTCACCACGTCGCCGATGGCGTAGCGGTACAGCCCGCAGGACGCGGTCAGGGCGACTTCGTAGTTGCGCCCCGCCTCGAGCTCGTCGCACCACAGCCACGGCCCCTGCCCGTCTTGTTCCCGGAACTCGAAGACGTGGGATCGGAACGCGAGCGCGCCACCCAGGACCTGCTGGGAGTACGGGATGTTGAACCAGCCCTCGCTCGCTGCGTAGATGGCGTCGTGGGTCGGCGTGTCCCCGAACCACCGATCCAGCCCGCGCAGGAAGGTGCCGGCCGCCGCGGCGTGCCAGCAGGTGACGACCTGCAGCCGAGGCCACAGGTCGGTGGCCCGCAGGCGTCCCTCCCGTTGGAAGACGACGTCCAGCCGCGCGGCCTCGGAGGCGTGCCCGTCGGCGTGGATCGCGCGGATCAGCCCATCGCCCCAGGCGTCGAGCGTCTGGCCCAGCATGCGCAGCGAGGCGGGGGTGATCGAGACGACCCAGGTGACGTCGAGGGGCGCGGACAGGCGCAGCACGGTGCGGTAGCGCTCGGTCAGGTCGCTGATGCGCGCCACGTCCGGCGGCAGCGCGTACTTGCGCTGGAACACGCCGGGCACGGCGGTGTAGTTGAAGCCGCTCAGGGAGCCCATCGGCACGCCGTCGGGGGCCACCTCCAGGGCTGCCCCCACGAAGTACAGGATCCGTCCGTCGATCAGCGCCGGGAACTGCCGCTGCAGGTGGTAGGCGAACAGGTGCACCGTCTCCATGTACTCGGAGCGGTAGCTCGGCGTGACCAGGGTGACCTTGGGGGCGCCCGTGGTGCCGCCGGACTGGCTGTAGAAGATCGGCGCGTCGGCCGTCAGCAAGCCCCGCTCGCCCGCCATGGTGCGGCGGATCATTGGCTCGTGATCCGAGTAGGTGCGGAGCGGCACCGCCGCCCGGTAGTCGTCCAGCGTCCGGAGCTGGTCGAAGCGAAGGGCGCGGCCCACCTCGGTGCCGGCGTTGCGCTTCAGGATCTGGGCGAGCTTGCGCTGCTGGGCGGCGCGGGGATCGGCGGCGTCCCGTTCAAAGGAGCGCGCGCGCACCCCACGAACCGCCTGCAGGACTCGGGGGAGCAGCCCCACGGGCGCTCTAGTCGTCGGTCTCGGCGACGCTGTCGAGCACGGCCTTCAGGTTCAGGGCCGTGCGCCGGATCACCGGATCGAGGTAGGGCAGGGTCTCCAGCCCGTCCGGATCCGCGCCGGAGTCCAGGGGCGGAATGGAGTCGTGCATGTAGTCCGAGGCGTTGCTGGCGTCGATCTGGTCCAGCTTGAACAGCGAGATGTCGGCCCGGGGCAGGGAGTCCGGCAGCGTCGGCGCGGGGTGGCGGTCCGGCTGCACGGGCCGCGCGTCGGCGTCCGTGGTGAGCTGGCGCAGGGCCTCCGCGGCGGCGGCGTCCGGTTCGATGTCGTGCGCGTCGGCCAGCCGGTTGGTGACGTCGGCGATGTCGCGGCCGAGTTCCTCGCCGTCCCGGTGGCGGGCCGCGGGATGCAGCGCCATCAGCTTGCGGAACACCGGTCCCAGGCCGGGCACGATCCCGCTGAGCAGCACGGGGGCGTCGCCGATCTCGGCGCGGGCGATGCTCTCCATGGTCGAGATGATGTCGCGCATCTCGAACAGCCGCGTGCCGGTCAGCATCTCGTACAGGATCAGGCCCACCGAGAAGAGGTCGCTGCGCCGGTCCAGGGGCTGCCCCGTGGCCTGCTCGGGGCTCATGTACAGCGGCGTGCCGCGCACCACGTTGGTGGCGGTGACGACGCCCGTCTCGACCGCGGCCTTGGCGATGCCGAAGTCGGTGATCTTCGCCACGCCGTGGTGCGACACCATGATGTTCCCGGGCTTGATGTCCCGGTGGATGATGTCCAGGGGGCGGCCGTCGCGGTCGCACATGGCGTGGGCGTAGGCGAGCCCGCGGCAGAGCTGGCGGACCAGGTCGAGGGCGAGGATCGGCGGGAACCCGTCGCCCTTCTTGGCGACCCGCATGAGCTCCTCGAGGGTCCGACCCTCCACGTACTCCATGTCGATGTAGTAGTGGCCGTCCACCTGATCGAAGTCGCGGGTGGCGGCGATGTTGGGGTGCCGGAGCTGGCCGCCGATGATCGCTTCACGCGTGAGCAGCTGCACGAACTCGGAGCGTCGGCCGGCCTTGCGCTTGACGATCTTGAGCGCCGACTCGGTCAGGAAGCCGCCAGGGCCTGCCTTTTGAGCCAGGTACACCCGGGCCATACCGCCTTCGCCCAGGACCTTCGTGAGCTTGTACCGCCCGAAGGTGGTGGGGAGCTCGGCTGTGGAAGGAAGTACCAAGTCGTCGTCTCCTGACGCAGAACGCCGATGCGCAGTGTAGCTGGGGGACCGCTGTGGGATCATGGCCCGGAAGGAGATCCGGGATGATGCAACGGGGAGGGGCGGTGATCGTGGTGATGCTGGCGTTGTTGGCGGCGCGTCCGCTGGAGGGAGCCGAGCCAGCTCCGGATGCGGCGGCGGAGGCGCAGCGGGCGTTGGAGGCCCTGGTGCCGGCCATCGACGTGCCGCGGGCCGTGGGCGAGACCGTGGCCTGGTCGGCTGTGGGGGTGCACCTGCGCGGGGTCGGGGGCACGCAGTACGGCTCCGGCGTGCTGCTGGAGGACGGCTACATCCTGACCGCGGCGCACGTCGTCCCCTGCACGGACGTGCTGTACGCCAAGCCGCTCTCAGACCAGCGGCGCCGCAAGGCCCGGGTAGTGGCCCTGGATGATGGGCTCGACCTCGCCCTGCTGCAGATCCCGCTGCCGAAGAAGACGGAGCTGCGCGGGATCGAGCTGGCCGCGGAGCATCCGCGCCGCGCCGCGCCGGTGTTCGGTTGGGGACGCGAGACGAGCATCGCGGCGGGGCAGGTGGTGTCGGGCTCGGAGCTCGAGCTGCTGGCGCGCATCCCCATGCGCCCGGGGGACTCGGGAGGGCCCTTGCTCGATCTGGAAGGCCACCTGGTGGGGCTCCTGAGCCGCGGCGTACACACCTTGCCGCTGGCCACGTACGTGCCCCTGGGCGAGATCCGGGAGTTCCTGGCCCGCAGCGACCGGTCCGCGACGGTCAGCGAGGCCGATCTGTGCAACCGCGATCGCCTGCTCTGGTCCGACGTGCGGGACGCCAAGGCGCTCGCGGGGGATGCGCGGCTCGACACCGCGCTGCTCCGCCTGGACCAGGCGCTGGCGCGGCACCCGCCGGCGCAGCTGGAGGCCCGGGCCCGGGTCGAGCGGGCCTGGCTCCACCAGAAGGCGGGTCACCACGAGGACGCCCTCGCGGAGCTGGACGCGGCCGTCGCGGGGGCACCGGGGTTGCTCGACGTGCAGCGGCGCCGCGTTCGGGTGCTGCTCGATCTGAGGCGCTGGGACGCGGCCCTGCTGGCGGTTGCGGCGATCCAGGAGCTGGACCCGGGAGACCGGGACGTCTGGCGCTGGCGGTTTGCGGCCCAGAACCACCTGGGTACCCTGGAGGACGCGTTCGCGGCCCTGGATGCGTACGTGTCCGGGGCGCAGGGCCCGGCCTACATGGAGGCCCTCGCGGTCCGCTGCGCGGCATCGTCCCAGGGGGATCCCAAGGCCGCGGCCACGGACTGTGCCGCGGCCATCGCGCTGGGGTTCGAGCAGGACTGGATGCACCTGCTGCTCGCGGAGCACCACACCGCGCAGGGGCGGTACCCAGCCGGGGTGGATTCGTACCTGCGGGCGCTGGCCCTGGGATCCGGCCACCCGCCGACGGCGCGGGCGTGCGCCCGGCTGCTGGTGGTGCTCGGTCGGGACGCGGACGCGATCACCATGCTGACGGGGGTGCCCCTGGACGACGAGGCCCGGTGGACGGCGGTGGTGGCAGGAGCGCGGCTGGGCCGGGCGGAGTTCGTGGCCACGCAGCTGGAGCGGGCGAGCACCGAGGCGAAGCGTCCCGAACGGTTCGATGCCCTGGCCCAGCACCTCGCCGCCGGGGGCGCGCTCGGAGCGGCCACGGTGCAGGGCCAGGTGGAGCTGTTGCCGCTGAAGTGAGGCGGCCCGGACAGGCCCTCAGGGGGAGCCGACCCCCGGCGCGCGGCACTTCGCCTCGGCCGGAGCGAGCCGGTCCCGGGGCGGTAGACCGCTGCCCACGATCTCCTCGATCTCCTCGATGGACTTCGGGATGGCCTCGCTGAGCACGTCGAAGCCGTCCTCGGTGACCAGCACGTCGTCCTCGATGCGCACGCCGCCCAGGCCCACCCACTGCTCCGCCACGACCCACTCGACGCTGTCGCCGAGCCGCTCGCGCAGCGCCTGGTCCCGCAGGATGGCCGGCACGAGGTACAGGCCCGGCTCGATGGTGACCACCATGCCGGCCTCCAGATCCCGGTCCAGGCGCAGGTAGCCCAGCCCGAACTGCTCGCTGCGCACCCGGTCGCCGGGGTAAAGGGCCGCGTCGCCGAACAGCTCCAGATCGTGCACGTCCAGGCCCAGCAGGTGCCCCACACCGTGCGGGAAGAACACCGCGTGCGCGCCCTGCTCCACGAGCCCGTCCACGTCTCCGCGCAGCAGCCCCCAGTCCACCAGGGCCTGGGCCAGCACCCGCGCCGCGCACAGGTGCACGTCCTTGTAGGCCACCCCGGGGCGCACCAGCTCGATGGCCGCCTCGTTGGCCGCCAGCACCGCTGCGTACACGTCGCGCTGCCGCGGAGTGAACGTGCCCGACACGGGCCAGGTCCGGGTGATGTCGGACGCGTACCCATGGGGCCCCTCGGCCCCCGCGTCCACCAGCAGCAGCTCGCCGCGCTGCAGGGGGGCGCCGGTGGCGTGGCCGTGCAGCACCTCACCCCGGGCGGTGACGATGGACGGGTACGCCGTGGGCATCCCGTGCAGCGCGAACACCCCCTCCATGAGGGCCTGGATGGCGCTGTCCGTCACGCCGGGGCGGGTCGCCTCCATGGCGACGACGTGGGCCTCCTTGGTGGCGAAGAGGGCCCAGCGCATCGCCAGGATCTCGTCCTCATCGCGGCACAGCCGCAGGCTCACCACGGCGTCCAGCAGGTCGCGGTCGCCGGTGCCGGTGGGATCCGCGGGGTCCAGCGGTCGGCCCACCAGGCGCGCGGCGTGGGTGTTGCCGCCGCTCTCGGCCAGGGGCAGCGTCAAGTAGGGGCCGGCGGCGAGATCGCTGACGGGGCGGGCCTCCTGGGCGCCGCAGAGGGCGGCCATGTCGTCCAGCGTTGGGCGCTCGCCGTGCCACAGCGCGTCCTGGGCGGTGCGCGCCGGCAAGTACAGGGTGGTGTGCCCGCCCACCCCGATGATCGCGGCGGCGCAGGGCTCCTCGATCCCCAGGAAGTACAGGAACGTGGAGTCCTGCCGGAACGGGAGCGGGTTGGCGAGGTAGTTGCGAGGCACCAGCCGGTGCCCCATCAGCAGGATCGGCCGATCCCCCACGAGCGCGGCCAGCTGGCGACGGCGGTGGGCGAAGACGGAGGGCTCGAAGACGTGCTGGGAAGCGGACATGGCGGCAGGATACCGGCGGGACCCCGCGTGGCGCCCCCTCGAACCGCGGTCGCTCTTCAGGGAGCCGGCGCGTAGGTGATCACGACGGCGTCGCCCTGCTCGGGTGCCGCCGCCTTCTCGAACACCACCGCCTGCCAGCCCGCCTCGTAGGCCCAGCCCGTCGTGGCGGGCGTGGAGTCGACGGTGACCTGCAGCGTCTGCGCGTCCGGGGCGACGGACAACGCGAAGCTCCGGACGAGCCCGGTCCAGGCGTTGCTCGCCGAGCCCACAGCCGCCGCCCAGCCGCCGTCGCACACCGAAGTGTCCACCCCGCCAGTGGCGCTCGCGATCGCCACCAACTCGGGTGCGGCGTCGGCGCCTCCGCAGCCGCTCGCCCCGCCGGACACGGTGTGGATCACCACCGCGCCGGGGTCGCGCTTGACGTCGATCAGGGCGGCGATGTAGTCCGATCCGGTCCAGCTCTGGGTGGCGAAGCTCTCGTCGTCACCGTCGCTGACGATGACGTAGCGCAGCGCCGCGCCGTCCCTCACCAGGCCCTCGTTCGTGCCTCCCGCCGCCATCAGGGGCGGCGTCGCGGCGGCCCAGGTGGCGTGGACCAGGGGCTGGGCGGACGGACCCGAGGTGCCTACCTGCGTCCGGGACTGGAGCTCCTGGCCGAAGTTCGGGGTGGAGGTGGTCATCACGGCCGGAGTGCCCACGCCGGCGCCCGCGAGGCCGCCGGAGGTCACCAGGATCTGCAGATCCGGGACCGCGGTGCTCGCCGAGTTCACCAGCGAGGGCAGCGAGGAGGCGATGTCCTGCTGCTCGGAGCTCATCGAGCCCGAGTCGTCGACCACGATCACCAGGTCGAGGGCGGTCTGGACGCCGCCGGTGAAGGTGTCGGTGACGGAGGTGCCGGTGTCGTCGTCGTCGCCCGCGGTGTCGTCGTCGCCCGCGGTGTCGTCGTCGCCCGCGGTGTCGTCGTCGCCCGCGGTGTCGTCGTCGTCGCCTGCGTCGTCGTCGTCTTGGGTCGGTTCGGGGCAGCCGGACAGGACCAGGAGCAACACGCCCAGGATCAGCAGGAGGAGTCGTCGCACGGGTGCTCCTTCATCGCAGCGGTGATGCTCCATCATCCCAAGTGCGCGCCGACAACGCACGCACCCTGGGGGAACACCCCTCAGCGCGTGGTTGCCTCGCCGTCCGCCCGGTCCGTCAGGGCGTGCGCGGACCGCCGACGACGCCCTTCACCAGGCGGTGGTGCCCCTGCACGGCGCCGATGTCGGCGGGCCACCGGCGCGGCACGCCGTCGAAGTCGGTGGCGAGCGCGCTCGATGCGTACAGATTCGGCGACGCGTTGAGCAGCGGCGAATTCCAGCCCGTGGGCTGGAACGAGCCGTCGATGGTGAAGGCGACGTTCCAGAGGTTGGGCGCGGTCTCGAGGTGCGAGCCGGGAAAGCTCACGGTGGCCCCGGGGGTGTAGAACGCGCTGCCGCCGATGAAGAAGTAGCAGTCGGTCGTTCCGGTGTTCGCGTAGGCCGCGTCGTAGCCGACGACGGCGTTTCCGTAGAAGTGGTTCTCCGAGACGGCCCCCGTATAGAAGTCTGGGGAGCAGGTCACGACCGTTGTGGTGCCGCTCCCGGGACGTCGCGACCGCGCCTCCGAGATCCGGGTCGGGTCCTGTGGACTGGCGAAACCCCGGTGCCTGAACGTGTTCTGCACGATGTATATCTGACCGTCGGCCGACGTCTTGATGGGCGTCGTGGCGTCGTAGAAGACGTTGTTGGTGATCTCGCCTTCGACGGACTGCAGGTCGATCTCCGTGCTGTCCAGGCGGTTTCCATCCAGCCGGAGCGTGCCCCCCGACATGTCGATGCTTCCGGCGTGCGCCCCGTTGAGGCCGTACAGGAACTCGCTGTCGGTGACCGTGAGGCTGCCGGTCGACTGCTCGATGAAATCCAGGGTGTTCGTCAACAGGGAGCGGTGCACGTGGACGTCGGAGTGCGAGGTGGCCGCGATGCCGAGGGCGGTCCCCTTGATCGTCGAGTCCACCACGTACAGGTCCGCCGCCACCGCGCGGATGGCCTCGCCGAACCTGTAAAAGTCGACCTGGTCCACCGTGACCGGCGCGAGGTTCGACTGGGTCCCGACGATCACGATGCCGTACTGGCTGAAGGCGTCTTTCTCGTCGCTCTCGATCAGCATGTGGCTCAGGGACGCGGGCCCGTGGATCACGGCGATGGCACCGATGCAGTTGATCGCCTCGAGGACCGTCTGGTCGCGCCCGGAGCCGATCAGCGACAGGTCGGAGAGATCGAGTTCACAGACCCGGAAGTGCCCTGGCCCCAGGTAGACCGTGTCCCCGGGTGACACGGCATGGTCCACGAGCGCCTCCAGGTCCCTGCGCGGGCTGTTCCACGAGCTCCCGTCGTTGGAGCTGGTGCCATCGACGGTCAGGTACCAGTCCGTCGCGGACGCCGAGGCCGGGGCGGCCACCGCAAAGGCCACCAGGATCAGTCCGATTGATCGACTCATGTGTCGTCCTCTTCTTCCGCGGATGGAGTCGCCGCTGCGGGCACCGGCATGCGTCCTTTTCGGACGGGCGCGGAAGCTGTCACGGCGCGATCCTGCGACGTCCAGTTGGTTGCGGCGTCCCGGCGAACGCCCCGGCCGAGCACGGTGTGTCCGCCCACCCGTGTTGCGGCTTGCGCTCGTCGCTGAAAGACTGCGAGTCCCTCGGACTTCACCGAGGCCGGAGACTTCATGCGCACACTGGCCCTCTTGATCTTCCTCATGGCGATTCCGTCGTCCGTCCTGGCCCAGGGATTCATCTCTCCCGTCGATGGGATCAGCGCCCAGACGCCGAGCTACGTGATCCTGCCGGACGGCACGAAGATCGAGGGCACGGTGCCCCTGGCGATGTTCATGAACGGCACGCTCCGCTCGATCACGCTGAAGACGGCCGACGGCGAGAAGGCCAAGTACAAGGCCGCCGACGTCAAGGTCCTGGCCAACAAGCCCAGCGCCCTGGCCAAGATGTCCGCCATGAGCGACCAGGTCGACAGCCTCCGTGACCTCATCACCGCCGACTGGGGCGAGGTCATGCAGCGCGAGTGGGTGATGTTCGAGCAGGCCCTGCTGCCCGGCAAGGGCGACAAGTACGCCCTGATGCAGCTGATCAACCCCGGGTTCGACTCGAGGATCTCGGTCTACTTCGACGCGAAGGCCGCGTCGAACGACGACAGCGTGATGGGCATCTCCACCGCCCCCGCCGAGAGCTACATCGTCGTCAAGGACGGGAAGCGCTCGGTCCAGGTCAAGAAGTCCGGCTACAAGAAGAACATGTTCGATGAGCTGTTCGCCGACTGCGCCCCGCTCATGAAGAGCGCCGTCGCGGAGAAGCCGAAGTTCAAGAACTTCGCCCTGCACGTCTACGCCTACGACCAGGCCTGCGGCAAGAAGTGAGGCCCCGGCCCGGTGTCCGAACACGCTGAAGCTTCGGCGCCGACCCGTCCCCAGGGGCGCCCGTCCCGCCGTCTCTTCGGCGGCGGCACGGGCGCGCTGCCGGGTCGCGACCAGCTCCAGGAGGAGGCCAGCCGTCGGCTGCAGTTCGCCGCGGTGGCGGCCCTGGTCGGCCTCGCCCTGGCCGTGCTCGCGCTGCCGCTGGTGAAGCCCAACGTCGGGGGGATCCGGGATGGACTCAGCCGGCCGTTCGGCCTGATCCCGTTCGCGATCGTGGTGTCCGTGGCGATGCTCCTGGTCGCCCGGAGCAAGACGATCCCGGTGGGCCGCCGCCTGGACGCGGGGCTGGGCTACCTGGTCGTGATGAGCGCCCTCGTCTCGCTCTTCAGCCACTGGCTTCCCTACGACGACGCCCTCGATCTGGTGCGCGGCCCCTCGGGCGCGGCGTTCGCCATCATGGTGTTCGCGACCCTGGTGCCGATGCACCCCCGGCGCATGGCCCTGGCCGCCTTCGCCGCCGCAGCGACGGACCCGCTGGCCCTGGTCGCCACCTTCGCCCTCGGCAACCCCGTGCCGAGGCCGACCTTCTGGATCTGGCTGTTCCTGCCCACCTTCGGCTCGGCGGGCGTCGCCGTGCTGGCGTCGCGCACGCTGTACGAGCTGTCGGAGAAGCTCGATCGCGCCCGGGAGATGGGCTCGTACCGCCTCGTGGAGCGCCTGGGCGCCGGCGGCATGGGTGAGGTCTGGCGCGCGACCCACCGCAGCCTCGCCCGACCGGCCGCGGTCAAGCTGATCCGGGCTGATCGCCTCGGGCCCCCGGAGCAGGCCGCGCACCTGCGCCGGCGCTTCGAGCGCGAGGCCCAGGCCACGGCGATGCTCCAGTCTCCCCACACCATCGAGGTCTACGACTTTGGGGTGGCCGATGACGGCACCTTCTATTACGTGATGGAGCTGTTGACGGGGCGGGACCTGGGCAGCCTCGTGAAGCAGCACGGTGCCCTGCCCCCCGCCAGGGCGGTGCACCTGCTGGCCCAGGCGTGTCTGTCGCTGGCCGAGGCCCACGCGCAGGGCATGGTGCACCGGGACGTGAAGCCCGAGAACATCTTCGTGTGCCGGCGGGCCCAGGAGCTCGACTTCGTCAAGGTGCTCGACTTCGGCATCGTGAAGCTGGACCGGGACGAAGAGCAGACCCAGCTGACCGTGGACGGCGCGATCTCGGGCACTCCGGCCTACCTCGCCCCCGAGTCGCTGACCGGCGGCGAGGTCGATGGGCGGGCAGACATCTACGCCCTGGGGTGCGTGGCGTTCTTCCTGCTCACCGGCGAGCTCGTCTTCCCCGGTGAGACCCCCATGGCGACCGCCTTCGCCCACGCCCACCGCGCTCCGCCCGCGCCCTCCTCGCTGGTGCCGGACCTGCCCCCGGCTCTGAACGCCCTGGTCCTGCGCTGTCTCGCCAAGGCTCCTCAGGATCGCCCCGCGACCTGCGCCGAGCTGCGCGCCCTGCTGCTCGCCACCGACCTCCCGGAGCCTTGGGATCAGGCCGCCGCGCGCAGGGCCTGGGGGGAGACTGACCCAGATCCCGGCGACGATCCGCGCTACGCGGAGACCGTCGACCTCCCGACCCCGGATGGTGCTCCGACGTCGGACGCACCGGGGCGGCGGACCCCCGGGAGCGCGGAGTGAAGCGCGCTCGGGAGACCGGCGCCCATCCAGCGCTCGGGGCGGCGCTGGGCGTGCTCGCGCTGGCCGGCGCCCTGCCCGGCTGCGTCGAGACGCTGCCCATCCCCGCTGACTTCGACGCCGCCGGGGCGATCGCCTTCGCCGAGCTGGCCGTCAGCGCCTACGACATGCATGAGGTGTCGATATCCGGGGGTGGCTGGGAGGCCCCTGACGGGTACGCGCTGTACGCGCTGCACACCACCGAGCAGAACTGGAACGACGTCGACTCGGAGGAGCCCGAGACGGTGCCAGTTGCCTGGCTCGGCACGCGCGACGACACCATCTACCTGGTCTTCCGGGGCACCTCCACCACCACCGAGGCGCTCCTCGACGTGGCGATCGACCAGATCGACTACCCGCTGCTGAGCGGGGACGGGGGCGGCACGCACGCGGGCTTCACCGAGCGCTACGTACAGCTGCACCCGGGGATCCTCGAAGACATCGAGGAACTCGTCGCTGCCGGTACCTGGTCGCGCATCGCCGTCACGGGGCACAGCCTCGGCGGCGCGGTGGCGACCCTCGCCGCGGCCACCCTCGCCGAGCAGACGGGCCTGCCGGTGACCGCGGTCACCCTCGCGTCACCGCGGGTGGGGGACCGGGACTTCGAGGTCCGGGTGGACCTGCCCTTCGACGACGCCGCGAAGCGGGTGGAGACGAACCTCGGGATCGGCGGCAACCACAGCTCCTGTCGCTACCTCCAGGAGCTCTGCGAGCTCACCGAGAGCGACGCCGCGTGCGAGGCGCGGGTCGCGGAGCACGTGTCCTGCGACTGGATCCTGCCCGGCACTGATCGCCCCCGTGGGCTACGATCATCGATTCCGTCGCCACGGCCCCCGGCGACCAATCACGAGGATCGTCGCCACATGACCCCCATGGGACCCGACAAGGCCACCGTCGACTCCGCGATCAACAAGTTCCTGGACACCATCGACCAGGGGTCCAGCACCGACCACCGTGACCTCATCAAGCGCATGCTGCGCACGGTGGTCAAGGTCGATCACGACGGGCTGGATCGCATCGACATCAAGATCATCGAGCGCGCCCTGCGCGAGCTGCACAAGGGCTTTCGGACGTTCCGGCCGTGGCGGCACCACCGCAAGATCGCGGTCTTCGGCAGCGCGCGAAGCCTGCCCGGCAGCCTCGAGTACCAGAGCGCCGTGCAGTGTGCGAAGGGCCTGGTCGAGAACGGCTTTGGCGTGGTCACCGGCGCCGGTCCGGGGATCATGCAGGCCGGCAACGAAGGCGCGGGCATCGACAACAGCTACGGCGTCAACATCAACCTGCCCTTCGAGCAGACGGCCAACCCGTTCATCCACCCCGACCGCCTGGTGGACTTCAAGTACTTCTTCACGCGCAAGGTGGTGTTCGTCAAGGAGGTGGACGGCGTGATCCTGTTCCCGGGCGGCTTCGGCACCCAGGACGAGGGCTTCGAGACCCTGACCCTCATCCAGACCGGCAAGGCCGAGCCGTCGCCGGTGGTGATGGTGGATCCGGAGGGGTCGACCTACTGGGCCGAGTGGGACGCCTACGTGCGGAGCGCGCTGCTCGGCCGCGGGCTCATCTCTCCTGACGACCTGAACCTGTACAAGATCACCAACGACGTCAACGAGGCCGTCGACCACGTCGTCCGCTTCTATGCGAACTACCACTCGATGCGCTATCTGCAGCGCAACCTGCTGGTCTTCCGCCTGCAGCACGGACCCAGCGAGGAGCTGATCTCCCAGCTCAACCACGACTTCCGGGACATCATCGCCGAGGGCGACATCGAGCCCTGCGTCATGCACGAGCGGGAGCGGGACGAGCCCGAGACGGTGGACCTGCACCGCGTGCGGTTCCACTTCGACCAGCGCCACCTGGGGCGGCTGCGCCAGCTGATCGACGCGCTCAACGACAGCGTCACGGACATCCAGAAGCAGACCGGCGCGACGTTCCCCCGGGTGCGCGGCGTGATCCCTGGCGTGTACCCCGGCAACGAGGACGCGGACGACAACGGCAACGGCGCGTGAGCCAGGACGCCCCCGGCGAGTCGGCGCAGGCGGTGCAGGGGCCCCGGCCCCGCGGCGTGCAGGTGGCCGTTCCCACCGGCGAGCTTCGCTTCGATGGGGGGGTGCCGGCGCGGATCCCGGACCCGGTCGCCGAGTACGTGCCCTTCTACAAACGCTTCTGGCGCTGGTGGCTGCCCAAGGCGGGGCGCATCGCGGGCGTGCAGAACAGGGCGTTGTCCTGGCTGACGTTCCACCTCGGCCTGCGTCCCGTGGGGCTGATCATGCGCAAGAAGGACGAGCTCGACCGCGCCCCCCGCCCTGTCGGCGCCACGGGCTGGCACGTGCGCACCGACCCCATCCACACCGATCCGGACCGGATCCGGCGCCCCGTCTAGGAGGAGCGAGCCATGTCGGAGTGGATCCTCGGGATCTCCTGCTTCTATCACGACAGCGCCGCGGCCCTGCTCCGGGACGGGCAGCTCGTCGCCGCCGCCAGCGAGGAGCGCTTCACCCGCATCAAGCAGGACGCAGGCTTCCCCACGAACGCGGCGCGGTTCTGCCTGAACAAGGCGGGGATCTCCATCGAGGATGTGGGCAGCATCGGCTTCTACGACAAGCCCATGCTCAAGCTGGAGCGGCTGCTGCTGTCCCACCTGCAGCACTTCCCCAAGAGCCGTGAGCAGTTCGTCCGGGCCATGCCCTCCTGGATGAAGGAGAAGCTCCCGGTCCGCAAGATCATCCGCAAGGAGCTCGGCTCCAAGCGCATCCCCATCTGGTTCTGCGAGCACCACGTCAGCCACGCCGCGTCGGCGTTCTTCGCCAGCCCCTTCGACGAGGCGGCGATCATCAACATGGACGGCGTGGGCGAGTGGGCGACGGCCACCCAGGGGGTGGGGCGCGGCAGCACCCTCGAGCTGACCCACGAGATCAAGTTCCCCCACAGCCTGGGCCTGCTGTATTCGGCGTTCACGGCGTACCTGGGCTTCAAGGTGAACTCCGGCGAGTACAAGGTCATGGGCCTCGCGCCCTACGGGCAGCCGCGGTACGTGGACCGCATCAAGAAGCTCATCGACATCGCCCCCGACGGCTCCTTCCGCCTGGACATGACCTACTTCGACTTCGACTGGGGCATGCGGATGGCCAACGAGGCCTTCTTCGACCTCATGGGCAAGCCCCCGCGGGCCAGTGGCGGCGAGGGCATGGAGGAGTTCTACAAGGACGTCGCCCGCTCGCTGCAGGAGGTCGTCAACGAGGTGATGGTCAAGCAGGCCTGCGCGTCGTACGAGCGCACGAAGCTGCCCAACCTGTGCATGGCCGGGGGCGTGGCCCTGAACTGCGTGGCCAACGGGCACGTGCTCCGCGAGTCGCCCTTCGAGCGGCTGTTCGTGCAGCCCGCCGCCGGCGACGCGGGCGGGGCGCTGGGGGTGGCCCTGTGGATCCACAACATGGTCCTGAAGGGGGAGCGCGGCTGGGTCATGGACCGCGCCGACTGGGGACCCGAGTTCGCGCCCGAGGACATCGCCGAGGTGCTCGATCACTACGGCGCCACCTACACCCGCCTCGACGACGACGCCGCGGTCTGCCGGGAGGCCGCCGCGCACGTGGCGAAGGGGCAGGTGGTGGGCTGGTTTCAGGGCCGCATGGAGTTCGGCCCGCGGGCGCTCGGCAACCGCTCGATCCTGGGGGATCCGCGGGTCCTGGACATGCGCGACCGCATCAACCTGAAGATCAAGTTCCGGGAGGGCTTCCGGCCGTTCGCGCCCTCGGTCCTGGCGGAGAAGGCCGACGAGTGGTTCGACCTGCGCGGGCAGCCTTCGCCGTTCATGCTGCTGGTGGCGGACGTCAAGGAGGGCAAGCGGGTGGTGCCGGCCATCACCCACGTGGACCACTCGGCCCGGGTGCAGACCGTGAGCCGGGACACCACGCCCCTGTACTACGACCTGATCGCGGCGTTCGAGGAGCAGACGGGCTGTCCCATGGTGATCAACACCTCGTTCAACGTGCGGGGTGAGCCGATCGTGTGCACCCCCGAAGACGCCTTTCAGTGCTTCATCCGCACGCACATGGACACGCTCGTGATCGGCCCGTTTGTCCTGCGCAAGGAAGATCAGCGAGCCTATCCGGAGATCAGCGACGCCCGTGAGGCCTTCCCGCTGGATTGAGTCCGACGTAAGAAGGTTTGACATTCGGGCCGTTGACAGGCAGACAGCGCCCGATG